>NZ_JBEOVH010000011.1:0-208280 GCF_040295385.1 Streptomyces sp. NPDC002825
AAACTACGGTGCTCAACCACCCGGATCACCAAACTCGTCCAGGCTGTCCTGACCCTTCATCTGACCAGCTCAGGGTAAGGATGGAAAAGGCTCACTGAATGTCTTCCAACCTTGTTTCTGTGAAGGTCAGTTGGGCCGACAGCGCGGTGAAGCCCCTGGTAGATGGGTTTTCGACCAAGAGAACCATCTCCACCAGAGGCTTCACATGCTTGTCTACCCGTCGGGGATCGACGTGTCGAGCTCCGCTCTGCGCTTGCTGTCCGCACAGCTGCGTGCCCACCGTCGCCAGCGCGGCACCCGCTGGCGACGGCTGACCACAGGCCGCCAGGCCCTGTTGGCCCTGGCCCACCTGCGGTGCGGTCACACCTATGCCCAACTTGCGGCCGGCTTCGGCGTAGGCATTACCACCGCCTACCGGTACATCGCCGAGGCCGTCGAGGTCCTGGCCGCGCTCGCCCCCGATCTGGCGAGTGCGGTCAAGGCCGCATCCCGCAAGGCGTTCGTGATCCTCGACGGGACACTGCTGGCGATCGACCGGATCGTCGCCGACCGCCCGTTCTACTCCGGGAAGCACACGAAGCACGGCATGAACGTGCAGGTCCTCGCCGATCCGTTCGGCCGCCTGCTATGGGCCTCGCCCGCTCTGCCCGGCGCCGTCCACGACATCAAAGCGGCCCGCAGCCACGGCATCATCGATGCCCTTACCGACGCCGGCCTGGCCTGCTGGGCCGACAAGGCCTACCAAGGCGCCGGCGGCACCGTCCGGGTGCCTTCCGCGGCGGGTGGGAGCGACTATCCGCAGGACAGCAAGCCGTCAACATTGCCCACGCGCGCATCCGGGCCCTGGGCGAGCACGCCATGGCCACCCTCAAGACCTGGCGCCTGCTACGCAAACTCCGCTGCAGCACCAATCGCACCACCAGGCTCGTCCGGGCCATCCTCACCGTGCACCTGAACTGCACCAACTGAGGTAGGCCGTCGTCCTTCACCACGCCTCGACCTGAGGATAGAAAAGACTCCATGAGTTTCGACATCTTCGTGCGCCGGTTCGAGAACGGTGAGCCGGCACCGTTGGACATGAGTGCTGCGCACGAGGTCCTCGACCCCTATGGGGTGGCACGGGATCCCCGGACGAACTTCCTGCAGATCCGTACGGCGGAAAGGGAGGAGGCGGATGTGTTCTTCTCCAGCCCGGACAACATCACCTTCAACCACTTCGGAGGCGACGGAATCACGGACCTTATAGCCGTCCTGCTGCGCCGACTGGACGCCGTGCTCGTCGTCCCGGGCGGACCAACCATGATTCAGCGAGACGAGGACCGCGACCTGCTGACTGCCGCTCTCAGGGACGAGTAGCCCGTCGTCGTGGCCCTCACCGGCGCGGAGATCGATTGGGCAATCCGGGCTTCCTGAACGAACGGACGATGGGCCCACCCCTGGTACGTACCACCGGGAACGGCCTCGTGAAGACCACTCTCGTCCTTCACCGACCTGAGGTTGGAAAAGGCGCTCTGTCGCGACTGAGAACCCACCCTCCACAGGTATTGACGATTGCTCATGGTGGGGAGCCATTTGGCCTGGGAGGTTGTGCCACGGGGTCGGGTCGGGATGCTGCATGTCGTTGGAAGTCGCGTGGAGTGCTGTTGCGAGGGTGTCCACGTCGTTCGTTATAGGACGAAAATTGGACGCACTCGTTCTCGTCTCCGCAGGCACCCCTTGGATCACACCACCAGGAGGAACCAGTGTCGTCACACCCGCAACCGCTCACCCCCGAGGAAAAGCTCGCCGACGCGAAGGAGCAGCTGGGCCTCCCGCGTATCGTCGTGATCTGCGGCTCCACCCGTTTCATGACCGAGATGACTGAGGCTGATCTGCGGGAGACCACAGCCGGAAAGATCGTTGTCAAGCCGGGTTGCGACATGAAGTCGCCGCACGCACTTTGGTCCGATCCTGTCGAGGCCGAGGCGCTGAAGGTTCGACTCGACGATCTGCACCGAGCGAAGATCCGGCTCGCTGATGAGGTGCTCGTGGTCGGCGACTACATCGGAGACAGCACCCGAGCCGAAATCGCCTACGCCCGGTCGCTGGGCAAGCCCGTGCGGTTCACGCACCCCGAAGTCGACCCCGACGCCTGACCGCCCACCCCGCACGCACCGCAGGCACCCCTTGGAATCGATCACCGAGGGGCCATCCCGGAAATGATCCACGACATGCAGTTCGACCAGCGACGCTGCGCCTCATCCGGCGGGGGCGGGGCGCGACCGAGATACGCGCCAAGGGGGCAACGGGACGATCTCAGCTCCCTGAGCGTCGGTCCCGCCCCGTATGTCAGTGGGACACCTGCGCCGTTCTGCCAGCGGCAGAACACCGGCCGGTCCAGGCTCGACGATCACTACAGTCCAGTCTCATGGCGACGACGATTACGACGCGTACGGTCGAGTACCCGGCCGACGGTTTGACGATGATCGGGTACCTCGCGCTCCCGGCCGGTGTCGACCGCCGGCCCGCAGTGCTGCTCGGACCAGAGGGCATGGGGCTCAGCGACGTCGAGCGCCGCCGCGCCGATGCCCTTGCCGAGCTCGGATACGTAGCGCTGGCCTTCGACCTTCACGGCGGGCGCTATTTGGGCGACCCCGAGGAGATGCTGGCCCGTTGCATGCCGCTGCTCGCTGATCCCGACCGGATGCGGCGTATCGGCCACGCGGCACTCGACGAGTTGCGCACCGAACCGCGGACCGACCCCGACCGGATCGCCGCCATCGGCTACGGCACCGGGGGTGCCATCGCGCTGGAACTCGGCCGCGACGGCGTCAACCTGCGTGCGATCGGGACCGTCAACGCAACTACCACCGGCCGACCGGGCGAGGCAGCGCGCATCCGCTGCCCGGTGTGGGCCGGGGTCGGGTCGGAAGACCCGATCATGCCGCCCGCGCAACGAAACGCGTTCACCGCCGAGATGCAGACCGCGGGCGTCGACTGGCGCCTCTCGGTCTACGGCGGCGCCTTGCACGCCTTCCACCACCCGCCGGTCGACCACCCGACGGTCCCCGGTGTCGGCTACCACCCACAGCACGCGCAGCGAGCCTGGCGCGACGTCGTCGATCTGCTCGCCGAATGCCTGTCGTGACGGTGGACGAGGGGCATGACCCGGGCAGACATGCCGGTGTCAGGACTGGTCAGCGTCGCGCGCGCTGACAGTCTCCTCCCGCATGCCGAGCACGTTGCGGTGAGCGTCTTCGAGTTGAGGCGGCGGTCAGGGAGGATCTTGCAGAGAACGAAGGGGGCTGTCGCGACTGCGTGCCAGTGGGGATCCTCTGTCCCGCTTCGGGGAGGAGCAAGTCTGAGGCACCCCACCCACGTGCGGCATCGCGGATACTCCGAGAGTGCCGTTCGGGTCATCTCGTCACTTCCGCGGCAGCGCTCGCCTGCGGCCGGGTCCGCATACCCCAGCGGGCGAGAGACGGGCCGGCAGCGCCCAGCGCAGCGAAGAACAGCGCCAGCAGAAGCCACCCCGCCGTGCCGAGGCCGAGTACCACCGTGGTGAGGATCGCGGGGGCAAGAGCCTGGCCCGCGTTGAAGCCGAGGCCGAGGACACCTTGGTACTGGCCCTGGGCATGTTCGGGGGCAAGACCGAAGCCGAGAGCGAAGCCCGCCGAGGACTCCCAGACCTCTGCCAGGCTATGGACGAAGATCGCGGCCAGGATCAGCCCTGCTGCCGCCCAGACAGGGGTGTACGCCGCCAGCGCCATCATCGGGCAGCTAACGAGGAAGAGCAGTCCCGCGGTGCGGAACGCCCTGCCGCCGTCGTGCGGGGTTTCGATACGGGACCCGATCCTGGTCTGCATCAGCACGCAGAAGGCGGAATTGACGCCGAACAGCGCGGCCACCGTCCAGCGCGGCGCTTGCGTGTGTTCGGAGATCCAGATCGGCAGGAGCAGGGAGACCACCGGGTATTGCAGTCCCATGGCCCCGTAGAGGGCGGTGAACGTCAGGAACGGGCGGTCCGTGAGAGCGACCCAGCGACGCTGCTGCGACGGTGCGGCCAGCACCGGGTAGCGGGGGAGCAGGAGCAACAGCACCGCGCACAGGGCGAAGCTCGCCGCGTTGCCGAGGATGAGCGTGACATAGGCGCCGCGGGTGTCCACGGCCAGGGCCAGCCCTGCACCCACCGTTCCGAGAATGACGCCCAGGTTGACGAACGTGCGCAGCTTCGCCCGGAACATGGCCGGGCGCTCACCCCCGACCCGGGCCACCAGGGCGCCCGCCGCCGCCCCGCCGGCCGCCGCGGCGATCTGGTCGACCGTCGCGATGATCGTGAGCGCGGTCCAGCTCTCGACGAGGACGAGGGCCGCCATCGAGATCGCCTGAACGACGAGGGCCAGCATCATGATCGTGCGCGCCCCGCGTCGATCGGCGAGCTGCCCTCCGGGTATCCCCGCGCAGAGGCCGATCACTCCGGCGATGGTGAGCGCGGCGCCGACCTGCACCGCGGGCAGGCCCACGACCGAGGTGAAATAGAGTGCCGACGCCGCATTGAACAGACCGTTGCCGACCCGGTTGACGAAAGTGGCGGCGATCAGCACGCGCTCCGGCCTGCTGTCCCCCGCCATGCGGCCTATTCGGCCTGCCAGACTGCCCTTGATCATGGACGCACGCTAGCAGCGGTCGCACAACCCGCCGCCGTTGTACCAAGATCGCGTGCCTGGATTGCGACGTGACCCTGACGCGTGTTCCTTCCCCCAGAAGGCCGGTGTCGTCAAACGAACGAATGCCGACAGGCGCGCCTGGCGTCCAATGAACCCGCACTTACCGGGCCCGACGGCGGCGCCGATCCAAAGACCGACGCCGTGCGCACCGCCTATCTGGAGCGCCGCTCCACCGCAGCCCTCGCCCGCGACCACGACGTCAGCCGCGGGGCCATCCGCACAGCCGTCGCGGACCTCCTGCCCGACCGCACCGTCGCCGCCGAGGACTCCCCGGCCTCGGAGCTGCTGGTCACGCTCGATATGCCAGGCAAGAGGTCGCCCCCGGCGCATGCGAGCGATGGGGCCTATTTGCGGGTGCTGCTGAGTTGCAGGCCGGCGAGGACGACGGTCTGGGCGATGATGAGGCGGCGGTCGAGTACGGGCTCGTCGATGTCCACGATGCAGCGTCCTTCGAGGATCGCCCATTTCCTGTGACCGTGAATCCTGCGCCCAGCTTGCCGGTGAAGACGAAGACGTAAGGGAGGTCGCTGCCGCCGACCCAGCTGGAGTTCGAGAACAGGGACCAGATGCGGCGGACGGAGCCCATCGCGGGGTTGTCCTCGCGTCCCTGGAAGCGGCCGAGTCCGGGCTGCTCGAGCTGCCAGGTCGCGGTCACGACGGACCGCTTCAGGTCCCGGCCGAACGTGCCGACCGGCTGCTCCGCGGTGTCGGTGCGGAGGTGGTGCTCACGTCGTAGACGAGGCCGGCGTGGTGTCCGTCCTCGCCGTTGCTGAGGGTCGTGATGCCGGTGAATCCGGCTTGCACACCGTCCTCGGGGTGGGGGCGAGGACGCGCAGAACTTCGTATGGACGGCGCCGTGCGGCTTGCCTTGCTCGGCCGCTCGGCGAACGCCTGCGTAAGCCACTGCTGTGCGGCGACGTCGCTCACGTGCGTACTCCTGCCGGCGTCGTGCGCCCTTCCCTACGAAACAATGAGGGCATTCGGGCGGCGACCGGGGTGCGCCATGCGCGGGTGGGGGAGTACTGAGCTGACCTCGCTCAGCGGCAGCCCCGTACGCTCAGTCACTCAGGGGAGTGCGAGTGAGAGCTCGGTCCGGCGCCCTGCCGACTGGTCGCTGAGCGGCTCGCGGCTTGTTTCGAGGGCTGCAGACGGATGATAAGCGCGGGCGATGGAGCAGTGCTTTCGTTGAGGAGAGCATCGCCTCGACTGCGTGGAGACGCACGAAAAAAGGAACGCGCACCTCAGGCCACCCGGCCCTGTGCCACGCCCTCATCCAGTACCGGTGGATCGACGTCTGTGACCCGGCTGTACGGGCACGCAGTCCGTCATGCTTCCCGTGATCCGGACTGGCATCGGCATCGGTGGTGGGCGTCGACATCAACGCGCTGCAGATCCGGAAGGCTCGCGATGTGTGGGCTCGATTTCGGTCGGCTGCACCAGTTTCCAGCTCTCGCGAGCAGCGACGATTGCCACTGTGGCGGCGAACACCGAGAAGAGGCCAGCCGAGATGGGGCTCCTGCACATGGCCGCGGTCGCGGCCATGTAGGCGCTGACGGCCCAGTCCGCCCAGTTCTGCCTCAAGATCATCACCACGCCGCTCACGGCACCTCCCGGCGGGATAGACCATGGGGCGAAGCACGCCACTCAATGAGTGCAGCCCGGCGTCGGTGCTGGGGGCGGGACGCTGTAGAGGAATGGACGGGGGCTGCGCTGCCGGGCCGTCGCATGGGAACGGTCACGGGTGAAACCGAGTGTCCGTGTGGTGCGTCGTACCGGCAGCGCCCCTCACCCGCGACAGCCGGTTCTTACAGCCGTTCAGGTATGCGGGTGCTCGTCATCGGTGCGGTTCTTGGACGACTGCCCCCGGCCGGGGGTACGCGATCCGGCCGGGCCAGAGCGGGTCAGACGGTTGCGGCGAGCCAACCGATGGTCTCGGTGGTGTGCTTCCCGTCGCTCTTGGTGGCACCGGCGTACACCTCGTTCAGGCGGATGAGGAAGCCGGTCGTTGTGACGTCGTGGATGCGGATACCAGGCGTTTCAGGACCGTTGAAGGTTTGGGTCAGCGGCAGAACGACGACGCTGGAGCCAGGCGGGAACGGGGTCGGGAACGTGACGCGGGTGAAGGTCGACGTGTTGCCGCCGGCCGTCTCGATCGCGTTGTCGGACTTCAGGTCGATCTTGCCGGTCTGGATGAAGCTCATCACTGACTTCCTGATCTAGGGGGTTGCTCGGCCGACGTCGTCGGCCGACACAAGGCTTGTCCGGTGACCGACCATGTATGCCGAAGTCCTGCGGACGAGTGATCGCGTTTCAGCCACAGCCCAAGTGCGCCGAGGGGCGGGCCGGACGACGCGGCGACCGACTCGGATGTGGACGTGCATATCTGTCACTCACCGCGTCCGACGCTCGGAAGTCGTGCCAGAACATGTCGTGAAAAAAGCCAGGCTTCTGAACCTTGACTGAGTGAAGTCGGTGCCGTTCGCCTGACGGCTGGATGTCCGTGCCGGTAGAGCTCTGGGGCGTGAGGACGCGCAGGGCGGTGGGCTGACCGATGCCGAGAGAGCCACACGCGAGCGGTTACGGCTCCGGGCCGTGGAGCGTTTCGAGGGCGGGCAGAAGAATGCTGAGATTGCCGCTGCCCTGCGAATCAGTGTGCGGTCCGTCGAGCGGTGGCGCCTAGCCCGGCGCGAGAACGGCGAGGCTGGGGTTGTCGCAGGGATCTCCGCGGAGACCACGGCTCAGCGAAGCCCAGATCACCAGGCTGGAGCGCGAGTTGGAGCGCGGACCACTGGCGCACGGCTGGGCGGACCAGAGGTGGACGCTGGCACGAATCAAGACTCTGATCGGTCGGCTGTTCCATACCTCCTACACGGTCGAAAGCACCTGACGACTGGTGAAGCGACACGGCTGGAGCTGGCAGCAGCCGTGTCGCCGGGCGATCGAGCGCGATGACGACGCCATCGAGGTCTGGAAGAAGGAGACCTGGCAGCGGGTGAGACCAACCGCGGCGGAGCGCGGGGCCTGGATCGTCTTCGAGGACGAAGGCGGGCAGTCGATGATTCCGCCGCGCGCCAGGACCTGGGGCCGGATAGGCCGGACCCCGGTCGTGAAGGTGAGAGGTCGGGGCTCTGGGCGGGTGTCGATGGCGGGCATGGCCTGCTACAAGCACGGCGAGAGGTCCCGGCTGATCTACACGATCCGCGAGTACCGGGGCCGCGAGGACGAACCGAAGGGCTTCGGCCGGCGCGACTTCCGCGACCTGATCGCCGGCGCACGCATCCAGCACGGCGGCCCGATCGTGCTTGTCCGGGACAACGTCCGCCTGCACCTCACTGTCGGCATGCGGGAGTTCATCGACGCAAACGCCGAGTGGCTCACTGTGTTCCAGCTGCCCACTTAGAGGTCATCTCATTTGGCCGACTCTGTAGGCTGCGGGCCGTGGTCGGGATCGTTGAACGGCTGGTGCCGGACGAGTTGTGGGAGCTGTTCCAGCGGGTGGTGCCGGAGGCACCGTCGCGGCCCCAGGGTGGTGGCCGGCGTCGGCACGGTGACCGGGAAGTGCTGGCGGCGATCGTGTTCGTGGCCACGTCGGGCTGCACGTGGCAGCAGCTGCCATCCGCATCGTTCGGACCATCAGGAGCGACGGCCCACCGGCGCTTCGCCGAGTGGACGAAGGCCAGGGTATGGGCCAAGCTCTACCGCCTGGTCCTCGACGAACTCGGCTCCCGAGGCGAGCTGGACTGGTCCCGCTGCGCGATCGACTCGGTGAACATGCGGGCCTTGAAAAGGGGGACCTGACGGGTCCGAATCCTGTGGACCGGGGCAAGTTCGGCTCGAAGATCGACTTGATCACTGAGCGGACGGGTCTGCCCATCTCTGTCGGGATCTCGGCGGTGAACCTGTACGACAGCCAGGCCCTGATCCCGCTGGTGAAGGGTATCCCGCCGATACGGTCCCGCCGCGGGCCCCGGCGGCGCAAGCCGGGCAAGCTCCACGGTGACAAGGGCTACGACTACTCTCACCTGCGGCAATGGTTGCGCAAGCGCGGTATCTCGCACCGCATCGCCCGCAAGGGTGTCGAGTCCTCGCAGCGGCTGTGCCGTCATCGCTGGACCATCGAACGCACCATGGCCTGGCTCGCCGGCTGCCGGCGCCTCCACCGACGCTACGAGCGCAAGGCCGACCACTTCCTCGCCTTCACCAGCATCGCCTGCACTCTCATCTGCTACCGCAGGCTCATGCCCACCTGGGGCGGCAAGGCTCAGGTGTTCGCGGCGCCATAGTGCAGGACGTCGCCTTGTGGAAGCAGGTATCCGATGTCACGCGTCTGCGGCAGCCTTCCCGCCAGCGTCGATACGTCAGTGCAGCCGGAGACCTCGAAACCGATGACCCCCAGGCTGAAGGAGGCGCTCTTGAAGGTTTCGGCCCCGATGGCAGCCAGCCATTCGTCCATCACGTCAGACCTGAAGAACGGCCGACCGCCCCAGTAGGCAAGGCCCGCCTGATCCAGCGCGCCGACGGGGACGTAAAAGTCCAGCCAGTCGCTGCTTTCATCGCCGCCCCGGATCGCCACACAACCGCAGACGACCAGTTGGCCCGTCGGTAGGCGGACCTGACCGTGCAGGTGTCCGAACTCGGCCAGTGATCCGACGGTGCACGGCATGGGATCCTGCTCCTCAGGTTCACGGTCTCTCCGCCCGAAGCACCCGTGAACGTCTGCGGCGGACCACAGAGCACTCAGGACGGCTTGAACCTGGAAATCATCACTCGATCCCACTTCTATGGCCAGCTCGTAGTAGCCGTCGGACCAGTTGGTCTGGTCCCGGAAGGCGGCAGGACTCGTCATGGCGTGATCATGCGGCAGTGCCATCCCTCAATGCCACCCGCATTCAGCGCGGCCGGACCAATTGAGATGGCCTCTTACGCACCCCACCTCAAGCCGGCCGAGGGCGTCTGGTCGGTGGTCAAGCGCGACATCGGAAACCGCGCCGCGGCCGACCTCGGCCAGATCACCGGGGCCGTGAAGCGCCGACTCAAACAGATCCAGTACCGGCCGCACGTGGTCGACGGCTGCTTCGCCGGCACGGGCCTCGGCTTCGGTACGGACGACCCGGAGAACCACGGTCAGCGCCCACCCCGCCGCCCCCCCGGATGAGCGGGCCACTGGTAGCGAACAGTTTGCTGCGCTTGTATAGGCGCCGTGAGCCCAGAACCCGCCTTCGAAGATGTAGCCAATCCCACGCCTGAGGAGATGACCGCCTGGGCCTACGCGCCCGGAGCGCAGTCCCCGGTCTCCCAGGACTGGGACCTCCTCGCAACACGCCCAGCCTTCGGCTCACTCTTCGTGACCCTGGCCGCCGACGGGCAGTGCCCCCACCGCCAGTTCTTCCTCGGTTGCCTGTATCTCCTGGCTGGCGACGCCGTGCGCACGCGCTTCCGGACGATGCCTGAAGCAGGCCTGCGCGCGCTGACCGACGAGGCAACGTCGACCGGAGAAGCCTGGGTCAGCACCTGGGCAGCACGCACTCGAGCCCTGTGTCGTACCCCTGAGTCCTTCGACTACGAGGACTGGTGCGAGTCACGCGGTCTGGCCAGCACGCCGACGTGATCAACTCGGCGCCGACATCACCAGTTCAACCTCAGTTGCTTACCGCCACACTCACGACGGCGTGGTTCCACCGTGTGCGGCTGCTCCGCTAGTTCTGTGACCGCGTTCCTTTGCCGGGTGGCCCGTTGAGCTGGTGACGACTTCGGCCGGCATGGGGAGGCGGGATGGCAGCACCGGTGAGGGTTCGTGGACTGTCTGAGCAGGAGGGGCAGAGGCTGCAGCAGATCGTGCGGCGGGGCAGTACCAACTCGGTGCGGTTCCGTCGGGCGATGATGCTGCTGGCCTCGGCCGGCGGCAGCACGGTTCCGGTCATCGCACGGCTGGTCCAAGCGGACGAGGACTCCGTCCGCGACGCGATCCACAAGTTCAACGAGATTCGGCTCGCATGCCTGGACCCTCGCTGGGCGGGAGGCCGTCCCCGCCTGCTCAGCCGTGACGACGAAGACTTCGTTGTGGCGACGGCCACCACCCGCCCCACCTCACTGGGCAAGCCCTTCACCCGCTGGTCGAACCGCAAGCTCGCCGATCACCCGCGAAGCAACATCGCTCGGCCCGTCCGGATCGGCCGTGAGGCCCTGCGCTGCTGTCACAGCCGGCCTGACCCTTCCCTGGAGCTCAGGCGTTGTGGAAGGCCACGCCAACCGCATCCAAATGATCAAGCGACAGATGTACGGACGCGCTGGCTTCAAACTCCTGCGCAAGCGGGTGCTGCTTGCCTCGTGACCACGTTGTCGGTGGCCAGTGCGACGATCCTCCAGACGGCCACGCAAGGAGAGACATGGGCACCTGGGATACCGGCCCCTTCGACAACGACACTGCCGCCGACTTCGGAGGTGATCTGGACGAGGCAGCGCGGGAAGAACGCGAACCCATGATCCGCGGCGTGCTCGTACGCGCCGCCAGCCTCGTGGACTTCCTCGGTATCTACGACGGCGAGCGGGCAGTGGCCGCAGCGGCCCTGGTCGTCGCCCAACTTCCTGACGGCGAGCCGGCGTGTTTGAACTATGGCCCATCAGAGCGGGTGCCGGAGTTGCCCGCAGACCTTCGAATGCTCGCCGTCGACGCCCTGGACCAAGTGGTCTCCGACCGGTCTGAACTCGCCGAACAGTGGGCCGAAGCTGCGAACTGGTCGAAGTGGCGTCAGGAGATCACCCGCCTCCGCGACCTCCTTGACCCTCCGATCCCGCCACAAGAGGAAGCCCTGTTCGAGATCTAATCGGTTATTCAAAGTCACAGACCATAGAAGTTGAGCCAGAACCCGAATTCCGGGAACACCTCGGTGCTTGCTTCGGGACCATGGTTGTGCCGCACCGACTCCTACCGCCTCGCCACCACTCGCGCTCGCGCAGAACAACAGTCCCTGGGCTGAGGGAACCGATCGAAGAGGCGAGAACGGTCAGGACTGCGCGGTCCGGAACGCGAGATACCGGTTGAAGGCCTCATGGCTGTCGGGAGTGAAGCGCCACTCCAACAGGGCCGAGTGAAGCTCTGACTCGGTCAGCCAGCCATGCCAGGCGACCTCGTCGGGGTCGCGGGTCACAGCGTCCGGAACCACGGCTTCATGCACGCCGAGCCAGTGAGGGCTCAGGCCGCTGCGGTTGATGAACGTGAACAGCAAGCGCGGCAGGCCACGAATGCCCAGCTCTTCGGCCAGCTCCCGCCCAGCAGCCTGCTCATAGGATTCACTGACACCCACGGCGCCACCGACCATGACCTCATAGAGCCCAGGGAAGCGCGACAGCTGCTCCGACCGCCGGTGGACGAGGAACCGGCCACGCTCATCACGACACACCGTCGAGGCGATTCGATGCAGCCAGCCCTCCCGGACCGCCTGTCGACGGCTGACCACCCCCAGGACACGATCTTGACGGTCGACACGCTCCACAAGTTCATCCATGAAACACACCCTGGCAGAACCCACTGACAACGCTGCTTCCCGGCGAACCGTTCTCAGACCCTCCTGGCGGAGCAGATTGCGCACGCCCTCGTGTCTGATGTCGTGGACCACCTCCTCGGCAATGAGGAAGTCGGCCAGGGCCATGCTCCAGGTCGAAAACGGCAGGACGTGCCCAGCCGGTCTCGATCTGGCGATCTCCTTGATCTCCCGGCGCTCCGGCAGGGTGAATTGCTTGGGCCGGCCGCCCCTGTACCTCGGGTGCAAGGAGTCGAAGTCGCCGGCATTGAAGTTGTGGATCACATCGCGGATCCGGTCGTCGCTGGTGAACGTCACCTCGGCGATCTTCGACACAGCCAATTCTTGCGTGGACAACAGCACGATCCGAGCCCGCCGCGACGTCACCACCGAGCCCGTGCCCCGGCGAATGATGCACGGCAGACGCCGCCCTTCGTCGTCATGGAGCTCCCGAACCCGCACTCGTACTGCCATCAAGGCAGCATGGTGCTCTGGCCAGAACCCAGTCCGCACGGCGCGACGGCGAGGCCGGATCTGATCCGACTACGCCCGGCGGGCGATCGTGATGATCTCGCCGCTCGTAGTGGTGACGGGCCCCCGATTCCAGTCTCCATAGCGGGCCTCGACCTCGAAGCCCGCCTCCGCGAGGAACGCGTCAAGAGCCGCAACGCCAAGGAAGCGCAGACTCGTGCGGTCGACGCGGAGCACGGCGCCGTCGGGCCCGGCAGTCGTCGTAGTGAAGGTGACCACGTCGCCGACGGCAGACTCGATCTCGTGCCAGACGCGCAAGGCACGGCCGGACGCGTCGATAACGTCAGAGGCGTTCGAAGGACTCCACTTTTCCCAGGCCCGCATCTGCGGGTGGCGGGTCTCGAAGGCCAAGTGGCCGTCTTCGCGCAGCGCGGCATGGATCGCCGCGAGCGAGGCGCGCAACTCGTGATCGGTGACGAGGCATTGGAACGCGTGGCTGACCAGCGTCACGAGGTCGAACTCAGCGGTCCACCTCGCCTCCGCCGCATGGCCCTCGACCCACTCGATGTCGGTACGTCGCCGTGCGCGGGCAAGTGCGGCACAGTCCGGGTCGAGGCCGATGAGGCGTCCGGCATGGCCGCCTTCGCGCGCACGGTGCAGCATGGAGCCGGTTCCGCAGCCCACGTCCAGGACTGCGCCTGCGGCCATCACCAGCTCCTCATAGAAACCGTCACTGGGCCACCGTTCAGGGTCCCACGGATTCAGCAGGTCATACAGGGCGGCGGCATCAGCGTCTGAGAACACTGCGAAAGTATCCACGCACCGATGACAGCTACCAACAGGCCGTCCACACCACACGGCCAACGTTGCCTGATGCGGCACTTGGCCGGAGGGGACCGGCTGTCGGTCAGTCCGTATCGACGTCCTGAGATGCAGGGTCGTCGCCGCGCTGGACAGTCGGGTGGGAGCGGCTCATGCTCACCGTGATCAGAACGGCTCCCAGCGGCCCGATGCCGTAGAGCACGGGGAAGTCCTTGCTGAATCTGATGATGAGGACGGCCAGTCCTACGAGGGCGAGGATCAGGAGAGGACGCCTGATGACGTGACGGCAAATGACGGCCAGTCGGTGCTTGGCTTCCCGTGCTTCGGTGAGGCGTGTTCGGCCTGACGGTGACATGACGTCAGCGTAGTCCGCTGGAGGCCGGTCAGACAGATTTGCATGCACCAGGGGGAAGACCACGCGTCCTTGCCCTCGGGCTGGTGCACTCTCGGGCGGTTGCTGCCTTGTGTCGCGCGGTGATGCCGGCGAGGCGGGAAGGCCTCGGCCGGTCCCGATGATGCGGGCTTCGAAGATGAGCCGGTCGACGATGACCCGGCAGACCTGCTTGTCGGTGAAGGTCTGATTCCACTCGGCGAATGGCGTGTTCGATGAGTTCGCGACCAGGTGCTGTACCTCGCGTTCGGTGAAGATCTGGAAGAGCGTCTCTGCGCCGAGCCAATCCAGGATGACGCAGCCGCGCTCGCCGAGGCGGAGCAGGTCCACTCGGCCGTACGTCTTGATCGGGCGGCCCAACTGCTTGTCGCTGGCGGCCCTGGCCAGCGCGCTCACCAGGTTCGCCACGGTCGTGCAGCGGACGCGAGGGCCTGCCTTGCGATGGCGGTTCCCAGCCCGATCAGCCGTTGGTTGTTGCGGCGCCAAAGTCGCCCACCAGGGCTCGGCCAGGAAGTCCGCGTAGGACACCTCTCGCCCAGGGCCTGGGCGGCGAAGTCCGTGGACAGGCCCAGGCTCCGGCAGGTCGCGTCGATCGTGGCCGACGGGTCGGCGTTGTAGGGGCCGGAGTCGCCAGCCTGCTGATCATGGGCCATGGCGAACTACGGCTCGCGGTTGAGGGGGGGCGGCATCCCTTCGTGACGGTCGGTGCGAAATGAGTGACGCTCGGATCGCGGTGATCGGCAGCTGACTGGTGATCTTGAAGTCGTCGCGCCCTCCCTGGGCAGGACCGATTCGCGTGCGTGCGCTGCGCAGACCTGGTCTGCGGCATGCGTCGCGGCTTTTGATCAAGCTTGCCGCCGACGGGTTCCCTCGTGGAGCCTCCCTCGCAGCACTCCTGGACGGATGTCCATGTATTATGGACACTCGTCCAGGAACTTATTGAGAAGTGAGGAACAAACTCATGGGGACAATCGCGAACGTGCTGGTCGCGCTCGTAGCCGCGCTGCACGCGTACATCCTGGTTCTCGAGATGTTCCTCTGGGAGAAGAAGCCGGGCCGCAGCCTCTCCGGCTTCGATGCGGACATGGCCCGCGCCACCGCCGGGCTCGCCGCGAACCAGGGCCTCTACAACGGATTCCTGGCCGCCGGACTGGTCTGGGGCCTGATCGCAGAGGATCCGACCGGGTTCCGGGTCCAGGTGTTCTTCCTCTCCTGCGTGCTCATCGCCGGGCTGTACGGCGGATTCACCGCCAATCGGCGCATCTTCATCGCCCAGGCGCTGCCCGGGGCGCTGGCGCTGGCCGCCGTCCTGCTGGCCCGATGACCAGCGTGCAGGCCGATCCCCGTACGGCGCGGACCCGGGCCAAGCTGCGCAAGGCGCTGCTGGAAGAGTGCGCCCTGCGCCCCCTGGGGGAGATCAGCGTTGCCGCGCTGGTGCGCCGGGCGGGAGTCGGCCGCGCGACGTTCTACCTCCACTACGCCGACCTGGAGGCGCTCGCCGTCGACGCCTGCGCCGACATCGTCCGCGAAGCCGTGGACGCCCTCCACGCGTGGCGCGGCGTGCCCGATCCCAAGACGCCGCCGCCGGCCCTGCCCGCCTTCTTCGAGAGTCTCACCCCCCATGCGGGCCTCTACCGGGAGCTGCTGCGACCGGGCGGCAGCGGCCCTCTCGGCCGAGTACTGCACGAGGATCTGCGCGCTCGCAGCCGTACCGAACGTGCCCTGGCCGGTGCGCCGGAGCCCGATCTGGTTGCCTCGGCCGTGGCGGCGACCTTCGCCGGGGTTCTCGCCGACTGGCTGCACGGCCTCATCGAGGCCACCCCTGCCGAGATCGCCCAGCGGGTCTGGCGCCTGCTCGTCAACCTGCATCGCACGCCTCTGACCTGACGGCCGTGCGGCCCGCGTCCGGACCAGGTGTGGAATGCGAGTCTGTGACCTGTCGTTCTATTGATCCGGACACCGCCATCGCCGAGTGGGACATGTACTTCGAGGCGCCTTCGACCGAGACCCCGCGGCCTGAGCAGCTCTGTGCGTGGCGGCCATGGACGGAGTGAGTCACCGCACCCTCGAATGACGGCATTGAGGTGTTCGCTCTACCGAAGCGGCTGACCCAAGCGCTCGGCAAGGCGAGTCCCGCCCAACTCGAAGAGCTCGCAAGCCGCTGGATCGCCCGGCTCCGCTCCGAGGACAGCACCAATATGACCGGCGATGACCTCCTGGTGGCCCCCACGCGAGGGCCGCTCGTTCCTGACGCCCTGAACGTCATCGGTCCCGGTGGCGTCGAAGTGCTGGGTGAACAGCCGAGATCGGTTGGCTGCGGCGATGTTGCCGGTACGCAGTTACTCGTCGCGGTGCTGAGTGCGGTGGATTCCGGTGACCATGTGGCCCCGCTCTCGTCCGTGCGGGCGCAGCCGCTGTGACTACGGCCTGCCGCGCCGAACGCGGCGAGAACCGCGCGGCCTGAGGAGAATGCGTTGATGACCCTCTACGACACCTACGGCACGAACTCCTACACCGTCAAGGAGTTGTCCAGCCTGCTCGCCGACCGACTCGCCGTGACTTTCGTGGAACGCGAGAGTGACTACCGCGGCGTCTACTTCGTCGCCACCCTCGCCGACACGACGGATCTCCAGGTCCAGTCGAACGCCATTCCCGGAGACGACGGGGAGGACGATCTGTATGAGGACGAGTACCCCGACGTGCCGGTACTCCTGCTCGTCACCTCACCGGCCGCCTCCGAGCCCCTCCGTGACGAGCTCTTGACGGTTGAAGGACTCATCCGTCTCAGGGCCGCTGGAAGCTGAGCAACCTCTGTGGGCAGGTCTTGACCATTGCTCGCATCGCAGACATCGATGAGGCAACCAAACATCACCCACGATAGGCCCCGCGAGTGAACGACAACCGCGTCGACGCCGAGACCGGCGAGCGCAGGCGGTTCTCCTCGGCGATCCTGCCGCCGTGGTGTCGCGAGTCGCCGAAGATCGGCGAGGCGGTGCCGCCGCTGCTGTACCTGCACGGCCTGTCGTCCGGCGACTTCGTGCCCGCCCTGGAGCCGTTCCTCGGCTCGGCGGCCGGTCTCTCCGTGGACACGGTCACGCGCCTGCTCCAGCAGTGGCAGGCCGACCACGACGCCTTCATGGACCGCGACCTGTCAGAGGCCGACTACGTGTACGTGTGGGCCGACGGCATCCACCTCAACGTCCGCCTGGAGGGGGCCACAGCCCGTGTGCTCGTGCTCGTGCTCGTGGGCGTGCGGGCGGACGCACCAAGGAACGCCGAGGACAAGCAGCACGCCGAGGCGGCGATCAAGACGTTCGCGTTCGCCCAGCTCTACAGCGCGAAGTTCCCCAAGGGCCGTCAAGACCGCTTTCGCACCACCGCCATGGTCTTCAAAATCGTCGAGTCCGCCCAGCAGCGGTGGCGGGCCGTGAACGCACCCCACCTTGCCGCCCTGGCCCGCGCCGGCGCCGCTTCGAACGCGGCCACCTCGCCGAACACCCCGAGGATCACGCGGCGTGAAGGGAATGCCAGACTTTGCCGATGATCAACGCCAAGGACACAGTCCGCGAGTTTCTTCTGCAGGTGCGATCAGGGCTGCACCCTGACCGAGCCAGTCGCTTCATGGCCGGCCGGGTACGAGCCCACCAGGTCGTCTCGGAGGCGCCGGTGGTCGTGGAGCGAACACCGCAACAGTACGCCGAGCACGTCCAGGAGATGCTCGACGCATACGGCGCCTTCACGCTGACCGTGGACGAGCTCATCGCCGAAGGCGATCGCGTCTATGCCCGCTGGACCCAAATCGGGCGGCATGTCGGATCGGTCGACCACTACCCACCGACCGGTGCGCAGCTCACAGCGACGACCAGTGCGGTCTATCGCGTTGAGGACGGCCTGATCGTCGAGTACTGGATCCAGATCGACCGGCAGGGAATCACCGCCCAGCTGGAGCAAGCCGCTGCCGAGCACTGATTTCAGACCCGATCCACAGGTATTGACACTTACTCTCCTGGCCTTCGTTCAAGGCGGCTACTTGTCGTGGCCGCCCTCGCCCCGGCTCGCGGACCTCGCTGGAGGTCTGCTCCTGGAGCGAGGAGATCGAGGTGCATCTGACTGCGGCGCGTCGCTGGCTGCGACCATCCGCGTGAGCCCGCGTGGCCGGCCCCGCCAGGCTCTGATGAGGTCGTCACCAAGATCCAGCCGACATGACGCGTTCGCGTTCGGTTGCCACCGCGCTGGGGTCCAGGTGAGTGTCGCCGACGCGGTGGACGGCCCTGCCGGCGGCGTATCGCGCGCTCACCTGTTCTTCAGATAGTTGGCCCTTACGGCATCAACAGCCCGTGCCGGCCCGCATCATGCGCGGCCAAACGCACCAGCACGCTCGTCGGGGCGGCCGGGTTCCGCCCCAGCCCTGACAACTGCGGCTGCTTGAGATGGACCATGGGCTCACGCTAGCCGAGCCGCAACAACGGCCAGTGCTCTGATTGTTCAGACCGCCGGCTCTCGCCACACACATGGCGGTGCGACGCTGAGCGGCGGATCGCCGCGTGGCCTGAACGCAATCGCAGCGGCTACGACTTCCAGTACGTACCGGCGTCTGTGAAGCCGACTGGGCCTGCCGCCGAGTCCCGGGGACGGCGCTGTTCAGGCCTGAAGTGGTGCCGGGCTCGCGCAACGCCTTCCGTGCCCTCCCTCGTCGGTGGACCAAGACCTTCACAGATCTCCCTTGGTGCGGCCCTTGTCGACCGCCTTTACCTGCAACGGCACGAGCATCGAGACCGGCACTGACTGCTCCTGCCTCGAGGCCTCCGGGACCGCGCCGAGGAACCCGGCTGGGGCCTGTCTCTTGGATCCGTTCGTGAGATCGTCGTGCTCGTGATCGAGTCTTGGGTGATCAATGACGACAGCCCTGTCCCTGTGGCATCAGCGGGGGTCGTGGAGGCTCTTCGGACGAGGATCGACAGCGGGCAGCTTGAGACCTGGCTGACCAGTTCGTCTGGACGGTTTCTGGCCTTCGTGACGAATGCCGAGCGAGCGATGCTGGTGCTGCTCGAAGGCGAGGGTGATCCCGGCGAGCATGCTGTGGACCCCGGAACTGCGGGGTCGAGCGACGGGTTCATCCTCTCCAACGGGCAGGGCGACGAGTATCCGGATGAGGACACCGTCCCCATCCGGGAGGCATTCAGGCTCGTGGAGCACATTGTTGGCACGGGCTCTTGGCCTGCGGACGCACGTTGGGTGGTCGATCGCTGAGCGGGCTATCGCCGTGCCCAGATGAGGATCGCGGCGAGGTGGAGCGCGGCCTGGTAGGCGATGGCGGGCTTGTCGGTCCGCATGGCCAGGCCGCGCCACTGCTTGAGCCGGTTGATGCAGCGTTCGACCGCGTTGCGCTGCTTGTCTGCCTCGGCGTCGAAGGCGGGCGGTCGACCTCCGGCACTGCCTCGCCGCAGCCGGTGGCTTATCTGGTCCGAGGGCCGGGGGATGACAGCGCGGATTCCGCGTTGGCGGAGGTGACTTCGGATCGCGCGGGATGAGTACGCGCGGTCCGCGAGGACGGCATCTGGGCGGGTCCTTGGTCGTCCGGGACCGCTTCGCGGAACGCGGATGGCGGCCATGACGGTCTCGAAGGCCGGGGCGTCGCCCGCCTGGCCTGCGGTGACGCGGAGGGTCAGGGGCCCGTGCACGGGCGTCACTGGGGAGATGGACCTTAGTGCTCAGGCCGCCGCGCGAGCGTGCGAGCGCGTCGTCGTCGGGTTCGGCCCGGCCTGGAGCCCCTTTTTCCTGGCGCAGGCGGAACGCTGGTGAGCCCGGCAGACGGTGGAGTCCACCGACACGGTCCAGCCGATGTCGTCAACGTCGTCGGCCGCTGCCAGGACCGCGGCAAGGATGCGTTCCCAGGTACCGTCCACGGCCCGCCTGAGCAGCCGTTTTGTGGGCGGTCTGGAACGAGCCGAGCTCGTCGGGCAGATCCCGCCAGGGCGAGCAGGTGCGGTACTTCCACGCGATGGCCTCCAGGGTTCGTCGGTGATCGACCCACCGCCGACCGCGGACCAGATCGGCCGGCATCATCGGCTCGAGCCGGTCCCACATCGCATCAGTGATCACTAACCGGACGGACACATCCGATCAAGTGACCAATCGATCAAAGAGACACGCTCTAGGTGTATTGATCACGAGCGTTGTTAACGCCGGCCAGGTCTTGATCATGGCGAAGACCTCCGGTGTGGTGGAGGTGTCTAGGACTACACCGCACGGAGGTCTTCGTGTCCCACCGTAATGCCCGGCTGACCGTTCACGGCAGGCGGATCCTGGTCGAA
This sequence comes from Streptomyces sp. NPDC002825, assembly GCF_040295385.1. NCBI lineage: Bacteria > Bacillati > Actinomycetota > Actinomycetes > Kitasatosporales > Streptomycetaceae > Streptomyces > Streptomyces sp. NPDC002825. The sequence goes on from NZ_JBEOVH010000011.1 coordinate 20,225, forward strand.
CGCGTCCTGTCCGGCCGTCCTGTCGCGCATGTGGCCGCGGAGATGGGCATATCCCGCCCCACGGCCCACAAATGGGTCCGCCGCTGGCGGATCGAGGGTGACGCGGGCCTCGCCGATCGTTCCAGCCGACCCCACACCACCCCGCACCGCACACCGCCGGCGGTGGAGACCCGGGTCTGCCGCCTGCGGACCGACCGCAAGCTCGGCCCGGCACGGATCGGCCCGATCCTTGGCCTTCCCACCTCGACCGTGCACCGGATCCTGGTCCGGCACGGCCTGAACCGGCCGGCCTGGCTCGACCGACCCACCGGCGAGCCGATCCGCCGCTACGAACGCGACCGGCCCGGCGAACTGGTCCACGTCGACATCAAGAAGCTCGGCAACATCCCCGACGGCGGTGGATGGCGGACCGTCGGCCGCGTAGCCGGCGACCGCAACCGTCAGGCCACCACGACCGAGCGCAAGAGCTCCACGCCGGTGATCGGCTACAGCTACATCCACTCCGCCGTCGACGACCACTCCCGCCTGGCCTACAGCGAGGTCCTGCCCGACGAACGCCAGCACACCGCCATCGCCTTCTGGCAGCGGGCGAACGCGTTCTTCGCCGGCCACGGCATCACCGTCGAACGCGTCCTGACCGACAACGGCTCCTGCTACAAGTCCAAACTCTTCACCCAGAGTCTCACCGCGGCCGGCATCGCGCACAAGAAGATCCGGCCCTACCGGCCGCAGACCAATGGCAAGGTCGAACGCTTCAACCGCACCCTGCTGGACGAGTGGGCCTACCTGAGGCCCTACACCTCGAACACCGAGCGGACAGCGGCCCTGGCAGACTTCCTCCACACCTACAACCACCACCGCTGCCACACCGCCTTGGGCGGACACCCGCCCATCACCCGCGTCAACAACGCTTCGGGTCAATACATCTAGGCCACCTGACCTCCCGAACTCGTCCCGACGGCCCGGCCGGTCCCGGTCTCGGCGTCCTTCAGGATGCCGATTCATCCGACTCAGAAGACTCACTGTCGCGGGCTCGTCGCACGAGGTGCCTCGCCAGCAACACCACCCAGGCCACCAGCATCAGCGTCGCGGCGACCCTCAGCCAGGGCGGGGTGCCGCTACTGGCCGCTGTCCACCCGAAGACCAGGATGCTCAAGCCCATCCAAGCCGGGCCATCAAGGAAATCGCGACTCGAGTGTCGTGACACCCCTGCCTCCCCTCCCCGCAACCGTGGTCTGTTCGCCACGGCAGAAGGAGATGGCAGGCGCATCGAGCGGGCCCCGGGCACGGCAGAACACTCTGTCGGCACAACGCGCCCCACGGTGACGTCATTGCTCGTGTCCATGGGTCTCAATACTGCCACCGCTGTCGGTCGCCCCCGGCTTCGGTGGCTCGCCTATCCGGCGAGCTTTGGGCCAAGGCCGTCGATGACGCGGTCGGCTGCTGACTTCGACACCCAGAACAGCGGGGCGGGTTGGCGCAGCGGGAGGTTCGTTCGCCAGTGCGGGGCCACCAGCAGCACCCGTTCCTCCAGGGCTGACTTCTGCGGCCGCCCCCTGCCAGGGGCGTCGACACCCTCACGCCGCAGCTGCGTCACCAGCTTCGCGAAAGCCCGTGGGTGCAGCCCGGTGAACGGGGCCAGTCAGTGTCCCGTGGATCAACACATGAGGTAATTGCTCAATGAGCTACTTCATGTACGACGTCATGGGTGGCACGGTCGACGAGCCTGATCCGGTGACGATGAGGCGAGTGCTCGACGGTCTGGCACGGGCCGATGACGAGCACCCCGATGTCTCACTCACCCATGAGAGCGGGTGGTGCCTCAGCGCCTTCGGCGACGGTCTGCTGGTCTGGGAGAATCCGGACGAGGAATCGTTGGCTCCGGGGGAGCTGCGCGACGTCGGCCGCGAGGAGGTTCTCCGGCTCTTCGGACTGCTGGCGGTGGGTGACATCGCATCGGTTGAGGCGCTCTCCTGGCAGAGGTGACAGGGCCTGCGCGTGAGGTTCGGGCCCGGAGGAAAAATGCAGCGACCTGACGTGCCGCGAGGTAGTACCCGACAAGCGTGTTGGTGCGCATGGCGATACCGCGCCACTGCTTGAGCCGGTTGATGCATTGCTCGACAGTATTGCGGTGCCTGTACGCCTGGCGGTCCGGTGCCGTCCTTCGCGCGACGCCGGAAGCGTTGAAAACCGTTTGCCAGGGACCGAACCGCTCAGAAGGTCCCACCATGCGTTGTTGCCCCGGTACTTCCATGCCACCGCGTCGATGATCACCCGATGGTCCCGCCATCGGCCATCACACGGCGGATCCGGCGGCAGCAGTCGCCGGATCCGCTACCAGCCCTCATCGCTCGACCCGCCCCTGGACTCCACGTCGGATCAAACGATCACCTGATCCACGGAACGCTGCCCGACCAGGACGGCTCCGGCGCCGTGATCACACCAAACACGACGAAGGCCATCTCATTCGTGAACTGCGGCCACCGCCCGGCATTGGTCGTGTCCGGCCACGCGGGTGGCGGCATCTCGTAGCCTCGGCATCATGAAGCTGGTGCGTAACGTGATCGTGTTCGACGCAGCCGACCTGGCTACCGAAAGCGCGTTCTGGGCTGGGATCTTCGGCGGTCACGTCCTTGAGGATGAGACATGGCACGGCGTTGTCGACGCCGACGGCGAGTGGCGGATCGGCGTACAGCTGGCACCGAACCACGTTCCTCCCGAGTGGCCACACGGAGTCCCTCAGCAAGTGCATCTCGACCTCCACGTCGATGACCCACGAGCCGCGCACAAAGAGGCGATCTCCCTCGGCGCCCGGCTGCTCCAGCCGGCGCCCGACCTCGACAGCGACGAAGGCCATCAGGTGTACGCCGACCCGGCCGGACACCCGTTCTGTATCGGCTGGGGGCACCCGTCCCACGAGGCGCTCGCCGCGTTCGTCGCCAACCGGCTCGAACGAAGGAACCACGCTGATCCAGCCAGGTAGCAACGGACTCGGCACGCCTCCCCGGAGGACTCCTTTTTAGGCCTGTCCGGCGGATCTCCGAGGGTGTGGGGAAGGAGCTGCCGGGGCGTTGCGGCGACGCGGCGAGGTGCCGTGCCGGGCGCCGCGGCTCCGCGGCTCCGCCGCTCCGGCCATGATCCGCCGGACAGGTCCTAGCCGTGGCGCCGTGCGCCGGTGACGACGAGTGAGACGTTCTGTCCGCCGAAGCCGAAGGAGTTGCTGAGCACCGCCTCCTGGGGGGCGTCCCGTCGCTCTGCGACGACATCGAGATCGATGTCGGGATCGACACCGGCCGCGGTGAGGTTGCGAGTCGGCGGGATGACGCCGTGCTCCACGCTGAGGACGGCGATGAGCGCCTCGATCGCACCGGCCGCGCCGAAGAGATGGCCGAGTGCCGCCTTGGGGGCGGTCACGGTGGCGCGGCCGAAGACCTCCCTGATCGCGTGGGCCTCGGCGACGTCGCCGACCGGAGTTCCGGTGGCGTGGGCGTTGATGTGGCTGATCCGCTCGGAAGCCAGGCCGGCTTGCGCGAGGGCTTTGCGCATGGCGGAGATCTGACCTGAGCCGTCGGGGGCGGGTGCCGTGATGTGGTGGGCGTCGGCGGCGATGCCGGCGCCCGCGAGCACCGCGTGGACCCGTGCGCCCCGGGCTGCGGCGTGTTCGGCGCTTTCGAGTACCACGACGGCGGCGCCTTCGCCGAGGACGAATCCGCTGCGATCGGCGGCGAACGGCCGTGACGCCGACTCCGGTTCGCCGGCATGCCGCGACAGTGCCTGCGCCTGGACGAAGCCGGCGACGGTGATCGGGGTGATCGCCGCCTCGGTCCCGCCGGCGATGACCACGTCCACCTCACCGGCACGGATCAGTCTGGCCCCCAGGGCGATCGCCTCGGCACCGGAGGAGCACGCCGAGACGGGCGTGTAGACCCCGGCCCGTGCGCTGTACTCGATGCTGATCAGCGCCGCCGCCGCATTGGGCATGAGCATCGGGACCGTGCGGGGCGAGACGCGCCGGATCCCGGCCGCCTCCAGTGCGTCGTCTTCCTTCAGCAGGGTCCGTACGCCACCTATGCCGGTCCCGATCGCCGATGCGAGCCGGTCGGGGTCCACCTCCGGGGCGCCCGCGTCGGCCCAGGCTTCGGCTGCCGCGACGAGGGCCGCCTGCTGCGAGCGGTCGAGCCGCCTGGCCCGTACCGGCGGCAGCAAGTCGGCGGGGTCGACCGCCATCGTCCCCGCGACGGTGTCGGGAAGGCCGACGTCCTCGTGGCCGCGCAGGGCTCCGCCACGAAGGCCGGACCCGCCTGCCAGGAGGGCCTCCCAGGTGGACGCCACGTCTGCCCCGAGTGGCGTGATCGCGCCGAGTCCGGTCACGACGACTTCATTGCGGTGCATGCCCTTTCAGCCTTTCTTGTATGCGATACAAGTGAACAGAATCAATGTTGTATCACATACAATTCGTATGTGGAGAAGAAGCCGACCGAAGCCCGCTCGACGTCGACCCGGCCGCGGGACCGCGGTCGCGCGACGAGACGCCGACTGATCGAGACGACCGCACGGCTCTGCAAGGAGCGGCCCGGCGCCGAGGTGAGCGTCGCGGAGATCGTGAACGCGGCAGGCGTCTTCCCCAATCAGGTCACCTACTACTTCGGCTCCAAGGACTCACTGCTCGTGCACGCCGCGTTCCTCGGCCTGCTGCACGACGCCCGACGGGTCGAGCGCATCGGCCGCCAGGCGCTCGACGCGGCGACGTTCCGCCGCAACATCGCCCGCGCCGTACTGGCCATGCCCTCGCTCCCGTCAGTGGCGCGGGCACTCGCCGCCGGGATCTCCAAGCCCGAACTGGCCCCCGTGGTCGACCGGCACCTGCAGTTGCTGTTCCGGCAGTCAGAGCGCTTCGTGAGCCTGCTCCTAGACGCTCGCGGCTGGGAGGTCCGTCGACCGCTCGACGTGGAGGTCAGGACGTTCTGGAGCACCGCGCTCGGCGCGGTGCTGCTCGTCCGTGCCGGAGCACACGGCACCGTCGCCGACCTCGACCTCGCCGGAGCGTTGACGATCCACGACGAAGCCGAGCGCGGCTAGCTAGTACTCCAGCAGGACTTCGGTGTCTGACCTGGGGCGATGCCGGGCGGCTGGAGTGACGGAAGCTGGTCAGGGGCGGTCTCGAAGAGACCGCCCCGCGATCGTGCGACAGCGTCGCTGGTAGTGACAGTGGCGGGCGACCGCTTGGCGTCGGTGGCGCCAGTTCGACCAGTTCAACGCGTGGCGTCGTCCGCGGTGTCCCCTCAGGTGCGGTTGCTGGGCACGACAAGCTGCCAGGAGTCGCCGAACCGCCGCCACTGTGAGCCCGACAGCCCCGAGTGCCTCACCTGTTCCACCCCCTTTCCAGGTCCCACTGCTCGGCAGCATGCTCGGTGATCACGCGAGGAGGCTGCCCCGCCGCTGTCACTACCAGCGACGCTGTCGCACGATCGAGGGGCGGTCCCCTCGAGACCGCCCCTGACCAGCTTCCGTCCCGCTACACTCCAGCCGCCCGGCATCGCTCCAGGTCAGACACCAAAGTCCTGCTGGAGTAGTAGGCGCTTCGACCCCCGCGGCCAGCAGTCACGGGACAAGCCTTCGCCCGACTCACCCCAAAGGGCTCTCAGATGCTGCCCGCATCCCAGCTTTTGTGGAGTGCAGGTGGTCGTCGCGCTCCGCTCCGTACCCCCGCACACTCCGCTGCGCGCAGCCACCACGTGTTTACGCCTATGTCGTGCCGTGTCACCCGCGCCCCGTCCACCTCGCCGGGAACTCGTTCGGCGTAGCCGGGGCGTCTCCGAGGTCATGGTCCGCACTAACCGACTCTGGGACGGAGTCGGCTGACCGGCGGCACCGGGTAGAGGCCGTGGGAGCGGACCTTCACGTGATTCTCCATGGACGGCGACTTTCACATCTCCGTGAGGCGTTACGGCTCCACCGTGCACCCTGCACCTCACACGCCGGGGCGAATTCGACACGGAAGCCAAGCCGGCATTCGGCCGATGGCGTGAATCCTTGGACTCTCCTGTCGACCTGGTGGCCGTCGACATGCGGCGAGTCACCTTCATGGGCATGGCGGGCCTGGATTGCCTTCTCGGCCTCGGGGCCTACACGGAGTCACAGTGCATCGCCCTGTTCATGGAGAACCAGCGCCGTCAGCCCGTCAGCCTGCTCGAACTTCTCGAACGGATGGAAGGTGGGTGCGGGACCGGTGGCGGCAGCCCCGAGTACGCCACTCGCTCCATTCGCCGCAGCCTGCCGGCACACGCCACGCGCCACCGCAAGAGCGGTGCTCCGGGCGCTCGCGCTGCTGCACCGCGCTCGGCCGTATTCCTGCCGTGAAACCTGGCCTCGGGGACCCGCAGCGCGCAGCCACGATCAGAGCGAGCCGAGAACCACGGGGTCTACGGCACCCCACCCGCTGCGGTCCCGCTCCGTGTGTTTCGGTGGATAATGGACGCACCGCATTCTGTCGCGCTCACTCTCCGATTGAGCGTCCTCCGACCGTGTGCGGCACGGCAGCGCCCAGGCGCGGGAGGAGGCTCCATGCTCATTAGGCATGCGTTCGAAGACGGAGTCCTGCACCTAGCGCTTCTGCACGATCTCGACGTCCCCAGCCGCGCGGCCGCCGCGATGCAGATCGAAGCGCTCCTTTTCAGTCACCAGCCTCGGCACGTCCGGGTGCAGCTGCCGACCGCCGACCCGACCCCGGCGTCTCTCAGCGCGCTGGCCCGTACTCGTCGGCTCTGTGAAGGCCTGGGAATCCCGTTGTCGGTCGTCGGTCCCGTGGTCGCCCCACCGCCCAATCCCGCGGCGGCATGACGAAGCCGCCACACAGGGGTGGGCCAGGCCTCATTGCGAGGACCTCTACGTGTCGGCCGGCCCGCACCTCATCGTGGGCCGCTCTGGACGGCCGGCGTACGGGGGCACCGCCGCGCACCGGATGTTCCGTGGAGGCACTGGAATCGGTGGCGCCTTGACGCGCCTCCGCGTAAGCGATTGACGTGACTTGGTTCGGGTAGGCGCGGAATGCCAGGAACCGTCTGCGCGGGAGTTCGCTGTGAGCACGGTGAAGCAGTCCATTGATGTGGATGCGCCGCTGAGGCATGTCTACAACCAGTGGACGCAGTTCGAGGATTTCCCGAACTTCATGGCCGGCGTGGAAGACGTTCGCCAACTGGATGACCGGCACTGTCACTGGCATACCAAAGTCGGCGGCGCCGAGCGAGAGTTCGACACGGAGATAGTCGATCAGCGCCCGGACGACCGCATTGCCTGGCGCACGGTCGGTGGCGACGTCAAGCAGAAGGGCGTGGTCAGCTTCGAACGGCTGGATGAGATGCACACGCGGGTGAGCCTCGCCATGGACGTGGAGTCCGAAGGCGTGGCCGAGAGGGCTGCGGACGCCCTCGGCGTCCTCGGCCGCAGGGTCAAGGGCGACCTGAAACGCTTCAAAGGCTTCATGGAGGAACGCGGACAGGAGACGGGCGGCTGGCGAGGTCGGATCGCACCGTCCGACAGTATGCCGCCAGACGAGCAGGCCAGCGGGATCAGCGCGCCGACGCCGAGCGATGCGGCGGTGCGCGGCGAGCCCCTCGACGAGCTCCCGGTGGATCCCGCCGACATGCGTCATCCGTGAGACAGGTCAGAAGGGAGAGCCATCATGCCCCGTGGGTCCAGTTCCAAGCGTGAACGACAGTACGAGCACATCAAGGAGAGCGCAGAGAGCCGCGGAGAGAGCACGAAGCGGGCGAAGGAGATCGCGGCCCGTACGGTGAACAAGGAACGGGCGCGCTCGGGAGAGTCCAAGACATCGAGCAAGAGCTCGACCCAGGACAAGTCCTCCTCCAAGCGCGGTGGAGAGCGGTCCCACAGCGGCTCGGAAGGCCCCACGTACGACCAGCTCTACAACGAGGCCAAGCGCCGCAACCTGCACGGCCGATCCAACATGAACAAGGCTGAGCTGAAGCGCAAGCTCGGCCACTGACACCGACCCGGAAGCCTTCAGCTCCCGGGAAGCCCTCAGGTCCGCCGGGCCTTGGTTGCCTGTTGGACCGGACCGGACCGGACCGGACCGGGGCATCGGTTGCCTGCCGACGGCCGGTGCGCCCGTCTTGGCCGGAGCCCGGCCTGTGTGCACGCGCGCGTCTCCAACGCGTAGGCACTATGAGGCGGCGGCCTGTCGTGCGTCCGCCACTCACCACCGAGCATCACTTCTTGGGGGAGAGGGAGTCCTTGCCCTTTGCCTTGAGTCTCCTGGCCTTGCCCACGGCCTCCAAGGTCCCGCCCATGGCCGCGATTATGTCGTGGCGCCTCGCATGGGCGGCTTTTCGGATCGCTTTTCCGGCAGCTTGCTCGACCCTGCCTCGAACTTTCGCCTTGCGGCTCATTGCTGCGCGTCCTCTGTCGTTCCATTTCCGCCGATGGGCCTCGGGAGAACAACTCCCACTCGCGAGGCTCCAGCTCGCTAGTGCCCGCTCCCGCAGCGGGGCATGCCTTCCGTCGACAGGCGCGCGGTCCGCTACGAAACGACCGCCCGTCAGGGCGGCAGGAGCGTGCCGAGGGGGCCGAGGTCGAGGTTGAGGTCGTCCAGGGTCAGGCCGTAGTGCTCGCAGAGTTCGATCATCCGGTCGTGGAGGAGCATCAGCGTCAGGCCGAGCCTTTCCTCCTGCTCCTCCGTGAGGTCGCCTTGGTCCACGCGGTGCAGTGCTTGGCGTTCCATGAGCTGGCGCAGCAGCTCGACGATGGTCAGCACGAGGGTGACGAGGTCCCGCTCCACGGTTTCGGGGTCTGCGCGGAGACGGCGGGCGGGCTCCTGTGTACGGCGGTTGACGCTCGACAGGTCGTCCGCGCGCGCCGGCAGCAGGGCGAAGGCCCGCCGCGCGGCGTCGGCGACCTCGCGCCGCCGGTCGGGCTCGGCGCGTACGGTGCGGTCACGGGGTTCGGTCACCGTTGGCGCCCCCCGACTCGTGCGCGGCACCCGGCATGGTGCTGGTGAGGGCCCATCGTCCGTCCTCCTGGACGGCGACGATGACGGCCCGCAAGGCGATTCTCACCAGGTCGATGTCCGCGATCGACAGGACCAGATCGCCGCTCAGGACGACGCCCCCGCTCAGCAGCCGGTCCAGGAGGTCGATCAGGGCCACCTGCCGCTGGGGGAGACCCGCCTCGTCGTGAGCCGTCACGGCCTTCGCGCCTCCCCTTGCGCCTCAGGTTCCGTGAGCACCGCGAAGGAGTACGGCGCCCATGGCCCGGTGATCTCGACCCGTACGCCTCGAAGATCCCGCGTCGCACGCCGGACGCGTTCACAGAACTCGTCGGACCGGCGGTCCGGCACGAGGTACGAGTCGTTGGCGACGTTCTCCCCTGGGCCGACCGCCAGTTGACCCTGCTGCGGGCGGTGCCGTGCCAGCTCCACGGCGACCTCGCCCGCCTCTGCCTCGATCCTGCGCACAGCTTCGGCCGCTTCGGACCAGGCAGCTCCGCGCTCCTCGCGCTGCTGCCGGCGCCGGCGCAGGTAGGCGCGCCCGGGGTCGGCGACCTCTTGGTCGGCGTCGTCGGGTGCAGCAGGGCCCCGCGGGGCCTCGGCATAGACCTTCACTCCCCACTCCACGTGATCGGCGAACCGGTCCAGCATGTGCGTGAACGTGTCCTCGCCCTGCTGAAGTACGCCGCGTACCCGGTCGTCGTCCATGTAGACCGTCGCAAGTCGGAGGGGCAGCACGGTGGTGCGCGCTGCGAGGAACTCCACGACTCCGTGGTGAGCCCTGGCCACCTGCTCGAGCCAGTCCAGGTCCTCCAAGCGGACCTTCAGAGCCGCCTCGGAGAAGTCGCTCTGCGGCACGGAACCGACAGCGGCAGCCAGGGGTCCCGCCCCCACCAGTCGCACCTCGCCGGAGGCGACGCCGGTGATGCCTGTCAAAGGGCCCTCCGCCAGGGTCGCGGTCGGGCGTACTACGGCGTACGCGTAGCTGAGCTCTCCGTCCATGACGTCAGTCCCGGCGCTTCTCTGACTCGGTATCGGTATCGGTATCCGTTTCGATGTCCGTCTCGACGTCCACGTCAGCGTCCCTGCGGGGCCGGGCCCTCCTGCCTTCCGTCTCCCGCCGTTTGGTCCTGCGCTCGCCTGCAGCCCGGGGTTCTGTCTCCGGGGCGGGCGCACGCCGCCGACGGCCTGTGGACCCCTCCGGCAGTTCGGACCGGGACCTGGGCCGCGCGCGAAGTGCCTCGACCTCGGCGCGCAGCCGTGCGTTCTCCTCCTCCAGTTCCTGCCGGGGTTCGGCCCGCGAGGAGAGGGCGGGATCGCGCTCCCACCAGTCGATGCCGATCTCCCTCGCCTTGTCGATCGAGGCGACCAGAAGTCGGAGCCGGATGGTCAGTAGCTCGATGTCGAGCAGGTTGATCCTGATGTCCCCGACGATGACGATGCCTTTGTCGAGTACTCGTTCGAGGATGTCCGCGAGGTTTGCGCCCTGTGTCTGCCCGTACGGGGACAACGGGCGTGCGACCGAGGGGCCGGCGGGGTCCGATGCAGCCACGACGGATTCGACCTCGCTCCCTGGACGTCAGCTCTTGCGGCTTCGACGGGCGCGGGGTTCTTCGTCCGCTTCCTCGTCGTCCTCGTATTGGGCCTCCGTGTCCTCCGCTTCGTCGTCGTACTCATCCGCCTCGTCTTCCTCGTCCTCCTCGTCCTCCTCCTCTTCGGGTTCCCCGGCCTCGTACTCGTCCTCGTACTCGTCCCCGTCCTCGTCGTACCCGTCGGTGTCCTCGTAGGCGGACTCGCCCTCCGTCTCGTCCTCCTCGTCCTCGGGGGTCGCGTCCCGCGGGCCCTCGTCCTCCTCGTCTTCGGAGGCCGCCTCCCGCGGGCTCTCGTCCTCCTCCTCGTCCGGGCCGGCGACGACCTTGCCGCCGTGGACCTCACCGCGCCAGCTGCCCGTCGCCTCGCCCTTCATCATCACGAACGTGCGGAAGGCCTTGAGGTCGAGCCTGGCCCGTCGGCCCTGTGCCCGCACCAGACTGCCCGCCTTCTCGACGATCCCCTTCGGGTAGTACTCCATGACCAGCAGGACCTTCGTCAGGTTCTCGCCCAGCGGGTGGAACGTGACCACGCCCCTGGTGGTGCCCTTGGCGCCCTCCGCCGTCCAGGCGATGCGCTCGTCGGGGACCTGCTCAGTGATGGTCGCCTTCCAGGCACGGTTCGACTTGGCGACCTTCACTTGCCACTGGGTGGTCGTGTCGTCCTGCTGATCGACGGAGACGACGCCCTTGGCGAACCGGCTGAACTCCTGGAACTGGGTCCACTGGTTGTACGCCTCTTCGACCGGGACCCCGATGTCGATGTCCTCGATGATCGTCAAACTTTTCTGACCCGCGTTCGCGGCGGAGGAGCGCGGCTCGTCCGAGCTGCCGGGAGTCACCTTGTCCACCAGCAGGTCCTTGGTGTGCGCGGCGGTGTCCTTGGCATGGGACAGTCGGTCCTTGGCGTGGGAAGCCGTTTCCGCGATGTGGGAGGCCTTCGAGACGAGCGACGCCTTGTCAGGCGTGACGTGCTCGACCAGCTTCCTGCCTTGGCCGCCGGCCCCGTGGAGGAGGGCGCGTGGGCCGATGTGCCCTGAGCCCACCTTTCCCGCCGCTCCGCTGATGCGGTGACCGACACCGGTGAGTGCCCGCTCGATGCGTGCCTGTACGTAGGACTCGAACTCCTCCGCCAGGCGGTTGGCGCCGGGGTTCCGCTCCAACATCCCCTGCGCTCCGGATCCGCCGGATGCACGGGTGGCGTCCCTGCCGCTCTTCGCTCCCCGTTCCGCAGCCCTTCCCTCGTCAACCATCGTCCCGCCTCCCGGTGCCGCCGGAACGGGCGCTCTTCGATGCTCCGGACGAGGACGTCCTGTGCGTCGATCGCTTCGCCGTTCCTTCTGCCTTCTTCGCCGGCGTGGCGGTGCTGCGGCTCGAGGAGGAGGCCGTGCGCCGCGCACGGGGCTTGCTGCCCTCTTCCCGTTCCCCGGTCTTGCCCTTCTCTGCGCGGGGCGGAGGCTCGGAGTCGTCGGCCGCGTTCTCCTCAACGGCGCCGTTCTCGCCGTCCCCCGGCTCTGCCCGCTCCTCGTCCGGTACGTCTGCTTCGTCCTGCGGGGGCTCAGCGCGGTCTTCCTCGTCCGCGTGCTGCTTCCCGCCGCGTATGCCTTCGGTCCGGTTGTGCAGCGCGTCGGCCAGGTGCTCGGCCTTGGCGTTGAGCACTGTTGTGGCCGCCGCCTTTCCCGCTGTCACCAGTTCGCCTCGGACCTGCTGGTTGACGTTGTTGAGGAACGGTGAGTGCGCGAGCGATCTCCCCAACTGTCCGGGCTTGATCCGCGACCCCGCCAACGCCATCGCAAGCCCGAGCGCGAGCTTCGCCTTCTTCGTGCGCCCCAGCACGTAACCACCGATCAGAGCGGTGCCGATCTTGGCGTTGTCCATGATGACGCTTCTCTCCTCACCTCAGCTGGGCCCGCGCCCTGTTCTGAGCCGGGCCCATCGCTACATGCCGTCCGATCCGGCCTGGCCGAGCTGGTAGGCCCGGATCTCCTCGAGACGCTTCATGAGTTGCTGTTCGCGCTCCTCGAACTCCTCGTCGTCGATGCTGCCCTCCTGCCGTTCCCGTTCGAGAGCGGCGAGTGCGTCCTGGACCGGGCCGGGGTCGTAGTACTCCCGCTCAGCGGCGCGCACCACTTTGTCCAGCACCCACGACACAGCTCGGAACGGCGCGGCCGGCAGTGCCACGATCTCCGTCACCAATCCCACGGTCTCTCCCTGCGGTTCTTCCAGTGCCCGGCCCCTGCGGTTCGTCCAGCGCCCGACCCCTGGCGGTGCTTCCAGTGCCCGGCGCCTGCGGTTCGTCCAGTGCCCGGACCCTGCGGTTCGTCCAGTGCCCGGCCGGTCAGGCGAAGCTGTACGGAGGAAGCGGTCCCCGGATGCGGACCTCGACTCCCTCGGGCAGCTCCTCCGTTGCGTCCTCAGCCGCCTGCGTGAATTCCTCCACCCCCTGCCGGTCGACCAAGAACGAGGCGCTCAGGAAGTACTGCTGGGACGGTTCCGCCAAGCGTTCCGCATAGGCGTGCGGCCTCAACGCTGCCAGAACGTTCTCGGCGAGTGCCGTCTGGCGGGCCAGTACTTCGTCATTGAGCAGTCTGCCGAGTTCCAGCCGCTCCTCGTAGGTGCCGCCGCCTTCACGCGTCGTCTCGTTGAGTTGCCGGATCTGCTCCGACTCGTCCACGATCTGCCGCAGGATCGCCTCCTCTTCCTGGACCCCTTTGGCGTTGAACTCCACACGATCGGTCAGCTCTTCGAGGCGCTCCTCGAACTGTTCGGCTCCTTCCCCGAGTACGGCGAGGACGGCGTCCTCGTCCTCGGCGACGAAGCCGAAACCCAAAGGCAGCATGGTGCCGTCGTTCCACAACCGCTCCTGCACCGCGTGATGGGCCTCGAGGTCGGAGCGGGAGACGGTGACGTCCTCCGGTGCTTGGCTCACCACGGCGCAGAGCTTGGTCCCGCGTACTGCCCGGACGGGCGACTCGCCCTCGCCGACGCCGTTCAGACCGTCCAGGCGGAGGGGGTGCGACGACTTCGTGATGGCATAGACGTAGAGAGACATCGTCACTCTCCGTCCTCGGAAGATCGCCGAGCGGAACTTCGCTCAGAGCTGCGAGGGCGGTCATCCCGCTTCTCGCTGCGGCGGCGAGGCTCCTTCTCCCGCTCCTCGCTGTCACGACCGGTGAGGGATTCCGTGAAGGCCTCCACGGCCCCCGTCAGCGCACCCTTGGTTTTGCCCTTCGCTCCGCCCTCTGCCGTCTTCTCCATGACATCCGAGAGTTGGGCAGGGGCCTTCCTCCCGCTTTCCAGGTCCAGGCGGTTGCAGGCCTCTGCGAAGCGGAGATAGGTGTCGACACTCGCCACGACGACACGTGCGTCGATTTTCGCGATCTCGATCCCGACCAGGGACACGCGCACGAATGCGTCGATGACCAGGCCCCGATCGAGGATCAGGTCCAGTACGTCGTAGAGATTTCCCGTACCGCCGCCTTGGCCCGGCATCCCGCCGCCCTGCTGCACTACAGACACGATCTCCTCCCTCGGCTTGAGGGGCGGCAGGCTCAGTTGCCGTTGTCGTCGACCTGAGCACGCGTGTATCGCTTGCCGCGTTCGTATCCCAGCAACTGCCCGTCCGCGCCGAGCGCAACCTCGTAACTTGCCAGGACGCTGGTGGTCTCCGGAATTCGTTCGATCTCGAGCACTTCGACCTGTGCGGTCCATCCGTCCTTCGTCGGCCTCAGGGCCGACACGGATTCGGGGCTCCGGCCCAGCAGCTCGGTGAGCTGCTCGACGGCGTACCGTACGGCGTCCGCGGCGGGGACGCGGTCCACTCCTCGGGGGCCTTCGGGCTCCGCCTCCGAGTCCGGATCGTCTTCGGTTGTGGAATCGCTATCGGTTCCGGTGTCGGTTTCGGGCTCTCGCTCTTCGGGGTCGTCCCTCTTGCGCTTGCCGGTGTCATTCGTGACGGTTCACCGCCAAAGTAAGCTTGCATTTTTGTGCACTTATCTCAAATTCCACCATATCCCCTGCGTCCGAAGGTCACCACGACAGCTGCGGTGACGGAAAGTGGCCATTCGGTTACTGGTGCATGTTTCGCAATCTGCCGGGAAGTTGCGCCGTTAACCAGTGAGCAGGAGAGAGGTGGGCTCATGGAGGTCTCGGGCATCCTCAGCGCACTTGTGATTGGAACGATCATCGGCGTGCTCGGGCGGCTGCTACTGCCTGGTCGGCAGCACGTGCCGATCTGGCTGACGATCCTGATCGGCATAGGTGCGGCTCTGGGCGGTTCGGCCATCGCCCATGCGGCGGGGGTCGACGACACGAGTGGGGTGGACTGGATCGAGTGGCTCATCCAGATCGGGCTGGCCGCCGTCGGCGTCGGGTTGGTGAGCAAGCTTCGAACCAGATAGGCGCGTCCATGGTGGCGCGGCGTGCGAGTCGGTCAAGAGCGTGGATGACGCGAAAGGGCCGCGTCGTAATCCAGTGGGTTCATCGCAGGAATTCGACCGTTACAGGTGGGCGCCTCCGGGAAGCGATTACAGCGCCCGGAGGCGTTCACACTCGACACATTCCTGATCGCGGGGGACTGGACCTGAAATGTTCGACATGACGAACGGCACGGCGAGGTCACGCCGAGCCGGCTGAGGGCGAGGCCGGTGCGCAGGCCCTCATCGAGAGCGCGATGGCGCCCACGCCGGTTCGGGACAGCGGGTCAGGACGTCCTTGAGGCTGACGCCGGTTCTCCGCGCTCAGGGTGGCGCAGGGGCGGGTGAGCGGGCCGGCCACCTGCCATACCCTCGGCGGAGGCGGCGACGAGCCGGACGGCGCGGTCGTCGATGAAGCAGGCACCGTCGTGTCACGTTCTCGCGGTGCGGGGCGTCATAGCGGCATGACTGCAAAGAAGCTTCTCGTCGCCCTCCCGCTGACCGCCGTCCTGATGACTGCCGCCGTGCCTGCCGTCGCCGCCCCCGGCGACTCGACTGCGTTCACCCCCTGGCGCAGTGCCTGGGCGACCGCCCCGCAGGCCCCCACCCACACCGACTGGTACGCCAACTGGTCCGAGGAGGGGTTCGACAACCAGTCCGTACGGCAGGTGATCCGCGTCGGCGCGGAGGGATCCCGGCTGCGCATCCGCCTCTCCAACGTGTACGGGACGGCCCCGCTGCGCGTGACCGGCGCGACCATCGCCCGCAGTGCCGGCGGCGCGGCGGCGCGGGCCGAGTCGGTGCGGACGGTGCGGTTCGGCGGGGCGCAGGGGGTGAGCGTCCCGGCCGGCGGTGAGTTGTCGAGCGATGCGGTGGCCCTGCCCGTACGGGCTCTGGAGCAGCTCACCGTGACGCTGTACTTCAGGGGCCGTACGGGGCCGGCGACCTTCCACAACTTCGCCGACACGCTGACGTACCGGGCGTCGGGGGACCATCTGGACGACGCGGCGGGGGAGGCGTTCGCGGGGGAGCCGAGCCTGTCCTGGTACTACCTGGCCGGGGTGGACGTGAAGCCGTTGGAGTCGCCCGGCGGTGGCCGTGGCCGCGACGCGGTCGTCGCGTTCGGTGATTCCCTCACCGACGGCGTGGGCTCGACCTTCGGCGCCGACCGCCGCTACCCGGACGTGCTGGCCGATCGTCTCGTCGCCGAAGGCCGTACGCGCCCGGTGCTGAACCTGGGCATCGGCGGCAACAAGGTCCTCAACGACTCCCCGTGCTTCGGCGAGAGCGCCCTCGCCCGGTTCCGGCGCGACGTGCTGGGCCGCCGCGACGTGCGTACGGTCATCGTCCTGCAGGGCACCAACGACATCGTGCTGCCCGACAGCCCCCAGGACCGCTGCACCACGCCCAGTCCCTTCGTCACGTCGGCCCAGATCGTCGCCGGTCACCAGGAGCTCATCCGGGAGGCCCACGCCCGCGGCGTGAAGGTCATCGGCGCCACCCTCCCGCCGTACCAGGGGTTCGCGTACTGGACCGAGCGCGGCGACCGCGTGCGCAGCGAGGTCAACCAGTGGATCCGCACCAGCGGCGCGTACGACGGCGTGGTGGACTTCGACCGCGCGGTGGCCGACCCGGAGCACCCTGAGCGGATCGCGGCGCAGTACGTCTCCGCCGATCTGATCCACATGAAGGACGCCGGCTACAAGGCGATGGCCGACGCTGTCGACCTGAACTCCCTCTAGTGTCCTGACCGGCAAACCTCCTCGCCGGTTCCCCGCTTGGATCGCGTGACGGCCGCACCGCTCCCTCCCAGGGTGCGGCCGGACGTGGCCTCGTCGACTGCGGCGCCAGGAGCGAGGGGAACCGCCTGAGGATCTGCGACTGGGGGCACTCGTGCCGCATCAGGCACGGGCTCGCCCGCGTCTGTCGTGCTGCTGCGGGCGGGGAGGGGCTCTAGTAGCGGTCCAGGCGGTGTGCGTACGGTGTCGGCAGGGATGGGGTGCCGCCCCCTGGGAACCAGGTCGCGCAGATGTCCCCGTACTGTTCGGGGATCGACACACCGTGCGTGTATGCGTCATCGGTCGACCAGTGGCCGAGAAGCAGCCGGATGAGCACCTTGTCGTCGGGGAGCAGGGTGCCCCGCCGCAGCGCATCGGACGCCGTTTCGTACAGCTCATGCGGGTGATGTCCGGCGGCTCGGCGTCGCAGCTCTGGTTCGAGATCGTGGAGCAGAGCCCATCGGTTCAGGATCGCGGCCATCATCCCGCCGCTCTGCGGGAATCTCTGCTGGTAGGTGCAGCCCATGTGGCGTGCCACTCGACCGGCGAGGCTGTCGGCCGGCTCCCGTACGGTGAATTCGCCGAGCCGTCGCTGCCAGCAGAGTCGGGCGACCGCCACGAGGAGCAGGCGCGCCGCGGCAGCGTCCTTCGCTACCAGTTCGTCCACGGTCAGCGAACCGATGGGGTCGCCGAAGGCCCGGCCTTCGAGCACGGCATAGCCGACGGGGGTACTAGCGGTGCGCAGGACCAGGGTCCGCGATCCGGGCTTCCACGTGGCCTGGGGAACGAGCCGGTTCCAGCCTGAGTGCCGTTCATGGGTCCAGGGCCGCTCGGCATGCGCGGTGTTGTACAGGCGGATCATCGCCGGAAGATCGGCGGGCGAGCCCTCGTGGACGCCCGGGACAGCCGCACCCAGGCAGTCTCCCGCTGCGCGTTCGACGTTCCGTACGGGGACGAGCAGATGGCCTTCGGCGACAGCAGTGACGAACCCGAACTTCTCGTACACACCCTCGATGCCGTCGCAGACGAAGGCGACGTCCACCCTGTTCGCCATGCCGGCCAGGGCCTGGCTGAGGAGTCGGCTCATGTGGCCCCGGCGTCGGAACTCCGGCTGGGTCTCCACGCCGCCGATGCCTTCCGCGGCAACGGCCGACGCACCGAATCGCTGCCGGAAGGAGAGTGCTTCCAGCTCGGCGACCGGTTCGCCCGTGCCAGTCCGCAACCGGCAGTAGCGCACGGGCAGACTGCGCACATCCAGTTCTTCGGCTTCGGTGTAGCCGACTGCCGGCTCGGGGGCTGACATCGAGGCTCCTCAGTCACCCAACCGAACGGCAGTGCCGTGGCCGTTCTCGGTCAGCCAGTTGGTGGCGTCCACCACCTCGCGCGAGATGTCGCCGACGGACCGCCCGTCCGTGACGACGCGCAACACGTCCGCGGGTGCCTGCTCGTCCAGGAGCCGCGCCTTGCGGACACTGCTTGCCAGTTCCTGCTCCAGCTCCGAGCCCAGCTCCCGGCCCGTCAGCCGCTGCCGGGCCGTCTCGTCGGAGGCAGTGAGCAGCACGCGCACCATCCTCACCTGCGTGCCCATGGCCCGCCGGAACATGCCCTCGGTCATGGGGAGCACGCTCACGGTGTTCGTGTAGATCAAGCGGTGGTGCCCGAGTGCTGCGTAGTTCCCCCACAGTGCCGTGAGATTGCGCTCGGTGATCCTTTCCCGGTGCGGGTCCTCCTCCGGAGCTGGGTGCACCTGCCCCATGAAGTCGCCTTCGATCACACAGTGCGGGATCCTCGCGGCGCGCAGCCGCGCGGAGACCTCCCACCCCACCGTCGTCTTGCCGACACCGGCGCGCCCGCCGATGAGCAACACCTCTGCCTGGTTCATGCCCGCACATTGCCATGCGGCTGCCCCGGCGCGCGAGCGAGATCAGCCAGGTTGCCGACCGCGTATCCGCTGGGAAGTCCGCTCTCACATCCGCGCGGCCTTTCTCGGCCACGGCTGCGCGTGCATCTGCTGGCGGTGCGTCAAAGAACGGTGCTGATCCGGTCCTTCAGCCCGAACCGGCGACCAGTACCTCGCCGAGCGGGGTGCGCTGGTGTGGTGCGAGCCGAGCTGGATGGCGATGAACCTCGCCTGGTCAAACACATGGCCAGCGTCGAGGCCCGGTGCTTCGGCGAGGCTTTCGACCGGCCTTGCCCGGAGCCTCTGTGCCGGTGGCAGGACTCCGACGGCAGCGATCATTGGGCCTTCGGGGACGAGACCCGCGATCAGATCGTCGCGTTCTATCGGCGCACGTGGGAACACTCCGACGCGACGATCGACGCGCCTTCCCTCGACGCCCCGAGCCACGTGCCGTGGTGGTCGGAGCCGTGCCCCCACACGAACCTGTTCGCCATCATGGTGCACGTCCTCGGCGAGACCAACCGGCACGCCGGACGCGCCGGCATCCTGCGCGAGGGTGTCGACGGCCGGACCGGGATGCGCCCCGAACACGCGAGGCGGATCGACGAGGAAGCCCGTGCGGGTCACCGCGCGAAGAACGAGCTGGCGCCGCCAGGTCGGCCGCACCGATCCAACCTCGGAGGTCGCCTCACGTGACCTGATGTTCGTACGGCACGATGCCGGCCGCGGGCGCTGTCCGCGACGGCTTCCCCTCACGCCACCCGGCCGCGGCATGACCGCCCTCCGGTCCCGCCGGGGGCCAGGGCGGCGCCGACCCGTCAAACTCTGCGCGGACAAGGCGTACTTCTCCCCCGAACACCTGGCCGGCTGCGTGAGCCCGGGCTCGTCGCGCGCGCCGCGCGCCCGGCATCCCCGGCGAGCGCCTCGGTCGGCACCGGCGGACCGCACGCGAGGCCCCTCCCGGGGAGCGTGGGGGGAGGCGCGGATCGCCCGACGTAAAATCGTCACATGAACGAGAACCTCCCTCCTTGTCCCGAGTGCTCCAGCGCCTACACCTACGAGATGGGCGCCCTCCTTGTCTGCCCCGAATGCGGCCATGAGTGGTCGGGGTCTTCCCAGGCCGCCGGTGAAGCGGCCGCACCCGGCGAGAAGGTGATCAAGGACTCCGTCGGCAACGTCCTCGCCGACGGTGACACGGTGACCGTCGTCAAGACGCTGAAGGTCAAGGGGAGCCCCAGCGGCATCAAGGCCGGCACCAAGGTGCGTAACATCCGCCTCGTCGACGGGGTCGACGGGCACGACATCGACTGCAAGGTCGACGGCTTCGGACCGATGCAGCTCAAGTCCAGCGTGGTCAAGAAGGCCTGATCGGCCCGCCATGGGCCATGGGCAAGACATCTCTATGAATTGCATAAATTGGCAATTCGATACATGATTGGTTGGCTGTGTCCGTAGGTAGCCGCGGGCACAGCCCCAGCCAAACGCGCCTCGCTCACGCGAGGTGATAAGGAGAGTGTGCGAGCGTGTCGGTTCCGCTGTACCAGGCCAAGGCCGAGTTCTTCCGGATGCTGGGGCACCCGGTGCGGATCCGCGTCCTCGAACTCCTCCAGGACGGGCCGATGGCGGTGCGGGACCTGCTTGCGGCGATAGAGGTGGAGCCGCCGGCCCTGTCACAGCAGCTGTCGGTGCTCCGGCGATCGGGGATCGTGGCCTCGACCCGCGAGGGGGCGACCGTGGTCTACCGGCTGGCGGGCGGGGACGTCGCCGACCTCATGCAGGCCGCCCGGCGCATCCTCACCGAGATGCTCGCCGGGCAGAACGAGCTCCTGCAGGAGCTGCGGGGGACCGAGGTCGCGACCCGGTGAACAGGTTCGTGAACAGGGCGCGTTCTCTCCTGCCCGTGCGTGCCGATCTCACCGCCATGGCCCGCAACCCGCGTCGTGATCTGCTGGCGGGACTGACGGTCGCCATCGTGGCGCTGCCGCTCGCCCTCGGCTTCGGGGTCTCCTCCGGGCTCGGCGCGGAGGCCGGACTCGCGACCGCGGTCGTGGCCGGGGCGCTCGCCGCGCTGTTCGGCGGCTCGAACCTCCAGGTGTCCGGGCCCACCGGCGCCATGACCGTGGTCCTGGTCCCGATCGTGGCGCAGTACGGTCCGAGCGGGGTTCTCACGGTCGGCCTCATCGCCGGCGTGATCGTGATCGGTCTCGCCGTGGCGAAAGCGGGCCGGTACATGGCGTACATCCCGGCCTCGGTGGTCGAAGGCTTCACGCTCGGGATCGCGCTGGTCATCGGGCTGCAGCAGGTGCCCGGCGCCCTGGGCGTCCCCAAACCTGAAGGCGACCGAGTCCTGGCGGTGACCTGGCGGGCGATCGAGGAGTTCGTGAAGGCCCCGAACTGGACGGCCCTCGGCCTCGCGCTCGGTGTCGCCGCCGTCATGCTGGTCGGCGCCCGGTGGCGGCCGACCGTCCCCTTCTCGATCGTGGCGGTGATCGCCGCGACCGTCCTCGCTCAGGTCTTCCACCTCGACAAGGCGGCGCCGATCGGCGATCTGCCGGCCGGGCTCCCCGCCCCGTCACTCGGCTTCGTCGACCTGTCCCAGCTGGGCTCGCTGCTCGCACCCGCGGCCGCCGTCGCCGCGCTCGCCGCCCTGGAGTCGCTGCTCTCGGCGCAGGTCGCCGACGGCATGACCGTGGGGCAGAAGCACGACCCGGACCGGGAGCTGTTCGGCCAGGGCCTGGCGAACCTCGCGGCGCCGCTGTTCGGCGGCGTCCCGGCGACGGGCGCCATCGCCCGTACGGCGGTGAACGTCCGTACCGGCGCGTCCTCGCGGCTCGCAGCCCTGACACACGCGGCGGTCCTCGCCGTCATCGTCTTCGCCGCCGCGCCGCTCGTGTCGAAGATCCCCCTCGCCGCGCTCGCCGGTGTCCTCCTCGCGACCGCTGTCCGCATGGTCGAGGTCGGCTCGCTGCGCGCCATGGCCAGGGCCACCCGCTCCGACGCGGTCGTCCTGGTCCTGACCGCCGTCGCCACCCTGGCCCTGGACCTCGTGTACGCGGTGGTCATCGGCTTTCTCGTCGCGGGTGCCCTCGCCCTGCGCGCGGTGGCCAAACAGGCCCGCCTGTCAGAGGTCGACTTCCGGGCCGATCTGCCGGGCGAGCACAGCGCGGAGGAGCACGCGCTGCTCGCCGAGCACATCGTGGCGTACCGGATCGACGGGCCGCTCTTCTTCGCCGCCGCCCACCGCTTCCTCCTGGAGCTGACCGAGGTGGCGGACGTCCGCGTGGTGATCCTGCGGATGTCTCGCGTCACGACCGTCGACGCGACCGGCGCGCTCGTCCTCAAGGACGCCGTCGAGAAGCTCAACCGGCGCGGGATCGTCGTGATGACCTCCGGGATACGACCCGGTCAGCGCCGGGCGTTCGACTCCGTCGGCGCTCTGGACCTGCTGCGTCTCGACGGACGCGAGTTCGCCGGCACGCCCGAGGCGATCGCAGCCGCCCGCGCCCACCTGCGGGGCGCCGGGATACTGCCCGCCGTGCCCGGGCGGCAGGGTGCGGGACATGTCGCTGGGGAGGCCGCGCGATGACGACCCCGACCAGCCGCCGTATGGCCGAGGTGTCGGGGGCGGAAGCACTCTGGCTCCTCGAAGGTGCCAGTCACGGACGCCTCGTCCACATGCAGCGCGACCAGGCCCTTGTCCGGCCCGCCGTCCACGTCCTGGAGTACGGGAGACTGATCGTCCGTACGCCGGTGCAGGCGGAGGTCGTCGGCGGCCGGCGGGTCCTGACGTACCAAGCGGACGAGATCCGGCTGCCCGCGGGCACGGGCTGGAGCGTCACGGTCTCGGGGCCGGCCGAGCCGGTGGACGACCCGGTCGAGGCCGCCCATTACCTCCGTACGCTCCCCGGCTGGGCGTACGGGCCGCACGACACCCTGTTGCGCATCACCCCGCAGACGGTGACCGGATACCGCCTGGGCACCGTGGAACCGCGGTGAACGCGGGCGTCGAGGCTCTCGCCCTGCGGCACGTTCTGACGGCTTCCACCGTGCCGGGGTCGGTGCGGCCGGTACGTGAGCCGGCGGACATGACGTTCGGCGCGTGGGGCATCGCGACCTCGCACCACGCGAAGGGTCCGGCCCTGCTCATCCCGAGCTCTCCGGTGAGCGGCAGCGTCCGGCACGCGGCAGTCGCCTCACCGGGCCTCACCGTCACGGTGGCCGCCGGCGAGTACACGCTCGCCTTCTCCGGCCACGACCGCCGTCCCCGGCATCCTCGCCGCCGCCGGCGGGACGGGCGGGCCGGCTTCCATCGCCGAGGTGATGGTCGAGGCGGACGGCACCTGTGTCGTGCGCCGTGACGCCGACGGCGGCGGCAAGAGCGTATTGATCATCCTCCCCCTGTGAAGACGAAGGCGACGACTATGACCATCGAATGGCGCTACACCACCCAGCCCGGCCTGAGCGTGCTCTCCCTGGCCGGACACCTCGGGGCGGACGCCGTCGCCCGGTTCGACGGCGCTGTGGGCTGGGTCGTCGCACGGGGGGACGGCCCCGTGATCCTCGACCTCACCGCCTTGCGAGGCTGGTCGGCCGGTGGGCAGCTGGCGGTTGTCGAGGCCGCTCGCCGGCTCGGGGCCAGTGGACGGACTCTCGAACTCGCCGCGATCCCCGCCGACGGATCGCTCGTGCCCCGTGGCGACCATCCCCAGATCACGGTCCACTGCGACTTGCCCGCAGCCCTGGCCGCCCATCGGGGCGTCACCGGGCAGCGACGGGAGTGGTGCAGCGACGAGTGGCCCGGCGGGCGGACGACCGCGCACGCGCCCCAGGGCTGACCTCGCCGGGCGACCGATAGTCCTGGGTCCCGCCCCCGCCTGTGCGGCAGGTGGTGGGGCGCAGGAGCTGTCTCCAGCCTTGCGGCTGTCCGCGAGTGTGCGTTCCCGCCGACAGCTCCCGGCCGCGGTGTCGAGCACCGCCTTCTCGCCTTCGAAGGTCCCAGACCTCCCTCCCACTCCTTGTGCATTGCCAACCTTGGCAACTGCCGACACCATTGAGCCGGCATGGAGCCGCGAGGATGGTCCCCATGGCGAAGACTTCTGAATGGATGCGACGGGCACGGTGGCGGTCTCACGGCGAGGCGACGGGCGCCCGTGCGGATCGGCGGTGGGGCAGGTGAGCGCGCCGCTGTACCAATTGAAGGCGGAGTTCTTCAAGACGCTCGGCCACCCCGTGCGCATCCGGGTCCTGGAGCTGCTGAGTCAGCGCGAACACGGAGTCTCCGAGATGCTTTCCGAGGTCGGGGTCGAGCCCGCACATCTGTCACAGCAGCTCGCGGTACTGCGTCGGTCGAACCTGGTCGTCGCGCGTCGCGAAGGTTCGACGGTGTACTACTCGCTGACCGATCCTCAGGTCGCCGAGCTGCTGGCGGTGGCGAGATCGATTCTCTCCGGCGTGCTCGCCGGCCAGGCCGAGCTGCTTGCCGACCTTCGCGCCGCCGCGCCGGAAGCGGCGCCGCCGGCCTGACGGCGGCGACGAGACCGGCGGCCGCCCCTGCCGCACATGGACAGCGCTCTGCGTGGCAGGGGCGGCCGCCCCCTTCGTACAGGCCCGCGGCCCGGGCGGTTCCGCCAGGCGCGGTGCGGGGACGCGGGTCGTGCGAGGGTGGCGAGATCGAGATCGCGGCGGCTCCCGCGTCACGCGGACGCGGCTCTGGTGACCGGTGTCGTGACCCGCAGCGTGGCGTGCCCGCCGAGACGCACCGTCCAGGCGATACCCGAGCCGCCGATCGCCGTGGCATTCGGCGACTGCGCGACCGGCCCGGTATCGCGCGTGGAAGCCTGTCCGCATGGATACATTCGCGGACCGACTCGACGGCGGGTGGAAGTGGTGGGAGGCCGCCATTGAAGAAGCGCAGGAGGGGCGCTGGGTCCGTGACGCCGTGGAACGGCAGGTCATCAAGGACATCGGCGCCGCCACAAACCCTCTCCATGGCGGACGGATGGCCCCGTTCACCGAGGACTCGTGGCACGTACGCATCGGGAGGATCGCGAACTGGGCCGGGGTACTGCGGCTCGCGGCCCGATCAGGCGGATGGGTGCTCCAACCCGTTACCGGACGCGTCCCGCCAAACCCTGCTGGCATGGCCGAGCTGCTGTCTGGCATCTACGCGGTCGGCGAGCAAGGAGAAATCTGGATGCGGCAGCTCCTGACGGGTGAGCTGCCACCCGAAGACGAGATCGCGAAGGCTGAGGGCTTCCTCACCGGGCCGGGATCCGTCGAGGACCTTGAGCTCTTCTTCTACGACTGAAAAGCCGTCGCTTCGACGTCACCGCCGTGCCCAGATGAGGATGGAGGCGAGGTGGAGTGCGGCCTGGTAGGCGATGGCGAGCTTGTCCGTTCGCATGGCCAGGCCGCGCCACTGCTTCAGCCGGTTGATGCATCGCTCGACCGCGTTGCGTTGCCGATACGCCTCGGCGTCGAAAGCCGGTGGGCGACCGCCGGCGCGGCCTCGCCGCAGACGGTGGCCGATCTGGTCGGACGGCTGGGGGATGACAGCGCGGATTCCACGTCGGCGGAGGTGATTTCGGATCCGCGCGGGATGAGTACGCGCGGTCCGCCAGGACGGCATCAGGTCGGGTCCTCGGTCTTCCCGGCCCGCTTCGTGGAACACGGATGCCGGCCATGACGGTCTCGAAGGCTGGGGCGTCGCCAGCCTGGCCTGCGGTGACGCGAAGGACCAGAGGTCGTGCATGGCTGTCGCTGGCAAGGTGGACCTTCGTGCTCAGGCCGCCGCGGGAGCGTCCAAGCGCATGGTCGTCGGGTTCGGCCCGACCTGGAGCCCCTTTTTCCTGGCTCCGGCGGCGTGCTGGTGAGCCCGGCAGACGGTGGAGTCCACCGACACGGTCCACCCGATGTCGTCAGCACCCTCGGCCGCTGCCAGGAATGCGGCAAGGATGCGTTCCCAGGTGCCGTCCACGGCCCACCTGATCAGCCGTTTGTGGGCGGTCTGGAACGAGCCGAGCTCGTCGGGCAGGTCTCGCCAGGGCGAGCAGGTTCGGTACTTCCACGCGATGGCTTCCAGGGTGCGGCGGTGATCGGCCCACCGCCGACCGCGGACCGGATCGGCCGGCATCAGCGGCTCGATCCGGTCCCACATCGCATCACTGATCACTAATCGGACGGACACATCCGATCAACAGACCAACCGATCAAAGAGACACGCTCTAGGTCCTGTCTGACGAATGATCACCGAGCGGGGAGGTACGTGCTCGGTCCAATTGCCTTGCCGCCCTGACGCCGGCCGGTGATTCTGGGCAGGTGCCAGGACAGGGGAAAAGAAGGCGGCGGCAAGAGGACGCGCGGCAGCGGCTTGCTGCTCGCACCGCGCCGGACACAGGACAGTGGGAAGTGGTCGTTGAGACTCGGGACCAGGCGGAGATGCGTACGCGGTTGGGCCGTCTGCGGGAGGCAGGAGTCGACGGGTCGATGATCCGGATCGACACGCTGTGCGGGCGCCTGGGTCTGCCGACCACCTACCGGCTGAGCCGTTTCGTGACGGACCCCGCGCGGTATTCCGAGCACGAGCACTCTGACCATTGATCTTGTGGCAGGTCGAGGTGAGTTGACGGATGCGGCGTGGGAGCGAAGAGAGACCCTGTTGCCGCGGGGGCCCCAATCTCTTTGGTCAAGGTGGATGGGTGCTGGTTCGGACGTCTGGAACGATGTGCCTGTGCATGCTGATGATCAGGTTGGCGAGGGAGTCTCTGCGGACCTCGCGGCGTTTCTCCGGAACGCTGCCGACGACCGTCCGGTGAAGATCGTTCCTTCTGTCTGTGCCGGGTGCGGCGGGCGAGTGTTCTTCGTGCTCGTTGACGATGTCGAGGGCGGAGCCCAGCGGGAGTGCACTGGTTGCGGCGGCCCCGCGCTCATCGCGGATAGCGAGGAGTTCTGGGAGGACGCGGATCCTGGCGAGGCTGGCTGCCCGTGCGGGAGCGAGGAGTTCGAGGCGGCAGTCGCGTTCTCGCTCGCCGGCGACGGGTTGGTCCGCTGGGTGACGATTGGGCTGCGGTGCCAGAAGGACGGCGCCGTGGGGGTCTATGCCGACTGGAAGATCGACTACGGCCCCACGGATCACCTCCTGACCATGGTCTAGGTCTGCGGAGCGACCGCCCGAACAGGCTGCGGTTCGTAGAAGGTGCCGTCCCGGAGCATCGTGAAGAGCACATCCGCCCGGCGCCGGGCGAGGCAGAGCAGGGCGATCAACCGCCTGAAGCAGTTCCGGGCGGTCGCCACTCGCTACGACAAGCGCGGCTACGTCTTCCTCGGCACCGCCATAGCGGCAGCCCTTGCTATCTGGCTCCGAACGGGATCAGTCGGACAAATTCCTGGTGGTGGTCGAGCCAGCGGCGTGCCGCCACGCTCAGCGGCAGGTCGTTCGGATCGCCCATGTCATCCATGGAGCCGTCCGTCAGCCCCTCCGCCCAGTGGCGGAGGACCTGCGAACGGTGCGGCGCCTTCAGCACCGAGGTGCTGATCGCGTGCTCCCACGTCGTGGCGAAGCACAGCACGTTCCCGTCGAGCGACAGCATGCTGAACTCGGGCCGGTAGGGGCGCTGCCGAGCAGCCCGTCAGCGCCCTTGCCCATGATGTCCCACTCGCTCTGCAGCTCGACGCAGTGCCATCGCGAGAGGCGGTCCCGGCCGGGGCTGAGGGCGATCAGGAACCTGCGGTCGGTCTCGGAGAAGAGTCCTCCTTCGACCGCCAGCCGGTACCAGTCGGCGTTCGCCTTCTCCTGGAGGAGCGGATCGAGGAAGTCCCTCGAGACCTCGACGCGCCCGTCCTCGAACGGGACGCTCGGCGCCTGGCCGATGACGGTGGGCGGAACGAGCCCGTCGGGCGCGGTCCACTCCTCCACGATGCGCAGCCCCGCCGCGGTGAGAGGCTTCATAAACCCCATCATGCAGTCTCCGCTGATCAGCACGCGGGGCAGGGCGGTGCTTGGGTTCGCGCCTGGGCCGTTGCCGCCCGTTGCAGCAGACGCGGCTATGCGTTCCTCGGTACCACCATCGCAGCGATTGGGGGCGGTCAGACTCGGAGGAGCAAGTCTGCGAGTTCCCTGACGCGGCCGGTCGTGATGCCTTCGCGCTGCTCGATCGCGAGGGGGTGATCGGTTGGTTCCAGTTCGATCAGTGGACGCTGACCGACGGAGCGGGTGTGGACGTGGGTCTTGAGCAGGAGGGTGGACTGCTGATAGACCGGCAACTCGGTGGAGAGCCAGCCAAAGTACGGGGGTTCCTGCTCGCGTGCCGGGTCGTCCCACAGGTCGTGCGTCCGGGCGAAGTTCCCCTCGCTCAAGGAGACCCAGACACCCCAGGAGAACGTGTCGCCACTGTCGCGCAGAGGTATCTCGATCAGGCCGTGGACGAAGAAGTGCCGTCCTTTGATGATGCACTGGTCGGCGGTCAGCTCGCTGTCCCGGCGCCGTGAGTACCGGGGTTTCCAGCCCACCGGAGCCGGAGCCCCATAAGACAGCGGCGGCCCGTCCTGGTCTTCTGCGCAGCACGCGCACGTGTGGTGGTGATCGGCAGACACGGTGCTGAGCTTAACGAGTTGGTCAGACACATCTTCGGGTGCCCAGGAAGAACCGCTTCCGGAGCTCGGCGCGGCGCAATTCCCTAGGCGTAGCCGCTGCCTCCCGTGACGCCCCAGTGGCAAACCCCCGTGGTCTCGCGACGCTCGGTGACGACCTCACACGACTTGCGCCAGACCCCGATTCGAATCGTCCATGCCAGTTCTGTCGGGCAGCATGGGGGCGATGGACGTCGAACAGTCACTGCCGCACGAGGTGAAGGTCATCGATTCGGCCTCGTTGTTCCGGCTTGGGGAGCGCGCGGGTGACCTCGGCCTGAGCCGGCGGTTGGACCCGGAGTGGCTGCGGGCGAATGCCGCCCCCGACGGCAACCACTACCTCTGGCCGGCCCTGTGGCACACCCTGTCCCACCGCCCGGACGTCCCCTGTCACGTGCGGTGGGAACTACTGATCACTCTTCGTACGGGAGACCGTGTGGTGAGCTTGCTGGACGCGATTCCCGACGACTTCACCCCGCTGCCGAAGGTGACCTCACGCGAAGAGGGGATGCAGGTCAGACGGCTTCTTGACGAAGCTCCTTCGGTCCGGGATTGGCTACTGCGAGAGGACGAGGGACCGGGTGGCGCGACCAGCGGTTTCAGTCACAGCTCCCAGATCAGGTGGTGACTCTCGTCGTGGGTCGTACCCGCCGTCGGCGAGGACGACATCGGGGCGCCGCCGCGGACAGCCGCGCTGGCCCCGCACAGGCGGCACCGCTTCCAGGAGCGGGATGAGCTGGGTGGTGTCGTTGCGGTTCCCGCCGGTCGGCGTGGCAGCGAGTGGGACACCGGTCTTTGCTGCCCGTCCTGCGCCGGTCAACGGGGCTTCGTCCCGTCTTGGGGCCCCTTCAGTGGGGGTTGTTCGGGTCGAGGAGACGGATGCCCGTGACCAGGTCGGGGTGGATGCGTACGACCTGGTCCATGTGCTGGTCCGACCACGGGTGGAGCAGTGCTTGGTAGCGGGCGATGTCCGCCGGGTCCGTCACCAGGCGGCAGTATCCGGTGACGACGGCACTCCAGCCGAGGCGGGCGGCGGTGTCGATGGCGTCGGCCTCGTACGCGACGACGACGCCGGGGCTGTCGGCCTCGCGGGTGCTCAGTGTCAGCGCGGCGCCTTCGTGGATGCGGATGACGATCTGGCCCTCGTCGAGGATGTGGTTCACCGGGCGGATGGCCGGCAGCGCCTGTCGGGTGAAGACGATCCGGCCCATGGGGACACTGCCCAGCAGGCGCAGGGCCTCGTCGGGATCGAGTTGCACGGTGCGGCGCGGGGCGGCGGACGCCGCGCATGCCCGGTGGGCCGGAGTGTCGTTCATCGGGAGTGTCCTGTTGAGCGGGAGGCGGAGGAGTTTCAGTAGACGCCTGGGCGGGGCGTCACGAAAGGGTCGTTCGGCCCCTGTGCCTGCCCGACCGGGCGTCCAGTACGCGGAAGCCGGTGACGGAGGTGCCCGGTGGGATCGCCGACATCGTCAAGGCACGCGCCCCGCCCACCGGAAAGCCGCCGGACGGCGCCCCCAGCGCCCGGCGGGCCTTCCGCCGACCGTACGGGCGGGGTTGGCGGGCGATCCCCGGCACGGCCCGCCCGGGCCCGGCCGTCCCTCAGGCCGGCCGTCCAGCCGGTCGGCGGCGTGAACGCGGCCCGCGCCGGGCTTCGCGTGGCGGGCCGTCAGCCGTTGCAGCCCCGGGCGGCGTCCCGTCGCGCCAGGAGCGCGGCCCTGCGCTCCTCGAAACGGGTGGCCTGGGTGTCCAACGACGTGAGGAACTCGCCCAGTTCCTGCTGGGCCTTGAGACCCTCCGGGCCGAGTCCGGAGAGGTCCATGACCTTGAGGTGACGCAGTACGGGTTGCAGGACGTCGTCGTGGTGGATGCGCAGGTCGTACACACCTCCGAGGGCGATGCGGGCCGCGGCCCGCTCGAAACCTGGCAGCCCGTGGCCCGGCATCCGGAAGCCCGAGACCACGTCGGCGACGGCGCGCATGGCGTCGTCGGGGGCGATCTCCAGGGCCGCCTTGAGGAGGTTGCGGTAGAAGATCATGTGCAGGTTCTCGTCGAGGGCGACCCTCGCGAGCAGCCGGTCGCACACGGGGTCCCCCGAGTTGTGACCGGTGTTGCGGTGCGAGATCCGGGTGGCAAGTTCCTGGAAGGCGACATAGGCCACCGTGTGCAGGGGCGAGTGGCGGTTGTCCGACTCGAAGCCCGTGGACATGTGGGTCATCCGGGCGCGCTCCAGCGCCGCGGGATCCACCGCACGCGAGGCGAGGAGGTAGTCCCGCATCACGATCGAGTGCCGGGCTTCCTCCGCCGTCCAGCGGTGCACCCACGTGCCCCACGCTCCGTCACGCCCGAACAGGGTGGCGATCTCGTGGTGGTAGCTGGGCAGGTTGTCCTCGGTCAGGAGGTTCACCACCATCGACACCCGGCCCACGTCGGACAGGGGAGACTGCTCCGGAGCCCAGGGCTCACCTTTCAGAGGCCCGTCGAAGTCCCGCCCGCTGGACCAGGGAACGTACTCGTGGGGCATCCACTCCTTGAAGACGCGCAAGTGGCGGTCGAGTTCGTGCTCCACGACTTCCTCGAGCGCGTGCAGGATGCGGATGTCCGACCTGGAATCGGACGTGCGGGGAGACGGCATGGTCACGGCGAGCGGGCCTTTCACGGGAGCTGTCGTACCTACGGGTCCGTAAGTTACGGGCCCGCGGTGATGTTCCGATGGGGCCGTTCGGCCCCTTTTGCCGGTGCGGAGCGCTCCCGTTCACTGCTCATGGACCTCCGGCCCACCGACGCTCCGGGACCCGGCCGGAGGTCCGCCGAGCAGTTCTCGCGCGAAAGGAACGCACATGCGTGGTCAGGCCACACCGGGACACGTCGTCGTGGTGGGAGGAGGTGTCTCCGGTCTCGCGGCCGCCCACCGGCTCGTCGAATCGGGCGCCCGCGTGACGCTCCTCGAGGCCTCCGGGCGGCTGGGCGGCAAGCTGTGGGCCGGGGAGATCGCGGGCGTGCCCGTCGACCTGGGCGCGGAGGCCCTGTTCGCGCTGCGACCCGAGGCGGTCGAGCTGGCCCGGGCCGTAGGACTCGGGGAATGCCTGGAGCCGGCCGTGACGACCTCGGCCTCCGTGTGGAGCCGCGGCGCGCTGCGCGTCATGCCCCGTGGCCACGTCCTCGGGGTGCCGGGGGACTGGGCGGCACTGGAGGGCCTGGTCTCCCCGGAGGGCGTCGCGCGCATGAAGCAGGACCGCGCCCTGCCGCGTACCCCCGTCGGGGAGGACGTCGCGATCGGCGCGTACGTGGCCGAACGGTACGGCAAGGAGGTCGTCGACCGGCTCCTGGAGCCCCTGCTCGACGGCGTGTACGCGGGGGACGCCTACCGCATCTCGATGCGCGCGACGCTTCCCGCCCTCTACGAGGCGGCCCGGCAGCACGGCTCACTGCTCGACGCCGTCGCCTCCCTGCACCGCACGCCCGCGCCGGACGCGCCCGCAGGCCCGGTGTTCATGGGGATCACGGGCGGTGTCGGCCGGCTGCCGGGTGCCGTCGCCGACGCCGTACGAGCCCGGGGCGGGGAGATCCTTATCGACTCCCCGGTCCTCGCGCTGACCCGTACCGAGGACGGCTGGCAGATCCGTACGGCCGATCGCTTCCTTGCCGCGGACGCCGTGGTCGTCGCCGCGCCGGCGTGGAATGCCGCGAGACTCCTCGAGGCCGAGAGCCCGACGGCGGCGGCCGAACTGTCGGGCATCGAGTACGCCTCGCCCGCGCTGGTGACGCTGGCCTTCCGCCGG
This sequence comes from Streptomyces sp. NPDC002825, assembly GCF_040295385.1. Classification (NCBI taxonomy): domain Bacteria; kingdom Bacillati; phylum Actinomycetota; class Actinomycetes; order Kitasatosporales; family Streptomycetaceae; genus Streptomyces; species Streptomyces sp. NPDC002825. Next base: position 52,317 of record NZ_JBEOVH010000011.1, read on the forward strand.
GCGGACCTGCCCGTCCTGCCCGGCGGCAGCGGATTCCTCGTGCCACCGGTGGAGGGGCGCACGATCAAGGCAGCCACCCTGCTGACGCACAAGTGGCGTTGGCTGAGGGAGAACGCCACCGGTCTCTTCGTCCTGCGGGCATCGATCGGACGGCACGGGGACGAACAGGCCTTGTACCTGGACGACGCGGAACTCATCGAGGTCGCGCGCCGCGACCTGGGCGAGATCCTGGGACTCACCGCCGCGCCCGTCGCGGCGAAGGTCAGCCGTTGGCACGACGGGCTGCCTCAGTACTTGGTCGGGCACACGGCACGGATCGAGCGGATCAGGGAAGCGGTCGCGAAGCTGCCGGCGATACGTGTGTGCGGAGCGGCCTACGACGGTGTCGGCATCGCCCACTGCGTGGCGAGCGGGCAGCGTGCCGCAGACGAACTGCTGGGCGCGGTGTAAGGCGCTGCCCCCCCCGCAGAGCCGTGGGGCCGACCGGGCGGACGCGGTGCGTCCGTCTTCTCTCCGGCATCCGGAGCACGTGACGCGGTCGCCCCGCATCCGGAGCGCTCCGAGGCACGGGAGTCCCGGAGCGCCCGGATGCCGACGGGGCGTGGATGACGACGTCGTCCGCGTCGACGATGCGGGGGAGGGGGCGGATTACGGGGTTCCGGTTGCCGGTTGCGTGTGAAGGCGAGCCGCCTCGCACCGCGGAGGGGCCGTTCGGCCCCTGTCGGCGCGCCGGGCCATGTCTGTTCACTGTGCTGCGGGCGCCGGTTCGGGCTCATGTCGGTTGCGCCGGCGCCCGAGCCGGTCCCGTGCGGAGCACGTCGACGTAGCGCCCCAGGGCAGAAAGGTGAGGGGAACGATGATCACGGCGGTGGGACACGCCGACCTGGCACCGGACACGCGGAGAGCGGTCGAGCGTGAGTTCCTTGTGCGGTTGGAGCGCCTCGGGGACCCGGCAGTCGGTCTGGTCCGCGGTGGTACGGCGCTGTCCGCGGCCTTCGGCCGGGCGGTGCACGCGTCGGGCCGGCGGCTCGTCGTCCTCCTGCCCGCGCAGGGAGCGGTGCCCGCAGCGCTGCCGCCGACCGACCGGGAACCGGCCCGGGAGGTGATCGCCCTGGCCCAGGAGGTGCGGCTCCTCGCCTACGACCCCGGCTCCCGCGACGCCTGCGTGAGCGCGGACGAGGCGCTCATCAGCCAGTGCTCCCGGCTCCTCGCGGTCTGGGACGGTTCCCCTACCGACGGGAGGGACGCCACCGCACACCTGGTGGCGTACGCACGTGCCCGAGGCGTGCCGGTGGATGTGGTGTGGCCGGTCGCGGCGGTCCGTGAGCCGATACGCGACGCGACGAGCCCGCGCCGGCCCACGGCTCTGTTCCCTTCCCCGTTCGTTCCCAGGAAAAGCCGAGATGACCAACGCTCTTCGTAGTTCCGCCGCCATCCGCGCGACCACTCCGGCCGATCGTACGATCGGAGCTTCCCGCGCCTTCGCGTGGCTCCTGATCGTCACCGGTGGGTTGGGCCTCCTCGCCTCGTGGGTGATCACGCTCGACAAGTTCCTCCTCCTGGAGGACCCGGCGTTCGTGCCGTCCTGCACGATCAACCCCGTCCTGTCCTGCACGAACGTGATGCGCAGCGAGCAGGCGTCGGTGTTCGGCTTCCCGAACCCGATGCTCGGTCTCGTCACGTACGGCGTCGTCGTCGCGATCGGCGCGGGCGCTCTCGCCGGGGCCCGCCACCACCGCTGGTTCTGGCTCGGCCTCAACGCCGGGATGCTGTTCGGTGTGGGCTTCTGCATGTGGCTGATGAGCCAGGCACTGTACGAGATCGGTGCCCTGTGCCTGTGGTGCTGTCTCGCCTGGGCGGCGACCGTCGTCATGTTCTGGTACACCACGGTGCACAACCTGCGGCACCGGATTCTGCGCGCGCCCAGGCCGCTGGTCGCCGCCGTGGCGGAGTTCCACTGGGTCGTACCGGCCGTCTGGTGCGCGAGCATCCTCCTGCTGATCACGACCCGCTTCTGGTCGGCATGGCAGAGCCTGTGACGTCCGTACGCACGCCATGGCGCGGCCCGGGCGCGCGGGCCGTGGGTCCGGGGGACGGCCGGACCGTGTCGAGGCCGGCGCACCGGGCCGCGGGGGTGAGTCGATCACGGCGGGCCGACAGTCCGATAGGGCTGTTCGGCCCTATCGGACCAGGGCCGTTCGGTCCGATGGAGGCGTTGCGATACTGGCGCTCGTCCCGTGCTTGGCCCGGCACCGCAGCAGCGGGTGGTCCACCGCTCACATCGCGGCTGTTGCCGCTTGATCAGGAGTTCTCCGTGAAACCCCGTCCTTCCCGTCAAGTCGCTCTCGCGGCCCTCGTGCTCTTTCTGCTCTGTACGGCCGCGGCCGTCGTGTCCTTCTCCCGGGGTTCCTGGGCCGGAGCCGTCTGGGTGCTCGCGGCGGGGTTCTGCTCCAACGCGGCCTGGTACTGCGCGCGGGGGACCCGTGTGGTGGCGCGGACGAGTGCGGCGGGCGCGGCCGTGACCTCCTGCGGGATCGGCGAAGCGTGCGGATCCTGTGCGAGGAAGGCATGCTGACCGCCCGCCACCCCGCCTCGTCATCCACCGCGCCCGTGCGGGTCTTTCTGCTCGACGACCACGAGGTGGTCCGGCGGGGCGTACGGGATCTGCTCGAAGCCGAGCCGGGCATCGTCGTGGTGGGCGAGGCCGCGAACGCCCGTGAGGCGCTCGCTCGGGTGCCTGCCGCGCGGCCGGACGTCGCCGTGCTCGACGTGCGCCTCGGCGGAGCGACCGGCGGCGATCACGAGGGCGTCGAGGTGTGCCGCGAGCTTCGCGCGGAGCTCCCGGACCTCGCCTGCCTGATGCTGACCTCGTTCGACGACGACGAGGCCTTGTTCGATGCCATCATGGCCGGTGCGGCGGGTTACGTCCTCAAGCAGATCGGGGGGTCGGACCTGGTCGCCGCCATCCGTACGGTGGCGACGGGCAAGTCGCTGCTCGACCCCCGGATGACGGGCCGGGTGATGGCCCGGATACGGGGCTCCGTACCCGATCCCGAGCCCAAGGCCGTCGCGCCCGGAGAGCTCGACCGCCTCTCGCCCCGTGAGCTGGAGATCCTGGACCTGATCGGCCTGGGGCTGACGAACCGGCAGATCGCCGATCGGCTGTTCCTGGCCGAGAAGACGGTGAAGAACCGCGTTTCGTCGATCCTGGGGAAGCTGGGTGTGGGGCGGCGCGTCCAGGCGGCGCTGATCGCCGAACGGCTCCGGGAGCCGCAGGGCACCCGACCATGAGGCGGAGGCCGCGGGCGGGAGCCGTTCCCCGTGTGTGCGGCTTCCCGCGTCTGCGTACGTGAAGGTGCGGCTTCCCGCGTCTGCGTGCGTGGAGGTGCGGCTTCCCGCGTCTGCGTGCGTGGAGGTATGCTTCCCGCGTCTGCGTGCGTGGAGGTGCGGCTCCCCGCGTCTGCGTGCGTGGAGGTGCGCTTCCCGCGTCCGCGTACCCGGATGTGCGGCTTCCCGCGCCTGTGTACGTGGAGGTGCGGCTCCCCGCGTCTGCGTACGCGGAGGTGTGCCCCCCCCGCGTCCGCGTACCGGGACGTCCGGCGCCCCGTGCCTGCATCCGCGGACCGGTCAGCCGGCGGGGAGCGGTGCGCTCCAGGTGACCCTCGTGCCGCCCTCCACGGGTGACTCCAGGCGGAGGGTGCCCCGGCACTGTTCCGCTCGCGAGCCCATGTTGAGCAGCCCGCTCGTCGGCCGGGCGTCCCCCAGGCCCGCACCGTCGTCCGTGACGGTGAGGACGAGCTGGTCGGCCGTGTCCGGGACGGCGAGCACGACATCCGCGCGGCTGGCCCGTGCGTGCCGCGCGGCATCGCTCAGCGCCTCCGCCGCCACGGCCAGCACATGCTCGGCCAGCTGCTCCGGAACGGCGCTGTCGACCGGCCCCGTGATGCGCAACGAGGGTGTGAACCCCAACTGCTGGGCGGCCAGTTGGGCCGTCTCGGCCAGCCGCCGGCGCAGCGCGGGACCGCCCAGGTCGTCGGCGGTCGTGCGCAGCTGGAGGATCGTCGAGCGGATGATCTGGATGGTGGCGTCGAGATCGTCCACCGCACGGGTGACCCGCTCGGCGGCCCCGGCGTCCCCGATCGTCCGGGTCGCGCCCTGCAGCGTCATGCCCGTGGCGAACAGTCGCTGGATCGCGACGTCGTGCAGGTCGCGGGCGATGCGGTCGCGGTCCTGGAGCACCGCCAGCTCCTCGGACTCGGCCCGCCGCCGGGCGCGTTCGAGGGCGATGGCCGCCTGATCGGCGAAACCACTGATCAGCAGGGTCTCCGTGGTGTCGAAGCCCGGCCGTCCTGCCCTACGGCTCAGCCGCAGAGCGCCGCACACAGCGGCGTCGACGGGCAGCGGCACGGCCACCACGGGGCCGTGCTCCTCTCCGGCCGTACCGCCGATGGGCAGGGCCCGGGGATCGGTACACGTCGGTCGTGACCACGGGCCCGCGGGTGCGCGCCGCGAGGCCGGCGAGCGAGCCGGACGCCGGCATCCGCCGCGCTCCCCGGACGAGTTCGGCGGCGTCGCCGTGCGCGACCCGTACGGTCAGGTCGCCGGAGCCGAGGGGAGGAGGACGGCGGCGAGGTCGGCATCGGCCACCTCCATGGCCCACCGGGCGATCAGACGCAGGACCTCGTCGGTGTCGGTGCCCGCGAGCAGCGTGCGGGTGATTTCGCCGAGCGCCTCCAGGCGGTGCTCGCGACGCCGACTGTCGTGGTAGGGCCGGGCGTTGTCGACCGCGACACCCGCCGCCATCGACAGCGTCGTGAGGACCGCCTCGTCGTCCGCCTCGAAGGTGCCGCCGCCCCGCTTCTCGGTCAGGTAGATGTTGCCGAACACCTCGTCCCGTACCCGGATCGGCGCTCCGAGGAAGGTGCGCATCGGCGGATGGTCCGGCGGGAAGCCGAAGCTGCTGGGAAGCCGGCCGAGGGATTGCGGATGAGCTCGCCGAGGATGCCGTGACCGCACCGCGCCGGACCGATCCGCGTCACCAGGCCGTCGGCCATGCCCACGGGCAGGAACTGGGAGAACTTCTGCCGGTTGTCGATCACGCCGAGGGCTCCGTACTCGGCGTCGGTGAGGCTGACGGCCGCCTCCACGATGCTCCGCAGCACCTGCGGGAGTTCGAGGTCGCGGCCGAGGTCCATGACCGCCGCGAGCAGGCCGTGCATCCGGTCGGGGACGTCGAGTCGCGGCCAGGCGGGGTGGGGTGCGGTGTCGAACACGTCCGCAGGGTACGTGGTGCACGGTCACCGCGAACGGCAGGGGTCGAACGGCCCTCCCGCCGCCCCGCCGTCGGGTACCGCTCGGCCCTGCCGGATCCCGGGACGCGGCCACGAGCATGGGTCGGCGGCCGGGAAGCGCCGCGGCAATCCCCCGTACGCGACCGCTTCCCGGCCCCTGGCAACAGAACGCGGAAGTGGAGGTCGTCGTCCGGTGGACGAGGCACGCAGTATTCAGGTGAAGGCAAGGGAGCCGCGACTCCCGCGAGCGGCCGAGGAGGGCGCCGCACGGCCGGCCCGGCCCTCGTGGGTGGGGTGGCTGACGACCACCGACCACAAGCAGATCGGCACGCTCTATCTCTGTTCCGCGCTCTTCTTCTTCGTCATCGGGGGTGTCATGGCCCTGATGATGCGCGCGGAGCTGGCCCGCCCCGGCACGCAGATCATGTCGAACGAGCAGTTCAACCAGGCGTTCACCATGCACGGCTCGATCATGCTGCTGCTCTTCGCCATGCCGCTCTTCACCGGCTTCGCGAACTGGATCATGCCCTTGCAGATCGGTGCGCCGGACGTCGCCTTCCCCCGGCTGAACATGCTGGCGTACTGGCTGTACCTCTTCGGCTCGCTGATCGCCGCCGGCGGCTTCCTGACGCCCGGCGGGGCGGCGGACTTCGGCTGGTTCCTCTACGCGCCGCTCTCCGACGCCATCCACTCGCCCGGCCTCGGCGCCGACCTGTGGATCATGGGCGTCGCGCTCTCGGGCTTCGGATCGATCGCGGGCGCGGTCAACTTCATCACCACGATCATCTGCATGCGCGCCCCGGGCATGACGATGTTCCGGATGCCCATCTTCACCTGGAACGTGCTGCTCACGTCCCTTCTCGTGCTGATGGTCTTCCCGGTCCTCGCCGCCGCGCTCTTCGCCCTCGAATGCGACCGGAAGTTCGGCTCGCACGTCTTCGACCCGGGCAACGGCGGCGCGTTGCTCTGGCAGCACCTCTTCTGGTTCTTCGGCCATCCCGAGGTGTACATCCTGGCTCTGCCGTTCTTCGGCATCATCTCCGAGGTCGTTCCGGTCTTCAGCCGCAAGCCGATGTTCGGCTACATCGGTCTGGTGGCCGCGACGATCGCGATCGCCGGCCTGTCCGTGACCGTGTGGGCGCACCACATGTACGTCACCGGTGGCGTGCTCCTCCCGTTCTTCTCCTTCATGACGTTCCTCATCGCCGTACCGACCGGCGTGAAGTTCTTCAACTGGATCGGAACGATGTGGAAGGGCTCGCTGTCCTTCGAGACCCCGATGCTCTGGGCCACCGGCTTCCTCATGACCTTCACCTTCGGCGGACTGACCGGCGTCATCCTGGCCTCGCCCCCGATGGACTTCCACGTCTCCGACTCGTACTTCGTCGTCGCGCACTTCCACTACACGCTGTTCGGCACCGTGGTGTACGCGATGTTCGCCGGCTTCCACTTCTGGTGGCCCAAGTTCACCGGCAAGATGCTCGACGAACGGCTCGGCAAGATCACGTTCTGGACCCTCACGGTCGGCTTCCACGCCACCTTCCTCGTCCAGCACTGGCTCGGCGCCGAAGGAATGCCCCGCCGCTACGCCGACTACCTGGACGCCGACGGCTTCACCGCCCTCAACACCGTCTCCACCATCGGCTCGTTCCTCCTCGGTCTCTCCTTCCTGCCGTTCTTCTACAACGTCTGGAAGACCGGCCGTTACGGGAAGAGGGTCGAGTCCGACGACCCCTGGGGGTACGGGCGTTCCCTGGAATGGGCGACCTCCTGCCCGCCGCCCCGGCACAACTTCCTCACCCTGCCGAAGATCCGCTCCGAATCCCCCGCCTTCGACCTGCACCACCCCGAGCTCGCGGCCCTCGACCGGCTGGAGAACCGGTCCGACGAGACGGCGGAGCACCGGTGACCGCGGCCGTCCTGGCCCTGGGCGTCGGTGCCGTGACCGCCTCCGGGTGTGTCTGGTACGTCCCCGCCCTCGTCGACCTGCGCGCGGGTGCGGACCGACCCGCCTCCCGGCGCCTGGCCGCGACGGCGTGCGTCACCGGCTGGGCCACCGCCGGCGTGACCGCTCTGCTGCTCCTCGCGGATGCTCCGGGCCCGTTCCTCCTGGCGGCGGCGGTGGCCGGTGCCGTCGCGAGCGCAACGACGCGCGCGGGCGCGGCGGTTCGGCGCAACCGCGAGGAGCGGGAGGACGCGGCGTGCTGGGTGGCCCTGGACTCCACCCCGCTGCGGAAGACACCCCCGCCGCCCCAGCATGCCTTCGCCCGCAGAATCGGCGCGGGGCTGGCCGCCTCGGTGGTCATCGCGTTGCTGCTGTCGACCTGGGGCCGGAACCGCGGAGCGGGCGGCGCAGTGACCGTGGCGGTGCCCACGATCCTCGCCACCCTCGCCGTCCTGGCGCTCGTCGCGGCGAGCGCGGTGCGGCGGGGCAGGGGGCGTGAGTGATCACCTCGCCCACCTCGAAGGCCGTGCCGGTCGCGCCGGTCGCGCCCGACCGTGTGGTGCGCCGGGCGGAACGGGAGGAGGAAGGGAAGGGGCCGAAAGACCCTGCCCGATGAGGCCGGACGGCAGGGAGACAGCGGTGCGAGACTGACGTGTCTTCCGGCCGCGGCCACGGTGCTGCCGCTGCCACCGGGTCTGTTCGGCGGAGTGTCCCGCCCCCGGTGTGTCATCGCCCCGAGACGGCATTGACGAAGCCTCGCTGCCGTCCGCCGGGGACGGGGGCGGAGACGCGGGACACACGCTAGGAATTGGGCCAGCAGGTGAGCACCACCACAAGCGACACGTACGACGAGTACCACGCGCTCCTCGCGCGCCACGACGCGATGCGGCTGCGCCGGCAGCTGCTCGCCCCGGCCGGGGCCGTCAGGCCGGCGGAGTCGGGGCGCGCCTGGTACGGGACCGACGACCAGGAGACGATCAACCGCCATCTGGCGCTGGTGACGCCGTTCAGCGACCTCATCACCCACATCTATCAGGCGATGTTCGAGCAGCATCCGTATCTGCGCGGGCTGTTCCCCGACTCGATGGACTTCCAGCAGGCTCATCTGGAACGGGCCTTCTGGTACCTCATCGAGCACCTGGACCGGCCGGAAGAGGTGGCCGACTTCTGCGCCCGTTTGGGCCGCGATCACCGAAAGCTGGGGGTGCGGCCCGTGCATTTCGAGGTGTTCGAGTCCGCGCTCGTCGCGGCCCTGCGCCGCAGTGCGGGCGAGCGCTGGGTCGAGGAACTGGAGCAGGCGTGGGTGCGGATGGTGAGGTTCGCCGTCACGTCCATGGTCGACGGCGCGCGTGAGGCATTGGCCGAGCCAGCCTACTGGAACGCGACGGTGACGGGGCACCGGGTGTGCGGGCCCGGTGTCGCCGTCCTCCGAGTCCGCACCGCAGAACCGTTTCCGTACCGTGCCGGGCAGTACACCAGGATCGAGTCTCCGCTGCTGCCGCACACCTGGCGGCCGTACACGGTCGCCCGCGCGCCCCGGACGGACGGGGAGCTGGAGTTCCACGTACGTCGTACCGGACCGGGCGGGGTGAGCGACGCGCTGGTGGCGCGCACACGTGTGGGCGACCAGCTGCGCCTGGGACCGGCGCAGGGATCCATGACGCTGGACGACGGCGTGGCACGCGACGTACTGATCGTGGCGGTCGGGACCGGATGGGCCACAGCCAAGGCACTGCTCGACGAGTTGGCCATGCGCCGCCCGTGCGGCCGCAGCGTGCACCTGTTCCTCGGTGCCCGCACACGGGACGACCTGTACGACACGACCGCCCTCGCCGAGCTGGAGACGCGCCACCCCTGGCTGCGTGCCGTCCCGATGCACGGTGAAGCCGGCTCGATGGCCGACACGGTGGCCCGGCACGGCGACTGGTCCGAGCATGTGGCCTATGTGAGCGGCCCGCCCGCCGTGGTCGCCGCCACGGTGCCGAGGCTGAGGGCCATGAGTCTGCCTGCGGACCGCATTCACCACGATCCGGTCGACGGGACGTCTGCCTCCTGCCGTTGAGGAGAGATCCGAGGAGGACGCACTCCGGATGCCGGGGAGATGAGTTCTGGTTCGACTTCCCGCTCCGCACGTCGGCGGCGTTCGATTCTTCTGTCCACAGGGTCAGCCGCTCTCCTCGGAGCAGGGTGTGATGCGGGCGGCGAGGAGTGCGACGTCGTCCTCGAAGGCGCCGCCGCGGGCTTTGATGAGTGCGTCGACGAGGTCCGGGAGAGGTTTGCCGGCATGCGTGGCGGCGATGCCGGCCGCCGCCTCCATGCCGGTGTCGAGGGACTCGCCGCGTTCTTCGACCAGGCCGTCTGTGTGCAGGAGGACGGCGCTTCCCACCGGGAGGTGTTGTTCGTGGTCGGGGCGCGGAAGGTCCGGGTCGACGCCCAGGGGCAGGCCGGTGTCGGCGTGCAGGTAGGCGGCCTCGTGTCCGGGGGTGACCAGGAGCGGAGGGAGGTGGCCGGCGCTGGCCCATTGCAGGAGGCGGCCGCTGCCCTGGGGTTCGAGACGGGCGATGATGACGGTGGCCATCGGGCCGCCGTGCAGTTCGTGCAGGACGGTGTCGAGGCGGTGCAGGATGCGGCTGGGCGGTTCCTGCTCGTCGAAGGCGATGACGCGCAGCATGTTGCTGATCTGGCTCATCACGGTGGCCGCGGGGAGGCCGTGGCCCATGACGTCGCCCAGCATCAGGCACGGCACGTGGTCGGGCAGGTGGATGAAGTCGTACCAGTCGCCGCCGATCCGCGGCGTCTCGGTGGAGGGCTGGTAGTGGGCGTGCAGCTCAAGGCCGTCCAGCCGCGGAATGTCGGGGAGGAGGCGCCGCTGGAACTCCTCGGTGGCCCGGCGCAGCTGCTCGTACAGGCGGGCGTTCTCGATCGCCACGCCGGCGGCGCTGGCCAGGCCGGTGACGACGGCCTCGTCGTCGTCCGTGAAGGCGCTGCCGTCGGTCTTGTCGGCGAGGTACAGGTTCCCGTACACGGTGCTGCGCACCCGGATCGGCACCCCGAGGAGGGTGCTCATCGGAGGGTGGCCCTCGGGGAACCCTGCGGCGTGCGGGTGGTGGGCGAGGTCCTGCACGCGCAGCGGCTTCGGGTCGCGGACCAGGTCTCCGAGGAGTCCGGTTCCGTGCGGGAGTGTGCCGCCGAGCCGGGCGGTCAGATCCGCGCCGAAGCCCGAGGTGATCAGGTCGATGAACTCGCCGTGCGATCCGAGGACGCCCAGGGCGGCGTAGCGGGTGTCGACCAGCTGCCGCGCCGTATCGATGATCTTGTGGAGGACCAGGTTCAGGTCCAGTTCACGGCTGATCAGAAGGACCGCGTCCAGCAGGTCGTGCATCCGCCCGTGCGCGCGGGCGATGTGCCGTAGCCCCTGCTCGAGCCGGTCCAGATTCTCCTCACCCGGGCTCCTGGACGACGGGACGAATCCGTCGTGGCTCTTGTTCTGGCTCATGCGCCGCCCCTCTCGTCGAGCACGAGCGAAGCCAAGCTGCCATCTACCCGCGGGGCGCGCCCGCATGCTCCCCGCCCGAAACCGCGCCACGGTGCACCAGCGCGGATGAGGCCTCCCTTCTACGGCGGCGGGCGACAACGACGAGATCGACCGCAACGGTCACGGTCGGTCGCGGACGCCGCCGGCAGCATCTGCCGAGCACGGAACTGAGCGACGACGGGCTCACCCGCCGCCGAGCTCCCTTCGCTCGGCATCACTCCACTTGCGGGTGTCGCGCGGCTCGACGTACGGCTCCTCATCGGCGGGGTGGCCGCCGATGATCGCGCGCTCGCGTGCCAGCTCGGCATCGAATTCCAGGCCCAACAGAATCGCCAGGTTCGTGATCCACAGCCACACCAGGAAGATGATCACCCCGGCCAGGGTGCCGTAGGTCTTGTTGTAGGCGCCGAAGTTCGCCACGTACAGCGCGAAGCCCGCCGAAGCGATCATCCAGAGGACCAGGGCCAGGAAGCTTCCAGGAGTGATCCACTTGAAGCCGCGGACCCTTGCGTTCGGCGACGCCCAGTACAGGATCGTGATCATGGCGGCCACCAGCACGACCAGCACCGGCCACTTGGCGATCGACCACACCGTCAACGCGGTGTTCCCCACGCCCAGGGCGGTGCCCACCTGCTTGGCCAGAGCCCCGGTGAACACCACGATCAGAGCGCTGACGCAGGCAAGGAGCAGCAGCACCAGTGTCAGAACGAGCCGGAGGGGCGTGACCTTCCACACCGAACGCCCCTCCGGGATGTCATAGACCGCGTTGGAGGTGCGGATGAACGCGGCCACATACCCTGACGCCGACCACAGCGCCAACAGCAGACCGACGATCGCCATGACGGATCCCGTGCCGCTGCTGGCCTGCAGCTGGGTCACCGCATCGGTGATGATGTCCCGGATCGAGCCCGGCGTGAGCTTCGTGATGTTGTCCAGGACGCTCTGCGTCGCCTCCTTGCCCGCGATGCCAAGCACCGAGACCAGCACGAGCAGGGCAGGGAACAAGGCCAGAATCCCGTAGTACGTCAACGCCGCCGCCCGGTCGGTGAGCTCGTCGTCCTTGAACTCCGCCACCGTCCGTTTGAGCACGGCCCACCACGACTTCTTCGGCACTTCGGTGGGCCGGTCCGGAGCACGGCTCTCCGGCTCCGGATCCGGTCCGGTCTCACCGCCACCATCTGTCCCACGGCCGGCGCCACGATGCCGACCGTCCAGCTGGTCCTGTGCACCCCGCTTGTTCTGCCATATCCGTGTCATGCCGTGCGGGTATCCCCATACTCGGACGCGAACCGTCGAAGCGGGTGGTTTTGTCCCGCTCACGTGATGTGCCGGCTCGGCTGCGCGGCGAGGGTGCCGTGTCCACCGTCGTCGTCAGCCACCGACGCCCAGTCGACGGTTTGCGTGAGAACTGCAACTGGCTGTCATTCTCTTGCGATGCTTGCGCTAGTCTTGCGTGTATGACGCGACGACTTGCTCAGGTGGCGAAGAAGGTGGGGGTCAGCGAGGCTACGGTCAGCCGTGTCCTCAACGGCAAGCCCGGAGTCTCCGAGGCGACCAGACAGTCGGTGCTCACCGCCCTCGACGTCCTCGGCTACGAGCGGCCCACTCAGCTCAGGGGTGAGCGCGCCCGTCTTGTCGGCCTCGTCCTGCCGGAGCTGCAGAACCCCATCTTCCCGGCCTTCGCCGAGGTCATCGGTGGCGCCCTCGCCCAGCAGGGGCTCACCCCCGTGCTCTGCACGCAGACCAAGGGCGGTGTCTCCGAGGCCGACTACGTGGAGCTCCTCCTCCAGCAGCAGGTCTCCGGCGTCGTGTTCGCCGGAGGTCTGTTCGCACAGGCCGACGCCCCGCACGAGCACTACCACCAGCTCGCCGAGCGCAACATCCCGGTCGTCCTCATCAACGCCTCCATCGAGGGCCTCGACTTCCCCTGCGTGGCCTGTGACGACGCCGTCGCCGTCGAACAGGCCTGGCGCCACCTGGTCTCGCTCGGCCACGAGAAGATCGGTCTGCTCCTGGGCCCCGCCGACCACATGCCCTCCGGGCGCAAGCTGCAGGCCGCTCGCGCGGCGGCCGAGGCGGCCGGCACCCCGCTGCCCGACGAGCAGATCGTGCGCTCGATCTTCTCCCTCGAAGGCGGGCAGGCCGCTGCCAACGGCCTTCTGGAGCAGGGCGTCACCGGCATCGTCTGTGCCAGCGACCCCCTCGCCCTCGGGGCCATCCGGGCCGCCCGCCGTCGCGGGCTCCGCGTCCCCCAGGACGTCTCGGTCGTCGGCTTCGACGACTCCGCCTTCATGAACTGCACCGAGCCGCCGCTGTCGACCGTCCGGCAGCCCATCGAGGCGATGGGGCGGGCCGCCGTCGATCTGCTCTGCTCCCAGATCCAGGGCGCCCACTCCCACCCGGGCGAGCTGCTCTTCGAGCCCGAACTGGTCGTGCGCGGATCGACCGCCCCGCCGCCGGCCCGCTAGCGGAGCACCGCACCCCCGGCCCGCTGGCGGAGCACCGCACCCCCGGCCCGCTGGCGGAGCACCGTACCGGTTCCTCCTCAAAGGCACCGTTTCCTGCCGTCGTACCGACGGCTCCGGAAGCGGTGCCTTTGTCATTTCCCTGTCCGATCCGTTGACAGCATCGTCATCCGGTAGAAACCTGTGCCACCAGATTCCGCAAAACATCGACTGAATTACTCAAAAGAATGCGAGTCGCTGTGTACGGACGACGACTGGTGAGGGCGCTGCTGATCGCGGCCCTGATCGCCCTCGGGCTGCTGCCCGTCCCCGCGCAGGCCGCCGGCGCTGCGGACACCGACCTCGCGCGCGGCAGACCCGCCGCGGTCTCCGGCGCGCTCGGCGGCTATCCGGCGGCCAATCTCACCGACGGCAGCCAGGCCAGCTACTGGGAGGGTCCGGCCGGTGCCTTCCCGCAATGGGCGCAGGTCGATCTCGGCGCGGCCGTCCGCGTCGACCGTGTCGTCCTCAAGCTGCCGACCGGCTGGGAGGCGCGCGACCAGGACCTCGCCGTCCTCGGCTCCACCGACGGCAGCGCCTTCACCACCCTGGCCGGCACTCAGACCCGCCGCTTCGACCCGGCCGCCGCCAACGCCGTCTCCCTCGCCCTGAACGGCAGCGAGGTCAGGTACGTGCGCGTCCGGATCACCTCCAACACCGGCTGGAACGCCGCCCAGCTCTCAGCCATCGAGGTGTACGGCGAGCCGGGTACCGTCGAGCCGCCCGTCGGAGGCACCGACCTGGCACGTGGCAAGGCGGTCGAGGCGACCTCGGTCACCCAGAACTACCAAGCCGCGAACGCCAACGACGGCTCGACCGCCACCTACTGGGAGTCGGCCGGACTGCCCGCGAGCCTCACCGTGAAGCTCGGCGCGGACGCCGACGTCGAGGGCGTCGTCGTCAAGCTCAACCCCGACCAGGCCTGGGGGCCGCGCACCCAGGCCTTCGAGGTCCTGGGCCGCGCCGCCGGCGCCACCGCCTTCACCACCCTCAAGCCGCGCGCCGACTACGCGTTCAGCCCGTCCTCCGGGCAGAACACGGTGACCGTCCCGGTCACCGGCCGCGTCACCGACGTCCGGCTCACCTTCCAGTCCAACACCGGCGCCCCAGGCGCGCAGATCGCCGAGCTCCAGGTCCTCGGCACCCCCGCCCCCGCCCCCGACCTCGTCGTCACCGACCTCACCTGGACCCCGGCCGCCCCGAGCGAGACCGACGCCGTCACCGTCCAGGCCACCGTGCGCAACTCCGGCACCGCGGGGGCCCCCGCGTCCGAGCTGAACATCAGCGTCGAGGGCACCGTGGCGGGAACCGCCCAGGTCGCCTCCCTCCCGGCAGGGGCCTCCGCCATCGTCGCCGTGCCCGTCGGACGCCGCCCGGTCGGCGCGTACACCGTCTCCGCCGCCGTCGACCCGGCCAACGCCGTCCCCGAGCTCGACGACACCAACAACAGCCGCACCTCCGCCGCCAAGCTGACCGTCGGCCAGAGCCCCGGCCCCGACCTCATGGTCACCGGCATCACCACCGCCCCCTCGGCCCCGGCGGTCGGCGCACCCGTCTCCTTCACCGTCGCCGTCCACAACCGCGGCACCGCCGCCGTTCCCGCCGGTACCGTCACCCGGCTGGCCGTCGGCACCACCACGCTGAACGGCACGACCGGAGCCGTCGCCGCGGGCCAGACCGTCACCGTCGTGATCTCCGGCACGTGGACCGCCACCAGCGGCGGCGCCACCCTGACCGCGGCAGCGGACGCCACCGGCACCCTCACCGAGACCGACGAGAACAACAACGTCTTCAGCCGGTCCCTCGTCGTGGGGCGCGGCGCCGCCGTCCCCTACACCGAGTACGAGGCGGAGGACGTCCGGTACCAGGGCACCCTGCTCACCGCCGACCGGCTGCGCACCTTCGGGCACACCAACTTCGCCACCGAGTCCTCGGGCCGACGGTCCGTCCGGCTCGACGCGAGCGGGCAGTACGTCGAGCTCACCTCGGTGAACCAGGCGAACGCCCTCACCGTCCGCAACTCGATCCCGGACGCGGCGGCCGGCGGCGGCCAGGAGGCCACCCTCAGCCTGTACGCGGACGACGTCTTCGTCCGGAAGCTGACCCTCTCCTCCAAGCACAGCTGGCTGTACGGCACCACCGACGACCCCGAGGGCCTGACCAACCGTCCCGGCGGAGACGCCCGCAGGCTCTTCGACGAGTCGCACACGCTGCTCGACCGCTCCTACCCGCCAGGCACCCGCTTCCGGCTCCAGCGCGACGGCGACGACCGGGCCTCGTTCTACGTGCTCGACCTGATCGACCTGGAGCAGGTGGCGCCGCCCACGCCGCAGCCCGCCGGATGCGTTTCGATCACCGAGTACGGGGCGGTGCCCAACGACGGCATCGACGACACGGACGCCCTCCAGCGGGCCGTCACCGCCGACCAGAAGGGCGAGATCGGCTGCGTCTGGATCCCGGCCGGAAAGTGGCGTCAGGAGCAGAAGATCCTCACCGACGACCCGCTGAACCGGGGGCAGTACAACCAGGTCGGCATTCGCGACGTCACGATCCGGGGCGCGGGCATGTGGCACTCGCAGCTCTACACGCTGACCCCGCCGCAGGACGCGGGCGGCATCAACCATCCGCACGAGGGCAACTTCGGCTTCGACGTCGACGACAACACCCGGATCTCGGACATCGCCATCTTCGGCTCGGGCACCATCCGCGGCGGTGACGGCAACGCCGAGGGCGGCGTGGGGCTCAACGGACGCTTCGGCAGGAACACGAAGATCAGCAACGTCTGGATCGAGCACGCCAACGTCGGCGTCTGGGTCGGTCGCGACTACTCCAACATCCCCGAGCTGTGGGGACCGGGCGACGGCCTGGAGTTCAGCGGCATGCGCATCCGCGACACGTACGCCGACGGCATCAACTTCGCCAACGGCACCCGCAACTCCACCGTCTACGACTCCTCCTTCCGCAACACCGGCGACGACGCGCTCGCCGTCTGGGCGAGCAAGTACGTCAAGGACACCTCGGTGGACGTCGGCCACGACAACCACTTCCGCAACAACACGGTCCAGCTGCCCTGGCGGGCCAACGGCATCGCCGTCTACGGCGGTCACGGCAACACCATCGAGAACAACGTGGTCGCCGACACCATGAACTACCCGGGGATCATGCTGGCCACCGACCACGACCCGCTGCCCTTCTCCGGGCAGACGCTCATCGCCGGCAACGCCCTGTACCGCACGGGCGGAGCCTTCTGGAACGAGGACCAGGAGTTCGGAGCCATCACCCTCTTCGCGCAGGGGCAGGACATCCCGGGCGTCACCCTCCGGGACACCGAGATCCTCGACTCGACCTATGACGGCATCCAGTTCAAGACGGGCGGGGGAGCCATGCCCGACGTCCGCGTCAGCAACGTCCGTATCGACGGCACGGTCAACGGCTCCGGGATCCTCGCCATGAGCGGGGCCCGCGGCAGCGCCACCCTCACCGGGGTGACGTTCGCGAACACGGCCGAGGGAGACGTCCTCGTCGAGTCCGGCTCTCAGTTCGTCGTGAACCGCGGCTGATCCAGGTCTCCGGAGCGGCGGTCCACGCGCGGTGGACCGCCGCTCCGGCATGCCCGCGCGCAGCTCCTGACGCCTTCTCAACTCACGCCGCGCAAGCGGTAGACGGTCCCACGATCCTCTGGAACTCTCTGAGCGTCCCGCGCAAAGAATTGACATTCGAGCGCGATTTCTGGACTCACTCCCGAAGGAGAACCGAGGAGCGATGAGGATCCGCAACTGGAGATCACGGTGCCTGGGTGCCGTGATCGCGACGAGCCTCCTGGCGCTGGGCGGTCCGCTGACGACCGCCCACGCGGCCGGCGGCCCCAACCTGGCCCTGGGCGACTCCGCCGCCGCGAGCAGCGCGCACGCCGAGTACGCCGCCGCGAACATCACCGACGGCAACCAGGGCACGTACTGGCAGAGCTCCGGCTCCGCCCTCCCGCAGTGGGTGCAGGCCGACCTCGGCACCACCACCCGCGTCGACGAGGTGGTGCTCAGGCTCCCGGCCGGATGGGAGAGCCGCAACCAGACGCTCTCCCTGCAGGGCAGCGCCGACGGCACCTCCTTCAGCACCCTGAAGACGTCCGCGACCTACGCCTTCGACCCGGGTGCCGGAAACACCGTCACCATCGCCTTCCCGGCCGCCCAGGCCCGCTTCGTACGGGTCGACATCACCGCCAACTCCGGCTGGGCCGCCGCCCAGCTCTCCGAACTGGAGGTGCACGGCGCCGACGCCACCTCCCCGAATCTCGCCGCCGGCAAGACGCTCACCGCCAGCAGCAGCACCCAGACCTACACGGCGGCCAACGCCAACGACGGCAACCGCGCCACCTACTGGGAGAGCACCGGCGGCGCCTTCCCGCAGTGGCTCCAGGCCGACCTGGGCGCCGCCCTCCGGGTCGACCGGGCCGTCCTGCGGCTGCCCGGCACCTGGGAGGCCCGCAGCCAGACCCTGAAGATCCAGGGCAGTACCGACGGCAGTTCCTTCACCGACCTGACCGCCGCACAGGCCTACGCCTTCGACGTCGCGAGCGGTCGCAGCGCGGAGATCACCTTCGGTGCCACCACCACCCGCTACGTCCGCGTCCTGGTGACGGCCAACACGGTCCAGAACGCGGCCCAGGTCTCGGAGCTGGAGGTCTACGGGCCGACGAGCGGCGACACGCAGGCGCCGACCGCTCCCGCGAACCTGGCCTACAGCGAGCCCGCCTCCGGCCAGATCCGTCTGACCTGGAACGCGGCCACCGACGACACCGGCGTCACCGCCTACGACGTCTACGCCAACGGCGCCCTGCTGACCAGCGTCGCAGGGAACGCCACCACCTTCACCGACACCCGCCCGGCGAACCAGACGGTGTCCTATAGGGTCCGTGCGCGGGACGCGGCCGGCAACCAGTCCGGCGACTCCAACACCGTCACCCGGATCGGCGACGCCGGCGACACCCAGGCGCCGACGGCACCCGCGAACCTGGCCTACACCGAGCCCGCCTCCGGCCAGATCCGCCTGAGCTGGACGGCGTCCACCGACAACACGGGCGTCACCGGTTACGACGTCTACGCGAACAACGTCCTGCGGGGCAGCGTCGCGGGAAACATCACCACCTACACCGACACCCAGCCCGCCTCCACGACCGTCACCTACCAGGTGCGGGCCAAGGACGCGGCGGGCAACCAGTCCGGCGCGAGCAACGGCGTCACCCGCAACGGCAGCGGGGGCACCGGCTCCAACCTGGCCGTCGGCAAGGCGATCTCCGCCTCCTCCATGGTCCACACCTTCGTCGCCGCCAACGCCAACGACAACAGCACGGCGACCTACTGGGAAGGCGCGGGCGGCAGCTACCCGAACACCCTCACCGTCAAGCTGGGCGCCGACGCCGACCTCGACCGGCTCGTCCTGAAGCTGAACCCCGACACCGCCTGGGGCGCTCGCTCCCAGACCATCGAGGTCCTCGGCCGAGCCCAGGACGCCACCGCCCTCACGAGCCTCGTCGCCGCGAAGAGCTACGCCTTCGACCCCGGCAGCGGCAACCAGGTGACGATCCCGCTCACCGCCCGTATCGCCGACGTGCAGCTCCGGATCACCGCCAACACTGGCGCCCCGGCCGGCCAGATCGCCGAGTTCCAGGCCATCGGCGTCCCCGCGCCCAACCCCGACCTGCGGGTCACCGGGCTGAGCGTCTCGCCCGCCTCGCCCGTCGAGTCGGACCCGATCACGGTCAGTGCCACCGTCCGCAACGACGGCAGTGCCCCCGCCCCGGCCAGCAGCCTCGCGGTCCGCCTCGGCGGCAGCAAGGTCGCCACGGCCGCGGTGGGCGCGCTCGCCGCCGGGGCCCAGACCACCGTCACGGCCGCGATCGGCGTCCGCGACGCCGGCTCGTACGAGCTCAGCGCCGTCGCCGACGAGGCGGACGCGGTCATCGAGCAGAACGAGACCGACAACACCTACACCAGCCCCACCGCCCTCGTGGTGCGGCCGGTGGACAGCTCCGACCCGGTCGCCGCCTCGGTCACCACCTCGCCCTCGAGCCCCTCCGCGGGCGACAGCGTCACCTTCAAGGTCGCGGTCCGCAACCAGGGCACGATCGCCACCGCCACCGGCCCGCACGGCGTCACGCTCACCCTGCTCGACGCGCAGGGCGGCACCGTGAAGACCCTCAGCGGCTCCTACGGCGGCGCGCTGCCGCCGGGGGCGCAGACCGAGGTGAGCCTCGGGCCCTGGACCGCCGCCGACGGTTCGTACACCGTGCGCACGGTCCTCGCCGACGACGCCGACGAGCTCCCGGTGAAGCGGCAGAACAACACCGCCACCCAGGCCCTCTTCGTCGGGCGCGGCGCGAACATGCCGTACGACATGTACGAGGCGGAGGACGGCACCACCGGGGGCGGAGCGACCGTCGTCGGCCCCAACCGCACGGTCGGCGACATCGCGGGCGAGGCGTCCGGCCGCAAGGCGGTGAACCTGGACGCCACGGGGGAGTACGTCGAGTTCACCACCCGGGCGTCGACGAACACCCTGGTCACGCGCTTCTCGATCCCGGACGCCCCGGGCGGCGGCGGGATCGACTCGACGCTCGACCTCTACGTCGACGGGGTGTTCAAGAGGGCCCTGCCGCTCACCTCGAAGTACGCCTGGCTGTACGGCTCCGAGACCGCGCCCGGCAACTCCCCGGGCGCGGGCGGTCCCCGGCACATCTATGACGAGGCACGTCTGATGCTGGGGGAGACCGTGCCGGCCGGCAGCCGGATCCGGCTCCAGAAGGACGCCTCGAACACCACCACGTACGCGATCGACTTCGTCAACCTGGAGCAGGTGGCCCCGGTGCCGAACCCCGACCCGGCCGCGTACACGGTCCCGGCGGGCTTCACCCACCAGGACGTGCAGAACGCCCTCGACCGGGTCCGCATGGACACCACGGGCGTTCTGGTGGGCGTCTACCTGCCGCCGGGCGACTACCAGACGGCGAGCAAGTTCCAGGTGTACGGCAAGGCCGTGAAGGTGGTCGGCGCCGGGCCCTGGTACACGACGTTCCACGCGCCCTCGACCCAGGACAACACGGACGTCGGCTTCCGTGCGGAGGCCTCGGCGAAGGGGTCGCTCTTCAAGGGCTTCGCCTCCTTCGGCAACTACACCTCGCGGATCGACGGGCCGGGCAAGGTCTTCGACTTCGCGAACGTGTCGGACATCGTCATCGACGACATCTGGAACGAGCACTTCGTGTGCCTCTACTGGGGCGCCAACACCGACCGGATCACGATCAAGAACTCCCGGATCCGGAACCTGTTCGCCGACGGCGTCAACATGACCAACGGGTCGACGGACAACCTGGTGACCAACAACGACGCACGGGCGACCGGCGACGACAGCTTCGCGCTGTTCTCGGCGATCGACGCGGGCGGCGCGGACATGAAGAACAACGTCTACGAGAACCTGACCAGCACGCTCACCTGGCGGGCGGCGGGAGTGGCCGTCTACGGCGGCTACGACAACACCTTCCGCAACATCCACATCGCCGACACCCTGGTCTACTCCGGCATCACGATCTCCTCGCTGGACTTCGGCTATCCGATGAACGGATTCGGAACCGGGCCGACGACCTTCGAGAACATCTCGATCGTGCGGGCCGGCGGGCACTTCTGGGGCGCGCAGACCTTCCCCGGCATCTGGGTGTTCTCCGCCTCGAAGGTCTTCCAGGGGATCAGGGTCAACCACGTCGACATCGTCGACCCCACCTACAGCGGGGTGATGTT
The DNA here is from genome assembly GCF_040295385.1 of Streptomyces sp. NPDC002825. Lineage (NCBI taxonomy): Bacteria > Bacillati > Actinomycetota > Actinomycetes > Kitasatosporales > Streptomycetaceae > Streptomyces > Streptomyces sp. NPDC002825. The sequence goes on from NZ_JBEOVH010000011.1 coordinate 73,382, forward strand.
CCAGACGAACTACGTGGGCGGCCAGCCGCAGTTCCCCATCAAGGACACCGTGTTCACCGACGTCTCCGTCACAGGGGCGCGCAAGAGCGGTGACGCCTTCGACGCGAAGTCCGGCTTCGGCCTGTGGGCCAACGAGCTGCCCGAGGCGGGCCAGGGCCCGGCGGTGGGCGAGGTGACGTTCAACGGCCTGCGGACGAGCGGCAACGCCGTCGACATCCGCAACACCACCTCCACCTTCAGGATCAACGTCAACCCGTAGTCCCACGGCACCCGGTGAGGCCGGTGCGCACCGCGTCGGGCGGTTCGCACCGGCCTCTCATACATGCCGGGTTGCGCATCACTGTCGAGCATTTACGAAATCAGCGCGATATCTTGCGTTCACTTGTCGTCGGTGGTTGAGTGTGGCGCACCCCACCCACGCACCCGAGTTGGGGTGACCTCCACGCCCAGGCCCGAAGGGGACCACTCATGAGAAGTGCCCGGCTCCGCCGTACCCGCCGACCCGTCGCCGTCGCCCTCGTCTCCGCCCTCACCCTCACCGCGCTCGCCGCCTGCGGCACGAGCAGCAGCGGCGACAACGGAAACGGCGGAGACGGGGCGAGCGGGTCCTCCGACCCCTCCGCGCCGCTCGACCCCAAGACGAAGGTCACGCTCACCATCGACTGCATGCCGCCGGCGGCCAAGGCGGCCGAGCTCAAGGAGTGGAAGGAGGACGTGGCCGAGTTCAACAAGACGTACCCGAACGTCACCATCGAGGGCCGCTCCACCCCCGGCCAGTGCCTGGAGCCCCCGCGCTTCACCGCGATGCTCAAGGCCAAGTCGCAGCCGGACGTCTTCTACACGTACTTCACCGACCTGCCGCAGGTCCTCTCCGAGGACGGCGCCGCCGACATCAGCGCCTACGTCACCGACAAGAGCGTCCCGCTCCTCAAGGACATCGACCCCAACGTCCTCGGCTCCCTCAAGCAGGACGGCAAGCTGTACGGCCTGCCCACCAGCAACTACACGATGGGCCTGCTCATCAACCGCAAGCTCTTCAAGGACGCCGGCCTCGACGCCGACAACCCGCCGCGCACCTGGGAGGAGGTCCGGTCCGCCGCCAAGAAGATCGCGGCCCTCGGCAACGGCGTCGCCGGCTTCGGCGAGTACAGCGCCGGCAACACCGGCGGCTGGCACTTCACCGCCCAGATGTACAGCCTCGGCGGGGACGTCGTCGACGCGAGCGGCACCAAGGCCGCCTTCAACAACGAGCTCGGCAAGCAGGTAGCCCGGAACCTCCACGCCATGCGCTGGGAGGACGACAGCATGGGCAAGACCCAGCTGCTCAAGTGGGGCGACCTCCAGAAGCAGATCGCCACCGACAAGCTCGGCATGTTCCTCGCCGCCCCCGACGACATCGCCTACATGGTCCAGCAGCTCGGCGCGAAGTACGAGAACTTCGGCATGGGACCGATACCCGGCGGCCGCAACACCCTCGCCGGGGGCAACAACTACATGATCAAGAAGGGCATCTCGCCCGACAAGATCAAGGCCGCCGTCGCCTGGCTCAACTTCAAGAACCTCACCGTCGGCAAGGGCCAGTTCGACTGGGCCCGCTCCAAGGCCGACGGCCTCCCGGTCGGCGTCCCGCAGCCCAACTTCTGGCTGAACGCCTCCAAGAGCACGGACGACGCCAACCGCGTCCAGGACGCGACCATGCCCGTCGCCAACTTCAAATCCTTCATGGACAACGCGGTCGCCGGAAAGGCCGAGCCTCCGAAGGCCCAGGAGGTCTACAAGGTGCTCGACAACGTGATGTCCGGCCTCCTCACCAACAAGGACGCCGACGTCGACAAGCTCCTCGCCACCGCCGAGACCCAGGTCAACCAGGTCCTGGCCAACCAGTGACCCGCCCGGGCGGCGGCGGACCGGCCCGGCCCGCCCCGCCCGCCAGCACCCTCAGCAGCGGCACCTCAGCACCAAGGAGCGACGATGCCGGCCCTCCGTACCATCCCGAGCACAGCGGGAGCGGACCCCCTGCCCTCCCCACCCCCCGAGGTCGACCTCCGCCCGGCCACCGGGCACTTCGCCAAGGCCCTGCGGCGCAACCTGACCGCCCACGGCTTCCTCATCGGCGCCGTCGTCTGCTTCGCGCTCTTCTCCTGGTACCCGATGATCCGCGAGTTCCTGCTCGCCTTCCAGAAGACCGAGAACGGCCGCACCACCTGGGTCGGCCTCGACAACTTCCGCACCGTCGCCAACGATCCCGCCTTCTGGCAGGCCTGGGGCAACACGGCCCTCTACACCGCCCTCGCCCTCGTCCTGGGCTTCGCCGTCCCCTTCGTCGCCGCCCTCGTCATCAACGAGTTCCGCCACGCCCAGGCCTACCTCCGGCTCCTCGTCTACCTGCCGGTCATGCTGCCCCCGGTCGCCTCGGTCCTCCTCTTCAAGTACCTGTACGACCCCGGCTACGGACTCCTCAACGAGCTCTTCGGCCTCCTCGGCCTGCCCGAGCAGCAGTGGCTCCAGGACCCCGACATCTCCCTGCTCGCCGTCGTCATCGCCTCCACCTGGATGAACATGGGCGGTGCGACCCTCATCTACCTCGCCGCCCTCCAGTCCATCCCCGGAGAGCTGTACGAGGCCGCCGAACTCGACGGCGCCGGCCTCCTCCGCAAGATCTGGCACGTCACCGTCCCGCAGACGCGGCTCGTCCTCTCGCTGATGCTGCTCATGCAGGTCATCGCCACGATGCAGGTCTTCGTCGAGCCGTTCCTGCTCACCGGCGGCGCCGGACCCGAAGGTTCCACCACCACCGTCGTCTACCTCATCTACCAGTACGCCTTCAGCTTCAACAACTACGGCGCCGCGGCCGCCCTCGGCCTGCTCCTGCTCGTACTCCTCGCCGGGTTCTCGGCGGCGTACGTCAGGCTCAGCCGCGTCGAGGACGAGTAGGACCGGGAGACACACATGTCCACACGCACGCTCATCGCACCCGCCCGGCTCGCCCGGCCCGGCGGCAAGGCCGCCTACCGGATCGTCCTCGGCCTCGTCCTCGTCCTCTTCACACTGGTCTTCCTCGGCCCCCTCTACTGGCTGGCCTCCAGCGGCCTCAAGGACGCCCAGGAGGTCATCCAGACCCCGCCCACCCTGGTCCCCGGCACCTTCACCCCGGGGAACTACAGCCGGGCCTGGGAGGTCATGGACCTCTCCACCCTCCTCCTCAACACCCTCTCCTACGCGTTCGGCGCCCTCGCCTTCCAGCTCGTCCTGGACGTCGCCGCCGCCTACTCGCTCTCCAAGCTGCGTCCCGTGCTCGGCAAGGCCGTGCTCGGCATGATGCTCGCCACCCTGATGATCCCGGCGACCGTCCTCGTCGTACCGCAGTACCTCACCGTGCTCGACGTACCCCTCGTGGAACGCAACCTGCTCAACACCCCCTGGGCCATCTGGCTGCCGTCCGTCACCAACGCGTTCAACATCTTCCTGCTGAAGCGGTTCTTCGACTCCATCCCCAAAGAACTCCTCGACGCCGCCTCCATCGACGGCGCCGGCCCCCTCCGGATCCTCTGGTCGATCGTCCTGCCGATCTCCCGGCCGATCCTCGGCGTCGTGTCGATCTTCGCCGTCGTCGGCGTCTGGAAGGACTTCCTCTGGCCGATGCTGACCCTCCCCGACCCCGGGAAGCAGACCCTCAACGTCGGCATCTACTCCCTCTCCAACGGCGTCCCCGTCAACGTCCTGATCGCCGCCCTCACCATCGCCGCACTGCCGACCCTCGTCGTCTTCCTGATCTTCCAGCGGAACATCATGAGCGGCCTCACCGCCGGCGGCCTCAAGGGCTGACCGGCCCTGCGGCATACCGGCAGTCCGGCCCCCGAGGACCGCCACCCCTTCGTCCCACCAGCCGCCCGGCCGCCGAGGCCCGCCGCCCCGCGCGGCTCCCCGCCCGACGCCCCCCCACGCCCCCACGGGCTTCCCCGCCTGCCCGCCCCGCCTCCCGCCTCCTTGGACCTCCCTCCCGCCCCCTTTCCTCACCTCCACCGCACACACCCCTGCCCGAAAGGACCTCACGTGGCAGCCCTCGACCCGTCCCGCTCCGCCGACTGGTGGCGTGACGCCGTCATCTACCAGGTCTACCCACGCAGCTTCGCCGACGGCGACGGCGACGGCACCGGAGACCTCGCGGGCGTCCGGGCGAGACTGCCCCACCTCGCGGAACTCGGTGTCGACGCCGTCTGGTTCACCCCCTGGTACGCCTCCCCGATGGTCGACGGCGGCTACGACGTCGCCGACTACCGCGCCATCGACCCGGCCTTCGGCACCCTCGACGAGGCCGAGAAGCTCATCGCCGAAGCCGCCGACCTCGGCCTCCGCGTCATCGTCGACATCGTCCCCAACCACGTCTCCGACCAGCACGCCTGGTTCAGGGCCGCACTCGCGGCGGGCCCCGGCAGCCCCGAACGGGCCCGCTTCCACTTCCGCCCCGGCCGGGGTGCCGACGGCGAACTGCCGCCCAACGACTGGCCCTCCCAGTTCTCCGGCGACACCTGGACCCGCGTCCCCGACGGCGAGTGGTACCTGCACCTCTTCACCCCCGAGCAGCCTGACCTCAACTGGTCCCACCCCGACGTCCGCCGCGAGCACGAAGACGTCCTCCGCTTCTGGTTCGAGCGCGGAGTCGCCGGCGTCCGCATCGACTCCGCCGCCCTCCTCACCAAGGACCCGGACCTCCGCGACTTCGTCGAGGGCGTCGACCCCCACCCGTACATCGACCAGGACGAGATCCACGACGTCTACCGCTCCTGGCGCGCCATAGCCGACGAGTACGACGGCGTCTTCGTCGGCGAGGTCTGGCTCCCCGACGCCGAACGCTTCGCCCGTTACCTCCGCCCCGACGAGCTCCACACCGCCTTCAACTTCAACTTCCTCGCCTGCCCCTGGGAACCCGGCAGGCTCCGTGCCACCATCGACGACACCCTCGCCGAACACGCCCCCGTGAACGCCCCCGCCACCTGGGTGCTCTGCAACCACGACGTCACCCGCACCGCCACCCGCTACGGGCGCAGCGAGACCGCGTTCGACTTCGCCACGAAGCGCTTCGGCACTCCCACCGACCTGGAACTCGGCACCCGGCGCGCCCGCGCCGCCGCGCTCCTCACCCTCGCCCTCCCCGGCTCCGTCTACCTCTACCAGGGCGAGGAACTGGGCCTTCCCGAGGCGGACATCCCGCGCGACCGCATCCAGGACCCCATGCACTTCCGCTCCGGCGGCACCGACCCCGGCCGCGACGGCTGCAGGGTCCCCCTCCCGTGGGAGGCCGAGTCCCCCTCGTACGGCTTCGGCACCGGTACGGAACCATGGCTGCCGCAGCCCGCCGACTGGGCCCGCTACGCCGTCGACCGGCAGAGCAGCGACGCCGACTCGATGCTCACCCTCTACCGCACCGCCCTCGGACTGCGCCGCACCTTGCCCGGCTTCGGTGACGGCCCACTCACCTGGCTCCCCTCCCCGGACGGCGTCCTCGCCTTCACCCGCGCACACGGCCTGACCTGCGTGGTCAATCTCTCCGACGGCCCCGTCGACCTCCCCGCCCACGACGAACTCCTCCTCGCCAGCGGCCCCCTCGACCCCGCCGGCACCCTCCCCCCGGACACCGCGGCCTGGCTGCACACCTGAGCCGCACCCGCGCCCCGAGAGGCACCCGGCGCGGCCACCCTGATGCGGGTCCGGACGCGGGATCCCGGAACTCGGTCCACTCACCGGTGTCGAGAAGGGACCGCCGGCTCCGTCCCCGGTATACCGGTGACTTCACGGAGCCGCGCAACACAGAGGAGAACCGTCATGACGCTTCAGCGGATGGACAACGTCGGCATCGTCGTCGAGGACCTGGACGCCGCCGTGGCCTTCTTCACCGAACTGGGCATGGAGGTCGAGGGCAGGGCACAGATCGAAGGCCTCTTCGCGGACCAGGCCGTCGGACTCGACGGGGTACGCAGCGACATGGCGATGATGCGGACCCCCGACGGCCACAGCAAACTGGAGCTCGCGCAGTACCAGACGCCGGCCGCCGTGCGCGACGGATCGCGCAACCCACAGCCGAACACGCTCGGCCTGCACCGCGTCATGTTCGCCGTCGACGACCTCGACGACACCCTCGCTCGCCTGCGCCCCCACGGCGCCGAACTGATCGGCGAGGTGGCGCAGTACAAGGACATCTACCGACTCTGCTACCTCCGCGGTCCCTCGGGCATCATCGTCGCCCTGGCCGAACAGATCGGTTGAGATCCCGGAGGGCCGCTGTCACCTCGGACGGGCGTCCGTGCCGTGGGGCGCCGGCGCCTGGGCGGTGGTGATACGGGGGAGTGCGCCCGGGTGCTCCCTGACGAGCCAGTCGACGAGTTCCTCCCGTACGGCGCAGCGGGTCGTCCACAGGTCGTCGGGGTCCTTGGCGGTCATCAGGGCGCGGACGGTGATGCCGGTCGGGGAGGTGTCGGTGACGGCGAGGTCCCAGGCCCGGCCGTCCCAACCGGGGCACGTGCCGAGGAACGTGCGCAGGTGGGCGCGCATCAGATCGACGGGCGCGGAGTGGTCGCAGTGGAGGAAGACCGTTCCCGTCAGCTCGTTGCCTCCGCGCGACCAGTTCTCGAAGGGCCGGGAGGTGAAGTAGGAGACGGGCAGGGTGACGCGGCGTTCGTCCCACGTCCGGACGGTGAGGAAGGTGAGCGTCACCTCCTCCACGGTGCCCCACTGTTCGTCGACGACCACCGTGTCGCCGATGCGGACCATGTCGCCGAAGGCGATCTGGAAACCCGCGAAGAGGTTGCCGAGCGTCGACTGCGCCGCGACGCCCGCCACGATGCCGATGATGCCGGCGGAGGCGAGCAGCGACGTGCCGAGCCCGCGGAACGTGGGGAACGTGACGAGTGCGAAGGCGGCGGCGATCACGCCCACGGCCACCGACACGACCCGGCTGAGCAGCGTGACCTGCGTCCGGACGCGGCGCAGCCGGGCCGTGTCGCGCGTACGACCCGCGTACCGCGCGTAGGCGGACTCGACGACGGCCGAGACCACGCGGACGGTCAGCCAGGCGCCGCCCCCGATCAAGCACAGCAGGAGGACGTGGTCCAGCACCGCGGCACGATTCAGCAGCGGTGGCCATTCGGTCACGCGGTAGGACCACCGGAACACGGCGCACAGCAGAACGGCGTAGAGCGGGGTACGACAGCGCCGCAGCAACCCCCAGAGCGGAGTGTCGGGGTGGCGGGCGTCCGCGTACCGCGCGAAGAGCTCCGCCGCCCTGCCGACGGCCAGAGCTGCCAGCACCGAGCAGCCGAGGACGATCGCGAGTCGCACAACGCTTTCCATGACTCCCCACTCGACGAAGGAACGTGGTCGTCCCTCTCGCCTCACCGCATGAGCGTCCGGCAAACACGCGGCGGGAGACCACCGCGCCCGTGCGGCCGACGGATTCAACGGCCCGTGTTGGCCGTCGCACGACACCAGGATGAGGCGGCGTGATCCCCGGGGACCCGGGTACGCGGACGGTGCAACGCCGCTCTGGAGGGAGCAACCATGCGTCTGGGACTTTTCATCATGATGATCGCTGTCGGTGCCATCCTCACGTTCGCGACCGACTGGGAACTCGAATCGGTCGACCTCGATCTGGTCGGGCTGATCCTGATGGCCGTCGGTCTCCTCGGCACCGCCGTCTACACGAGCGTTCTCCGGCGTCGCCGGGTGGTGGTCCCGCCGGTGGACCCGACGGTCACCGAAGACCGGCGCGACCTGCTCTGACTCGGCCGGCACGGCCGACGGCCGTGCGACAGCCCCGCACCGTGGTTCCTCCGGTGCGGGGCACGTGGGTCCGCCCGTCAGCGACGGGGCGGTGCCGGCCGACCGGCAGGAGGCCGTGTGTCACAGCTGCTCGAAGTGGAAGGAACGGATGAAGCAGTCCCTCGGCTGACCGATCGCGAACAGGACGCAGTCGATGACGGACTGGGCGGTCAACGGATCGCCGGCGGTCCGCGGGGCATCGTCCCAGGAGGGGGACAGCGGGTCACCGTCGCTGAAGTCGGGAGGGTAGAGGGAGATGACGCGGATGCCTTCGGGGCGCAGCCGCTGCGAGATGATGTCGGCGAATCCGGCCTGGGCCGCTTTGGCGGCGTAGAACGCGGGGTGCGCCTGGGAGCGGTGATCGCGGGGCTCCGCGGCCGAGGACACCAGATTGACCACGTCCGCGCCGGCGGAAGCACGCAGCAGTGGCAGGAAGTGCTTGCTCGTCAGCAGCGTGCCCGTGACTCCGGAGGCGACGGTGTCACCGATCGCGTCGTCGTCGGCATCCAGGAGGTCGGGACCGCCGAGGTAGCGGGCGCCGTTGTTGACCAGTACGTCCACCCGGTCGGTATGGCCCGCCACGCCTTGGGCGAAGCCCTGGATCGAGGCAGGGTCCGCCAGATCGCAGACGAACGGGTGAGCAGACGCACCGCTGTCCGCCGACACCTCGTCGGCCACTTTCCGGGCTGTCTCCAGCGAGCGCGCGGACACGAACACCTGCGCACCCAGCCGCCCGGCCCGCAACGCCAACGCGCGCCCGAACCCGCGTCCCGCTCCGGTGATGACCATGCTCCGGCCGGTGAGATCCATGGTGTACCTCCTCCACTCCAAAATGATCATCACGACCCTAGCCGCGTGGCGCGCCGACTTCTGGTCTCGCCCTGACAGGCGGGAGGCCCCCTCCGCGTACGAGCCGAACGACTCCCGCACCCCCCAGGGGGAGAGAGCGATCGGTCGCGCCGCACATGGGGGCTGGGGTCAGCGCGGCATGCGCCGTGCCAGCTCCCGCGCCCTCGCGCGCAGGCCCGCAGTCCAGGCTTCGCCGTCCGCGGGGACGGACATCCCGGTGCGGGCGGAGACCTGCACGTCCTCGAACGGTGTTTCCGGGGCGGCTCCATGCCGTGCCCAGTCCACCTTGATCCCGGCGCGCTCTGCGAGAACCAGAACAGTTGCAGTGAAGCCGTCGGAGAGCGCGAGCCAGATGGTGTGGCCCGTTGTCCGGTGCTTCGCGAGGAGGGCGTTCACGAAGGTCTCGAACGAGTCGAGGCTGATCTGGCACTCGTCGTTCTCCATCGGCCCGATGCCCGACGGGAGGTCCAGCTCCGCTTCGAAGACCGCTACCTGGCGCTGGAACAAGCGCGACGTCCCGTTGGACGGGTTCCACAGCGTCTCGTCGCCCAGGTCGAAGTACTGACTCATCGCAGCCCTTTCAAGTGGTCTTGACAGACCACCGTATCCAGCCGAGCGAGCCGAGCCGATGCCGTTGTCAGCTGTACGCGCCTGCCACGGCCGCAGGGGAGCGAAGGAGGCACGGTCCTCGCCGTCGGCCCGCGACCGCAGGGCCTTGCCCAAGGTCAGCGAGGAGTGAGGAGGCAGAACTCGTTGCCTTCGGGATCGGTGAGTACCCTCCAGGAGAGCGCGGACTGGTCGATCCCGGGGTCGGACGCGCCCAGGGAACGCAGCCGGGCTTCCTCCGCCGCCATGTCGTCACCGGGGTAGGGGCGGACGTCGAGGTGGACGCGGTTCCACACCTGCTTGGTGTCGGGAGTGCGGAGGAACTCCAGGTAGGGGCCGACACCCTTGGAGGAACGCAAGGTCGCCTGGCTGTCGGTGACCTCGTGCACCGTCCAGTCCATGGCCTCTCCCCAGAATCGGGCCATCGCTCGTGGGTCGGTGCAGTCGACCACCACCGCGGCGATCGGTCCGGTGCCGCGGTAGACCGGACGCGGCTCCAGGACGCAGAACTCGTTGCCCTCCGGGTCGGCCATGACCGTCCACGGGACGTCACCCTGCCCCACATCGGCGAGCGTCGCACCGAGATCCTGTAGGCGAGCGACCAACTCCGCGTGATGAGCGGCGGAGTCGGTGGCCAGATCGAGGTGCACCCGGTTCTTCACCGTTTTGGGTTCGGGGCTGAGCACGAGGTCGATGCAGACGGCCACGGGGTCGGGGTAGGTGAAGCCCCCGGGTTCGAGGTTGGTCACACCGGGGGCCTCGCTGTCGACCTCCCAGCCGAGCGCCTCCGCCCAGAACCGACCGAGCAGCGCGTCGTCCTGGGCTTTCATGTTGATCTGCACGAGTCGTGTCGCCATGTGCAGATCTTAAGATCTGCAGCCGATCGGCGTTCAGGCAAAAGGCGACCTGACCGTCGTCACTGACACCGCAGGCCGGGGGAGCGGGCCACCTCGAACGATCGGCCCGGACAGTCCTGAGGGCTGTCCCGTAAATGATCTCCGAGTCGCCTCCGCCTTTGAGGCGGCAGTCGCGGAGGATCTTCCAGGTCTCCATGCGCGCGAAGACGTGCTCGACGCGGGCGCGGACCGGCTTGTGAGTCTTGTTGTGATCCTCCTTCCAGTCGGCCGGCTCTTCTCCCTTGCGGCGACGGTGGGGCATGACGAGTCCGGTACAGGGGTAGCCGCCGTCGGCGATCGTGGTGGTCCGGCCGACGGCGGCTTTGGCGCCGGATTCCTCCCACGCCTTGCAGTCGTTGCGGTTTCCGGCAAGCGGCCGGCCGATCACGACGACCAGGCGGGTGTCGGCGTCGATGACGACCCGGTGGTTGGTGGAGTACCGGTAGTTCTTCGGCCGTGCGGCGATGGCGTGGTCGTGGGTGGGCACGAGGATGCCGTCCACGATGAGGACGGTGTCCTTGGCGAACCGTTTGCGGGGCTGGAGCGCGAGCATCGGCCCCGAGGTGGTTGATGATGCGGTCCGCTGCCGACGTGGACACCCCGAACAGCGGTGCGAGCCGGCGCGTCGTCAGGTTCGTGCGCCAGTACGCCGCGACCAGCAGTGCCCGGTCCTCCAGCGGAAGGCTCCAAGGCCGGCCCTTGCGGACCGCATCCGCGCCCTCGCGCCGCAGCACCGTCACCAGCTTCCCGAACTGCATCGGGCTCAGCCCGGTGAACGGGGCTATCCAGGACGGCTCCGACCCTTGATCACACCAGCCAGCAAGATCATCTCATTCTTGACCAGCGGTTGCCGGGCAGCCCGTGGGCCGCACATAGAGTGCGGCCGTGAGCCGCCGACATCCCGGGCGAGGAGGTACGCCTCACGGGCGCTCGCGGTGCCGATCACCCGCTCGGCAGCCGTCGACGCGAAGTCGAAGTACGACCACCACAGCGCGGCCAGGAGGATGAAGCCGAGGACCGCGACGACACCGGCCCGGACGGTCCAGGTGTGGTCGGTCGAGGTGATGAGGCCCAGGACCGATTCGCCCAGCACGATGATCACGAACAGGCCCACGCGTTCCACCAGGTGCCCGGTGTGGACCCGGCGGGGGATGCCGCGCCCGCGCGCGGTCAGCAGCAGGGCCATCTCCGCGAGGAGCAGGCCTGCCCAGACCGCGTACCGCCACGGCGCGGGTACGGCCGCGGAGCCCGCCCACAGCAACGCGGAGAGCAGGCAGTAGGTCAGCGGCCGCCACCGTGGGATCCTCCCGGGCGCGGGGAAGCGCGTGGCGGGCCACCACAGGGCCAGCAGAACCAGACGAGTCCCCGCGTAACCGAGCGCGTAGGCGGGGCCCCGGTCGCCGTCGGCCTCCGGGACGGCCGCGGCCATCACGGCGAGGCAGAGCATGGCGGCCAGCATGGAGAGGCGGCGACGGGCGCTGTCGTCCTGGAAGAGGTTGGCGGAGACGGTGAGGTTGGCCCACATCCACCAGGGCGGGAAGTACAGCCCGAGGAACACGCCGAACTCGCGCCAGCCGGGGTCGCCGTGCAACCCGTACGAGAGCTGGGCCACGAAGGCGACGAACACCAGGTCGAAGAAGAGCTCCAGCCATCCGGCGTGCCGGGGCTCGGGCTCGGTCTCCGAAGGGCCGGATGGGGGAGGCGGCGGCGACGGAACCGGAGGGTACGGAGTGCTCATCAGGCCATCCGGAGGGAGATACGACCGGACACGGACAGCCTGCATCAGACCACGGAACGGCCCCCACACCCGCGAACCGCCCCGTGGCCCCCGGCGAGGCACCGCCGGTACGGTCCAGCCATGTGCACCTACGCCTTCGTCCACTACAAGCTGCACTACGCGTGCGTCTCGTGCCGGATCAGCTTCAAGAAGCATCCCCGCGACGCCGGACACACATGCCCGCGCTGCGACGGGCCGCTGCTGTGCGCCGGCCACGACTTCGCGGCACCCCGCCGGAGCAACCGAAAGGCATGGTCGGTCGTCGCGGCGGTCCTGAACGCCGGTTTGCGTTACGAGGGCTTCGAAGCCTGCGGCTGTGGGCGAGAACCCAAGTTCCGCCCACGTACCCGCGCGCAGCTGCGTGTCCGCCGCACGATCGCCGCTCGTACCGGCACTCCACTCGCGGAGCTGCTCGGTCGGGCTGATCCGCTGGACCGCGAGCCCAGCAGATAGCCCAACGCCTCAGACCCCCGCCCCCCGACGAAGCAGCCATCGCCTTGGCAGCATCGCGGGCACGTCATGTGACGAGAGAACCCAGCGGATCGAACCGTCCAGGTACGGCTCCCTGATCCCTACGGAGGCGATGGGAACACGCTTCGGGGGCCCGCACAGCGGGCGCCTTCCCGCTCCACTCGTCGACGCAGCTCCCGGTCCGCCGTGACCACCAGGCACGGCCGACCGGTCGCGCCTCGGGCGAGCTCGGCGATCAGGTCGTCGCCGCTGCCGGAAGCCTCCTCGACTCGCACGCCGGGCACGGAGGCGATGCCTCGCGCGCCGCCCTCGACGACCAGGACGATCTCGTACGGGCCTGGAAACGGGCCGTCGGCAGGCCCGCCGGTCGCGGCAAGCCGGTCACGCAGCCGCTCGGCGGCTCCCCGCCGGTCGCGCCACCAGCCGTTCGGGACCGATCCCACGACATTGGCCCCGTCGACCACGAGCAGGGGACGAAGAGTCAGATCCTCTGGATTCACCGCTCCAGGATGTCAAAAGGCGGGGGAGTGTCCTGCCCCCGAAACCACCCCTCGGACAGCTCCCTCGCCCCCGCCGCACCTCGTCGAGGGAGACGTCCGTGTGCTCACAACGGCCGAGCTCCACGAGGCGGTGCGCCGCGCGCAGGGCAAGTGATCGTCGACGGCAACGCGGTCCCCACGCGCGCGATCACTGCTCTGGTGCGGTGACGGTCGTGGCTGTGTTGGGCGTGTCGGTGAGAGCGGGAGGCTCCCTTCCAAAGGATTGTGGCGGCCGCGCCATCGGCCTGACCAAACGACGAGCGTCCTAGTGAAATGGACAGGGTGTGACCAGAAGACACAGGCGGCACCAGGGCTTCGCCGCTGCGGGAGTGGCCGTAGCTCTCATCTGGGGATGCGCCACCGCTGGGAATGCCCGGCCCTCCGACGCGACACCCGGGGACTTCGAGCGGGCGGTCGAGCAAGCCGCAACGGAATTCGGTGTGCCGAAGGAAGTACTTCTCGGCGTCAGCTACGAGTCCTCGTGGTGGGAGGCCAATGACGGCCGCCCCAGCACGAAGGGCGGTTACGGTCCGATGCACCTGACGGACACGACGTCCGGAGGAACGTACGCCCATCGGCCAGGCGAAGGGCCGGTGGACGCCACGGGCACCGACGACCCGTCGGAGCACACCCTGAAGGCTGCCGCCGCCATGATCGGGGTCGCACCCCAGACCCTCAAGCGGGACGAGCTGCAGAACCTCCGAGGCGGCGCCGCGCTGCTCGCCTCGTATCAACGGCAGATCTCCCGGGAGATGCCACTCGACCCGGGTAGCTGGTACGGGGCGGTGGCGCACTACAGCCAGGCCCCCGACACCACCGCGGCCGGACGGTTCGCCGACGGGGTGTTCGAAGCGATCCGCAACGGCAAGCAGAGGGTGCGCAAGGACGGCCAGACGGTGTCGTTGCCGAAGACGCCGTACGTCCGTCCGAAGACGACACAGCTCGCATCCCTGGGACTGCGGACCCAGGCCGCCGCGGCAGTGCCGGAGTGCCCCGGCGAGCTGGATTGCCGATTCGTTCCCGCTGCTGCCTCGAACTACCAGGTGTCCGCGCGGAACTCGAACGGCATGGACGTCGAATTCATCGTCATCCACGACCTCGAAGGGTCCTACGACGGGGGAGTCAGCTGGTTCCAGGACCCCGCCAGCGGGGTCTCCACGCATTACGTGATGAAGGCCGACGGCAGTGAGGCAACGCAGATGGTTGCCACCAAGGACATCGCGTTCCACGCCGGCAACTACTGGACGAACCTGCACGGGATCGGCATCGAACTGGAGGGATACGCCGCCCAAGGGCCCACCTGGTTCACTCCGGCCCAGTACAAGGCGACTGCCGCGTTGGTGGTCTACCTGGCACGGCGCTTCGACGTCCCGCTGGACCGCAAGCACATCATCGGGCACGACAACGTCCTCCCACCGAGGCCGGCCCGCGCGCCGGACGCGCACTGGGATCCCGGCCCCTATTGGGACTGGGAGAAGTTCATGGCTCTCCTCGACGCCGATCACCGGCTGGAGCGCGAGGCCGGGGGAGCGGCGTCGGGCGGGAACATCGCCGTCGGACAGGCGGTCACGATCGCTCCGAAGTACAGCGAGAACCCACAGAGGGTGACGGTGTGCGGCACGACGTGCCGGACCCAGACACAGCCTTCGAACCTCCTCTACGTCCGCACGGAGCCCCGCGACGACGCCCCGCTCGTCTCCGACCTCGCCCTCCGCCCGGACGGGTCGGCGGGAACCGAGCGCATCGACGACTGGGGATCCACCGTGGTGTGGGGGCAGGAGTTCGTGGTCGCCGACGTGCGAGGCGACTGGACGGCCATCTGGTTCGGCGGGCAGAAGGGATGGATCCACAACCCGGCGGGCGTGAACACCCGCCTCGCCCCGAACGCTCGGATCGTCCGTCCCGCGAGCGGGGTCAAGTCGGTCTCCCTCTACACAACGGCCTACCCTCGCGCCGAGGAGTACCCCCAGGGAGTGCCCGCATCGGAACAGACGCGATTCAACATGTACGCGTTCCCCCAAGGGCAGGCGTACGTGGCGGCTCGCGCATCGGTGGGCGCCGACGACTTCTTCCCTGCCACACCCACGCGCCCGGAGGTCGTGGTCACCGGTGACCAGAAGTACGAGGTGATCCAGTACAACCGACGCCTGGCTACGGTGAACACCGTGCAGACGACAGTCCGATAGCGCCGAAGCCGACGCTCGGTTCAGACCGGCCACGGCAGAACCGCGGCAGCGCGGTCCCGACCAGCCGTCACCACCCCGCGATCCCGCTGCCCGTCCTGCACCGCACCCTGGACGCGGCAGCGGAAGCGTGGCGGGCCCCCGTTGAGATCCTCGCAGTGCGGCTCGTGCACAGTGCGGGCCCTGGAGTGCACCCCAAGCGTTTCCCGCGCCGGCGTATTGCGGCTGTGCCGGATGTCGGCCAGTCGGCCGCCGGCTCGGGCGAGGGTGAAGCTCGGCAACGGCAGACGGGGAGGAGACGCGTAGAGGCCCGGGGAAGGCGGGGATCAGGAGACCAGCTCGTAGATGCCGTGAGCCACGAGCCACACGCCGACCAGCAGGGAAAGCGTGACGATCAACTGTTCCTGGTGCTCACTCAGCCAGTTCCGCAGTGCGGTCAGGCGGGCGTTCGCGCTTGCGGGGGCCCAGACCACGTACATCTCCATGACGATGAGGCTGAGGGTGGCCAGCAGGCAGTAGCCAGTCAGTGAGAGCCAGTCGGTGACGGTGGAGAGGTCCGCGTCGAGGGCGGTGGCGGCGCCGGCGGCGACCAGCCCCCAGGGCTGAAGCACCCAGGCGAGACCGGCTGCGGTGAAGGGGGAGGCGTTGTCGATCCGGGCGGTCCAGCGGGGCGGCCCGTGGGGGCGGGGCGGTCGGCGGTGCCGGTGGGCGCCGTACAGCAGCAGTGCCACCCCGATGGCGAGTTTCGCGACAATGGCCGCGGTCGAGGGGGTGCTGTGACGTGCCGGGGGCTGCCCGTTCGTCAGCAGCATCACGAGGGTGATGACCACGACCAGATTGAGCAGCCATGACAACAGGAAGGCCAGCCCCTGACGGACACCGTGCAGCGAGGAGAGCAACAGGATGAAAGCGCTGTTGTGCAGAGGGCCCAAGGTGATGGCCAAACCGATCACTACCAGGTCGATGACCACCGGTTCCGTCACTCCTGGCACTCGGGGCTGCCCTGCCGCTCCCCGGACGAAGGAGCGGCCGACATCAGTACGGGACGCTGCCACGGCACCGCCGCACCCCGACTTTGCAGGGGACCGCACGGCCGGTCAAGCAGGCCACGCACGTGGCGCAGGGGTGACTCCGCACCGGGAAGGCCCGTGGATCCGTGGTTGATGGCGATTCTTGAAAACGACCGGGCCTACTCCTCGCCTCATTTGATCAAGTTCTCAAAAGAGTGGGGAAGTTCGGCGAGCGCCCCCCGGGGTGAGACGGGCCGCACGTTCGCTCAATGTCCGGGCCGAGCCGACCCCTCAAGGGCGCCTTCGCTGTCGCTCAGTGACTGGGAGCGGGCCAGGTTCGCGGGCCAGAGGCGCCGTATCAGGGACTGGAGTGCCTCTACGGGCCGGCACTGGCCACGCCGCTTTCGTTGACGGTGAACCGCCCGTTCATGGCGCCGTTGAAGGTCCCGTTCTTGATCCACTCGGTCAAAGCCGCCTTGAACGTGGCATGAGGGCCGGCCCAGGGTTCGCCGGGGCGCCCGCCGTAGGGCGTCCCGGAGTCCGGGGTGCAGCGCGGGCCGGAGCAGCCCTCGTGCTGCATCGCGTGGCTTGCGCACCGGACCCTCAGCAGCACCTTGTTCGTCATCGATGCCGGGAGGGCGTCGAAGGTGGCGGACGCGTTCGCCGCCGCGGCCGGCACGCCGGTGTCCTCAAGCCCCTGGATGACCAGTGTGGGTGGGGTCAGCTGCCCCGCCACGGTTGAGTTCCAGCCGTACGCGGAGAACGTGGGCGCGCGGTTGAGGCCAGTCGGATTGCTGGGGTCATCTCCTCCCCATTCGCGCCCAACGGTCTCCTCCTCCCTGAGCTGCGCCGAAAGCTGCTCAGGGCTGCCTGGGACGACGTGGCCGGTGCAGGCCGCCTCGCGCTCGGGCGGCATCCGCCAGGTTCCGGCCGCGGCAAAGGTGGACACATGCAGCGGGAAGGTGACGAAGCCTCCTGGCGGCGTCGTCTCCTCGGTCGGTCCACCGAAGAGCGCCGAGGCGAACACGGCACGGTTGACCTTCGCGATGACGGCTGCGCTCCCGGGAAGGACCGGGTTGGCGGCGTACAGTGTCCGCCCGACACTCCGCCCGCCGAGCGAATAAGCGATCAGGGTGACCTTGCCGTCCGTCGGCTGCGCCCGTGCGATGGCGTCGTCGATGACCTGGCGGATGTCGCGTACCCAGACGTCCATGCGTCCGAAGCGGACGTTGCTCGAGTGTGCGCGCCGCTCCCCGTCGAGCGGATTGGCCAAGAGCAGCTCCCCCTGCCGATCGAGGGGGAACGCCGCCGGGAGGTGTGTGCGGTCGCACCCCTCGGGCCAGGAACAGCTGCCGTCCGCGTTGTAGGGCCTGAGGCTCGCGTTGCCGGGATCATCCAGGCCGTTCTCGAAGCGCGTCGAGCGACCGTAGCCGAGCAGGCTCGGGGCGAAGGTGTCGATTCCCGCCCGCGCGAGTCCCTCCTGCGTGCTGAGTCGGCCGCCTTCCGGGGCGGGGTGGCGCAGGTCGAAGACCGCCGGGCCGGTCTGGGTGGCGCCATGGATCAGCACCGCGGCCCTGTTGGGCACCCCTGGGCATTTCCCATTCGCGTAGACCGGCCGCACGCGGTGCACCTGGATCCTCGCCGGGCGGCCGTCGAACTGGGCGTCCGGCATGAGCCCGGGCGGCACCCTGAAGCGCAGAAAGTGGTTGCTGGCAGCGACACGGGTCGGTACCGCGTCGCACTGCTGGGCCGACGGCGCGGTGGCAGCGGCAGTCGAAGCTGTGCCCGAGCCGAAGGCACTCACGATCAGGCAGACGCACAGCAGGAGCCAGCTCGTCCGGGCCCCGAACCTGTGGCGTCCCCTGGTCCGCTCCTGCTGCCCGCACCCTGGCCGCTTCGGGCCCTGGTTCGCACGCCTGCCTGACCCGCGCTCGTGGCTCTCTGGGGTGGCGTGCATGGCATCTCCCTACGGGGCGGCTGTGTATCAGTCCAGCACGGCCGCCGTTGGGCTGTGCTCGCCTGTCGACTGGGCAGCCGTCAGCAGCATCCTTCGGCGTGTCGTGACGCCCTGCCAGGCAGGCTCGGCCAAACAGACGGTCCACCCGCGCAGGCAGTCCGCCGCCGTCCGGGTCACAGAAATGCGGACGGTGCTCGCTGAGGCTTTGAGGATCGCAAGCAGGCACTCACGCAATGCGCTGCGCGCACAGGGGGACTTGCTACCACGGCCCTGGTGCTGGCTGAAACAGCCCCTCCCTTCTGGCGCCGTACGCAGGTCAGCGCGGTCCGCCTGGGGAATCAAGCCGAGCAGCTCTGAGGCCATCCCGATCAGGGGGTGGGGAATTTCAATGCCCCATCATGGTCGGTGATCTGCACCGCGCAGCGGGCGGGAGTACGCAGGTGGAGAGGCGGGTTGCTCCACTCGTCCGCAGGGGCCCGCGGGCGAGTCGAACAGCGGCGGTCCCGCGAGCGCGTCCTAGGACGAGGTGGCTTGTTGCGGGGAGCGGAGCACGAGCAGGGTGATCTCGCTGGGGGCGAAGACGCGGAAGGGCGGGCCCCAGAAGCCGGTGCCGCGGCTCGTGTAGAGCAGGGTGCGAGCACCGTGGTGGCTGAGGCCGGCGACGGCGGGCTGGTCGAGGCGCACCAGGTAGTGGAAGGGCCAGATCTGCCCGCCGTGGGTGTGACCGGAGAGCTGGAGGTCGATGCCGTGGGCCGCCGCCCTGTCGATGAACTTGGGCTGGTGAGCGAGGAGGAGCACGGGCAGGTCGGGATCGGCGCCCTGGAGGGCTCCGGCGAGGTGGGCGCGGTGTCCCGCCAGTCCGGAGGACTCGGCGGTGACGTCGTCGACGCCTGCGACCACCAGGGTGTCACCGCCGCGTTCGAGCAGCAGATGGCGGTTCCGCAGCGGCTCCCAGCCGAGCTCGTCCATCAGATCGACCCAGCCCTGGGCCTCGCTGTAGTACTCGTGGTTGCCGGTGACGTACACACGGGCCCGCGTCGCCTGCACGGTGCCCAGCGGAGCGGCCTGGGCGCGACGGCGTTCGGCAGTGCCGTCCGCGATGTCACCGGTGTGGCACACCAGATCGGCCTCCAGGCTGTTCACCGTCTCGCAGACACGTGCCGACCATCGGGCGCGGTCGAGCGGACCGTAATGGGTGTCGGTGATCAGAACGACTCGGGTGCCGTCCAACCCGGCTCCCAGACGCGGCAGCGGCACATCGAGGCGGCGCACGCGTGGCACCCGCCTGGCCTCGGCGTTCCCCCATGCGAGCAGTACGGCGGCGACACCGAGGACGGCCCACGTGACGAGGCGCGCCCGGTCCTGTCCATGACCGATACCGGCCACCGCAAGGACAAGCCGTAGCAGGACACCGAGCAGAACAGACCAGGTGAACAGGACCCAGATGCCGCCCAGGAGCGTGGCACCGACGATTGCCGCCCGGTCCTGCTGGCGACGACCGTGGCCGCGCATCATCGCGAGCGGCATTCCGATCAGGCCGGCCGCGAACAGCGCGGTGCCGGTCAGTGTGACAGGAAGCGGCCAGTGCTGGCCGGTGTACAGGAGGACCCAGCACGGTACGGCCCACAGGAGCAGGGGCGCGATCAGGGGGATGTAGCGCATCAGCCGCTGCAACGGGCTCCGTGACGCCCCCTGCCCCTCCCGGGATTCGGATCGGGTCTTGCTGGTCTCGGTCATGCTTCCCCTCCTGAAATTCCGTCCGGCGGATCGTGCTCGGAGCGGATCCGGGTGACGGCAGCGCCACCAAGTCGTACCGGCCATCCGCCGGCGGTCTCGCCATGACCCGCCGCCGACGCCCTTTCCCTGGCCCCACTATCCGGGTCTCCTGCAGAGCCCATTGTCCGCCGTGGAGAAATCGACTGCGCTCCAGGCCTCGGCGCGAGTCCGTTCGGAACAGGCTCGAGGCCGACGACCGCGTGGCGGCAGACAATCCGCCGCACCGATCCGCAGTGCGTCGAGCAGCTCGGCCGGTCCCTGACCAGCCTCCAGCGCGGCATCCGCCTCTCCCGCGTACTCCAGCTGGTACAGCACGCTCTCGACCCTGCTAGACCCGCCGTCCCTTGCCGCGCACATGCTGCGCCTGCTCGCACCACCGGCCCGCCGGAGGACGACGAGACGGCCCGCCGAACCGCTGACACCATGCGAG
Organism: Streptomyces sp. NPDC002825; assembly: GCF_040295385.1. NCBI lineage: Bacteria > Bacillati > Actinomycetota > Actinomycetes > Kitasatosporales > Streptomycetaceae > Streptomyces > Streptomyces sp. NPDC002825. The sequence continues at coordinate 93,691 of NZ_JBEOVH010000011.1, forward strand.
GAGGAGGTCACGACGCTGGTGGCCGCCGCCGTGCGGCGGCCGTGGAGCCACCGGCTTCGCCACCGTGATGACGACCTCCATCTGGCGCAGATCGATGGTCCGCTCTCGATCAAGCAGCGCTCATAGGGCGCGAGGGCGCCGGACGGGAATCGATCTTCAGCGCGTCGTATGCGGGGATAGGTCGGCATCCGGGGCGCTGTGCATGCCTGGGCGGATACCCGGCCGGGTCGGCCGGCCGAACAAAGACCGCGACCACGGAGACGTGGTGTCGGTAAGACTCATGCAACGAGGCGCGTCGAGGTCCGGCGGCGGTTCCTGCACGAATGTCCCGGCCACGTGCTGGACGGCTGGCCGTTGCCGGCCGAGTGTTTCCTTACAAAGGCGACCGCTCACGACACGCTAATTTGGGGCACCCCAGCGCAGAGGAGAGCCCCGTGGGCAAGGTGGTCATGTACAGCTCGGTGTCGGTGGACGGCTTCGTCGCGGACGAGAACGACCAGGCTGGACCACTGTTCCACTGGTTGACCAGCGGTGACGTCCCGTTGGACGAGAGCGGCGAGCTGAAGGTGTCGCAGACGTCCTACGACTACATCCGGCCGTACTGGGACCAGATCGGTGTGACGATCGTCGGCCGCCATGTCTTCGACCTGACGGACGGCTGGGACGGGAAGCCTCCGAGCGGGATCGACCACGTGGTCGTCGTGTCGCACCGGCCGATGCCCGAGGGCTGGGACCCCGAGGCGCCGTTCCACTTCGTCGACGGCGTCGAGGCAGCCGTGGCCAAGGCGCAGGAGCTTGCGGAAGACCGCATGGTTGAGGTCGCCGCCGGTGACGTCGGTGGCCAGGTGCTCGCCGCCGGCCTGATCGACGAGGTGCGCATGGACGTCGTACCCGTCGTGTTCGGGTCAGGCAAGCGCTACTTCGGGTCGGTCCACGCGCAGCACCTTTTGGAGGGGCCTGACGAGGTGATTCAGGGCGACCGGGTGCTTCACCTGCGCTATCGGGTGCGCCGTTGACCGATCATGGCGCGTTTGGTCCTCGTTCCGGCTGCCCCAGGCGACGGCCGGATCCTCGCGGCGACACCGCGATGTCGCGCCGGCGGAGGTAGGCGCGGATTCTGCAGGCTGAGTTGCCCTCGTCCGCCACGACCCGGTCGGGCGGGGTCCGGGGCCTGCCCGGTCCCGGCCGCGGCACGCGGAACTTGTCCAGGGCGGGCTCGAAACGGGTGCCGTCCGCCCGCTGGCCTGGAGTGACGAATCAGAGTCAGCGGCGGCAGCGGCCGTCTGTGCTCAGGTGGAGCCTGCTGGTGAACCCACCACGTGAGCGGCCCAGGCTCTCGCCTCCCACACACCTCCACCAAGTGGGCGCCCAGGCTCTGCCACGGTGTCTCGCCCTGGTGTTCTGCCTGCCCGGCCCCCTTTGAGGCGGGTGCCGGCGCCGGGCCGGTTCGGGCGCCGGCCGCGTGCTGGTACCCGTGGAACGACGGTGGAGTCGACCGAGATGTCCCGGTCGATCTCACCGGCCGCGTCTGCGGCATCCTGGACCCGCTGGAGCAGACGCTCCCACGTTCCGTCCGCGACCTCGCCGGTGGCGTTCGTAGACCGTCTTCCACGGCCCGAACCGTTCGGGCAGGTCACGCCACTGAACACCGGTCCGCACCGATGGGGAATCCCGTCGATCACCTCCTGCGGATGATCAGCCCCATGCGCACAGCAACGGCCTGGACAGACGGCAGTCACCTGATCAACCAGGCACGCTCTCGGAGTTCTGGGACCCCTGAGCACGCCGGAGTTGATGGATCCTGCGCACGCCATCGACGAGCAGGCTGGTTCCAGCCATGACGGCGAAGATTGAATAAGGGGGCGCAAAGACCTCGGACAGATAAAGGCCGAGGAGTACTGCACCCACTGCGATGGCCGCACAGGCTGTCCATTTGTTCACGATTGCTCCTGTGGCGCGTGAGGGAACAAAGGGTATATGGCGTCATGCCGGTGCCTGCTGGCAGAAAAAGTCGGCGCGGCAGGCTCCATGAGGCGGGACCGAATGTACAGCCGAATAGGGACACCATCGCGAACTCCGCCCTCGCCAGCAGGTTTCGCGGGGGTGGAGACTCATCGTCCGACACCGAGGCGGCCGGGGACCGCGCTGGCGAACGGACGCAGTTGTTCCTACTCGGCATCCATCAGCAGATCACCCAGTCTCCTGTTCAGCGACACAGCGACACAGCGACCCAGCGGCGGAGCCGTCACATGATCGGCCGGACAGCACCTACGGGGTGGGCGCCCGACCCGTGAGCAGCGGGAGGATGCGGTCGGGGGTCAGGGGGAGGTCTCGGAGGCGGACGCCGCACGCGTGGTGGACGGCGTTGGCGATCGCCGCCGCCGTGCCGACGATGCCGATCTCCCCGATGCCCTTGCTGCCCATCGGGTTGAGGTGGGGGTCGTGCTCGTCCACCCAGTGTGCCTCGATGTCCGGCACGTCGGCGCAGACAGGGACGTGGTAGGAGGCCAGGTCGCGTTCGCGGAAGTCGCCGAAGACGAGGTCCATGGTGCTGTGTTCGGTGAGCGCCATCCCGAGCCCCATCGTCATGCCGCCGATGAACTGGGAGCGGGCGGTGCGCGCGTTGAGGACCCGGCCCACCGCATAGACGCCGAGCAGCCGGCTCACCCGGACCTCGCCGGTGACGGTGTCGACGCGGACCTCCGCGAAGTGGGCGCCGAAGGCATGGCGGGCGTACGGGGACGTCCGCCTCGCCTCCTCGTCCGTGTCCGCCTCGACCGTGACGCCCTCGGGCGGCAGCGGACCGGGGTCGGCGGCCAGCGTCGCGCGCAGCGCGGCACAGGCCTTGTGCACGGCCCAGCCCCAGGACGCAGTCCCGGAGGAGCCGCCGGCGACGGGGGCGTCGGGCAGTCGGCTGCTGCCGAGTTCGACGCGTACGGAGTCCAGCGGGGCGTCGAGGGCGTCGGCGGCGATCCCGGCGAGGACGGTCCGCGCCCCGGTGCCGATGTCGGTGGCGTCGACGCGGACGACGAAGCGGCCGTCCGGGGCGGCGTGGGCGGAGGCGCGGGACGAGCTCAGGAGTACGGGGTAGGTGGCGGCGGCGACACCCGTACCGGCCAGCACGTCCCCGTCCCGCCGGACGCCGGGGCGCGGGTCCCGGTCCGCCCAGCGGAACCGGCGCGCGCCGTCCCGCAGGCAGGCGGCGAGGCCCCGGCTGCTGAACGGTTTGCCGCTGTCGGGCTCGGTGTCGGGTTCGTTGCGCAGCCGGAGCTCCACCGGGTCGACGCCGACCGCCTCGGCGAGCTCGTCCATGGCCGCTTCGAGGGCGTACATCCCGGACGCCTCGCCGGGGGCGCGCATCCACGACGGGGTGGGCACGTCCAGGGCGACCACCCGGTGGGTGGTGCGGCTGTGAGGAGAGGTGTACATGGTGCGGGCCGGGACGGCGGCCTGTTCGACGAACTCCTTCACCGTGGACGTCTGGGTGACCACCTCGTGGGCGAGGGCCGCGATCGTTCCGTCGGCGGCGGCGCCGATGCGGACGCGCTGGATGGTGGGCGCGCGGTGCCCCACGGTGGCGGGCAGGTCGCGGCGGGGCAGGGCGAGCCGGACGGGGCGGCCGGTGTGCCGGGCGGCCATCGCCGCGAGGACGGCCGGCGGCCGGGGCGTGCCCTTGGAGCCGAAGCCGCCGCCCACGTAGGCGGAGACGACGGTGACCTTCTGCTGGGGCAGCCGGAACAGGCGCGCGAGGATGTCCCGTACGGTCGTCGCGCCCTGGCTGGAGTCGTACACGGTCAGGCCGTCGTCGTCCCACCAGGCCGTGGCGGCGTGCGGTTCCATCGGGTGGTTGTGCAGGGCGCCCATGGTGTAGGTGGCGTCGATGCGGACCGGAGACGCGGCGAAGGCGGTGTCGAAATCGCCCCGCTCGCGTACGGCCGGGTGGCCGCCGTTGGCCTTCTCGGGCGTGTAGAGACGCGGGTGGTCGGCGCTCAGCCGGACGTCGTGCTCGCCCGGCGCGTAGTCGATCCGGAGCTCGTCAGCGGCGGCGCGGGCGTTCTCGGGCGTGTCGGCGACCACGACGGCCACGAACCAGCCCCGGTGGGGGACCCGGTCCTCCTGGAGCAGCGCGAGCGTCGGGTCGTCGGCGTCGCCAAGGCGCGGGGCGTTCTCGTGGGTGAGGACGGCGTGCACGCCGGGGCGCTGCAGGACCTGGTCGGCGTGGACTGCGGTGACCCGCCCGCGGGCGACGGCGGCGGGCACCGGACAGGCGTGGAGGCAGCCGGGCGGCGTCCGGTCGACGGCGTAGCGGGCCTCGCCCGTCACCTTCTGGCGGGCGTCACGCCTGACGGCCGCCGAAGGCTGCGCGGTCGCGAGTTCATGACGGGTCATGGCGTGGTGCCTCCTCCGGTCGGCGTACGACGGGGTGCGGGCGGTCGGACGTTCGGCGGGCCTACGGATGCCGGGCGTACAGGTGCCGGGCGTACGGATGCCGGGCGGGCGGACGCCGGGCGTACGGATGCCGGGCGTACCGATGCGATGGGCGGGGCGACGCCTGGCAGGACGTCAGGGGCCTTGGCGGACCGGTGCGGGCGCGTCATTGCCGTCACAAGGCGGCCGCGGCGGCGCGGGACGCGAGGTCACCCAGGAGGCTCACGGCGAGGTTGCGGGCCAGCGGCACCTTGAACCCGTTGTCGCGGAGGGGCTCGGCGGCGGCGAGTTCGGCATCGGCGGCCCGTCGGAAGGTCTCGGTGGTGGCCGGCGCGCCCCGCAGCACCTCCTCCGCCGCCTGCGCCCGCCAGGGCTTGTGGGCGAGACCGCCGAAAGCGAGGGCGGCGTGCCCCACCTGGCCGTCCTCGACGGTCAGGACGAGGGCGACGGAGGCGAGCGCGAAGGCGTACGAGGCGCGGTCGCGTGCTTTGCGGTAGGCGCTGAGCGCGCCGGGCGGCGGCGGGGGGAGCGTCACGCCCGTGATGAGCTCGCCGGGCGCGACGACGGTGTCCAGGTCCGGGCGGTCGCCGGGCAGCCGGTGGAACGCGGTGACGGGCACCGACCGCTCGCCGTCCGCCCCGCGCAGCCGGACCTCTGCGTCCAGGGCGGCGAGGGCGACGGCCATGTCCGAGGGGTGTGTGGCGACACAGTGGGAGGAGTGGCCGAGGACCGCGAGGTCCCGGTGGACGCCCTCCCGGGCGGGGCAGCCGGAACCGGGCAGACGCTTGTTGCACGCCGTGGACGTGTCCTGGAAGTAGAGGCAGCGGGTGCGCTGGAGGAGGTTGCCGCCCGTGGTGGCCGCGTTGCGGAGCTGGGGCGAGGCGCCGGACAGCAGAGCCTGGGACAGTACGGGGTAGCGGGTGCGCACGGCGGGGTGGGCGGCGACGTCGCTGTTGCGCGCGGTCGCCCCGATCAACAGGCCGCCGTCGGGGGTCTCCGCGATGCCGTCGAGGGGCAGGGCGCCGAGGTCGACGAGCAGCGGCGGGCCGGTGACGCCCAGTTTCATCAGGTCCACGAGGTTGGTGCCGCCCGCCAGGAAGCGGGCGCCGGGGTGGGCCGCGAGGAGTGCGATGGCCTCCTCGGTGCGTTCGGGACGCACGTACGCGAAGGGCTTCACCGTGCGACCTCCTCGATCGCGGCCACGATGTTCGGGTAGGCGCCGCAGCGGCAGACGTTCCCGCTCATGCGTTCTCGGATCTCGTCCGGTGTGAGGGCGACGGGCTCACCCGGCAGTCGTTCCGGCGGTGTCACGTGCGAGGGTTCGCCGCGCGCCGCCTCGTCCAGCAGGGCCACGGCCGAGCAGATCTGGCCCGGTGTGCAGTAGCCGCACTGCAGGGCGTCCCGGGCGACGAACGCCTCCTGGACCGGATGGAGGCTCTCGCCGTCCGTGAGGCCCTCGACGGTGGTGACGGAACGGCCCGCGCACGCGACGGCGAACAGCAGACAGCTGTTCACGCGCCGGCCGTCGAGGAGGACGGTGCAGGCACCGCACTGCCCGTGGTCGCAGCCCTTCTTGGTGCCGGTGAGGTCGAGGTGGTCGCGCAGCGCGTCGAGCAGGGTCGTGCGGTGGTCCAGGGTGAGCAAGCAGTCCGCGCCGTTGACGCGCAGCGCCACCGTGGACGCGCGATCCGGCAGGGTCTGGTCCACGGTCTCCTCCTCACCTCGGGGTTTTGCCGACGCGGGCCCGAACGTCCGCCGCGTGGCGGTACGTCGGCGGGCCCCGAACGTCCGCCGCGTGGCGGTACGTCGGCGGGCCCCGGACGTCCGCCGCGTGGCGGTACGTGGAAGGGCCCGACCGACCGGTCGCCGCTCGCCACGCCCGCCGGCCTGTCCGCACGCGGGTGCGGACTCGTGTCCGTCGGCGTGTCCATTCGTACGCGCCTGCGTCGACGCTATGCGACGACCGCCTCCCCCGCCTCCCGCGAGCCGAGCGTCCGGGCCCAGGGGGTGTCCGGAAAGTCATGGCAGCCCGAGTCGGAGGCAGGCGAGGGTGGCCATGGCCCGAACGCTACGGGCCGTGGAAGACGGTCCACGAACGCTTCCGCCACCTGTCGGTCGATGTCAGTGGCCCCGCGTACGGTCTGCACATGGTTGAACAGAGGCTTTGCAGAACGCGGATAGACGACTTCGCGACCTGGGCTCCAGTACTACGGCTCCTACTGGCCGAACAGGCGCATAGGCACGTGGCCGGGTCCGTCCGAGTGGCGGGACGCATAGGCCGAGGCGGCTGGAGTCTGCCTCTGACGCGACCGATGCCGCCCCCTGGCCGGGCCGCGCAGGCGGAAGACATGCGGGAGGAGTTCGATGCGGTGGAGCGGGTGCAGGGCGCTCTGGTGGACGCGGGAGTCGACGACGTCTCGTTCACGGCGGAGATAGAACCGACCGGCGAGACCACGCTCCGCCTGCTCGGGCCCAGCCCCGCAGTGGAACCCGGCATCGGCACCCCGCACCCGGGAGCGCTCATCCTGGTCGACGGCTCGCTTCCCGAGCCCTGGCGCCGTCTCCCCGAGCCGGCTCTGGTGGCAGCGCCGGCCCCGTCGGCGGACCCGGAGTTGCTGGAGCGGACGCTGCGCGATCGCCTGCCGCACGCCATCGGCGCGACGGCGGAGGAGATCTCCGCCGTGGAAGCGCGCCTGGGCGTGGCGCTGCCCGACGAGCTCAAGGTCCTTTACCGGGTGACGCGGGCACGGTGGGAAGATCTGGGGGACGACTACGAGGCAGCGGAACGTGAATCCGAGGCGGTGGGCTTCGAGCTGTTCGACCTCGACGGCCTGTACGTCGCCGACGCGTCGTCCCGCTACTGCCGCTGGGAGTTCGCGGCGATGGAGGCGGTCGACACTCCGGCCGACGCGGTGGTGCAGGGCCTCGTCGGCTCACCCGGCTGGATCGCCTTCGGTGACAACGGCGGCGGTGACCGGCTGGCCGTCGATCTGACACCAGGCCCCCGCGGCCACCTGGGTCAGGTCATCATGATCTCCCACGAGGAGAACGTCGGTGCCGCGCTCGTTGCCGACTCCCTCACCGACCTGGTGCTGGGGCGGCTCAGCGCGGAGCGCCGCAGCCCGCGGGGGCAGCGGCCGCCCCTCGTGGCCTGGGTCAACATCGCGAGCCTGAAGAGCCTCGAGGCGGCCGCCCACCCGGGCTTGGAAGCCCTGTCCATCGGGGTGTGGGACGGCGAGCCGTTCAGTCTCGCCCCGGTCGTCGGACTGCCCCGCCTGCGCACCCTCACGGCCTACCCCGGCACGCTGGCCGACCCCCTGCAGATCAGCGAGCTCGCCGGACTGGAGTTCCTGCAGCTCGGCCCGGAGGAGTGGCGCGTCCTGCTGGAAGCCGGAGCCGTACCACGCAGCCTGTCCGCCGCGGCCATCGTCGTACACGGCGACCGGGACCCGCTGCCCATCGTGGCTCTCGCGAACGAGATCCTGGCCCTCTGGAACAGGCCCCAGATCATCCAGACCGTCCTCGAAGGGGACCTCGAACCCCTGGCGTAGCGGGCGGGGCAAGCGATGCGTCGCACGGACGCGCGCACCTCGGCCACTGGACATCCGGTCAGGGGACCGCGGTCATCCCGAGCCGGGTCTGCGCGCGGCGCGCTGTGGTCCGTCGCTGCCGGGCAGAGGACGAGGTCTTTCCGGCCGCCGGCAGCAAGGCCATCGGACTGGACCGCTCGGCGGACGCGAGAGCCTCCTGCCTGTGCGTGTCCTGCGGGGACACCGGAGACGTGGCGCTCAGTTCCCGGCCGGTGTCGGCTCGGCGGGGTGCGGAAGCAGTTCGCTGGAACCGCGGACCACCAGACGGGTGGGAACCATGATGGTCCGGGCGCGGGTGCGGTCGCCGTCCAGGCGGGCGAGGGCGGTCCTGGCCGCCGCCTCGCCTATGGCCGCGGGGTCCTGGGCCACGACGGTCAGGGCCGGCTCGATGACATCGGCGAGCGGGAGGTCGTCGAAGGTGACCAGGGCGACGTCCTTGCGTCCCGCTCGGGTGAGCTGGGCGATGACTCCGAGGGCCGTCATGTTGTTCGCGGCGAACAGGGCGGTGGGCGGATGCGGCAGGTCGAGGAGGGCGGTGGTCTCCGCGGCGGCCGCGTCCTGGCTGTGGGCGCCGGTCACCAGGGTCCGGTCGTAGGGCAGGCCGGCCTCTTCGAGCGCCGAGCGGTAGCCGGCGAGCCGTTCGCGACGGGTGTAGAGCTTGGTGGGAAGGTCTCCGATGAAGCCGATACGGCGGTGGCCGCGGGCGATGAGGTGGGAGACGCCCTCGTGGACGCCGGTCCGATTGGAGCTGACGACGCAGTCGGCGGACAGCCCGACGCCCGGCCGGTCGAGGAACACCACCGGCAGACCGGCCGCGCGCGCCGCCTTGAGATGGGCGTGATCGGCTCCGAACGCGGGGACGACCATCAGCATGCTGACGCGCCGGGCGAGGAAGGTCTGGATCAACGACCTTTCCCGGTCGGGGTCTTCGGCCGATGACCCCATGAGCAGGGTGAGCCCCCTGCTGCCCACGAGGTCCTCTATGCCGCCGGCGACGGTTCCGAAGAAGGGGTTTCCGAGGTCGGGCACGACCAGGCCGACGGTGGTGTCGGGACCGCCGACACGGATGTTGCGGGCCATCAGGTTCGGCTGGAAGCCGAGCTTGGCGACCGCGGCGTGCACGCGCTCGCGGGTCTGCGGGGAACTGGGCCCGTCCTCGTTGAGCACCCGTGACACCGTCTTGGCGCTGACGCCCACCTCCCTGGCGACATCTGCCAGCGTGGGGCGACGGTTCGCGGCCATGTTCCACCGTTCCTGTGCGTTCGTCGGGCCCGGCCCCTGCCCGGGGCCGGGCCCGCTGTCCTGACCGTGCGGCGACCCTGAGGTCTGCGCGGTGTCGCCCCCGCGGCGACTCAGTGGGCGGACACGCCTGCCGCCTGGGCGGCATCCGCGTCGGTGACGACCGTACCTCCATCATCGTTCACCCTGAGCGCCCCCGTCATGATGGCGACGACCTCCGCCATGGAGTGGTCCGACGGCTTGATCAGCGCTTCGCGACGGCCGAGCCGGTGGATGTGGATGCGGTCGGCGATCTCGAAGACGTGCGGCATGTTGTGGCTGATCAGGACCACGGGCATGCCCTTGTCGCGGACCCGGCGGATCAGGTCCAGGACCTGTCCCGACTCCTTGACGCCCAGTGCGGCGGTGGGCTCGTCCATCACGACGACGCTCTTGGCCCAGGCGACGGAACGCGCGACCGCCACGGCCTGGCGCTGACCGCCGGACAGCGTCTCCACGGGCTGGGTCAGCGACCGCAGTCCGATCTTGAGGTCGGCCATGTGGGCCGCGGCCTCCTGGCGCATGCGCTTCTTGTCGAGCATGCGCAGCGTGCTGCCGAGGAAGCCCGGACGGCGCAGCTCGCGCCCGAGGAACATGTTGGAGGCGATGTCCATGGAGGCGGCGACGGCCAGGTCCTGGTAGACGGTCTCGATGCCGTGCTGCCGGGCGCTCTGCGGCCCGTTGAACCTGATGGGTTCACCGTTGAGGCGGATCTCGCCCTCGTCGGGGGTGAGCGCACCGGTGAGTGCTTTGATCAGGCTCGTCTTGCCGGCGCCGTTGTCGCCGATGACGGCGAGGACCTCGCCGGGCAGCAGGTCGAAATCGGCGCCGTCGATGGCGGTGACATGGCCGTACCGCTTGACCAGGCCACGGGCCTGCAGGACAGGAGTGACTTCGGCAGTGCTCATCGTGCCTTCCTCCGGGAGATCTGGTCGACGGTCACGGCCAGGATCACCAGCACGCCGGTGATCAGGGTCTGGTAGATGGAGGCGACGCCCATCAGCTGGAGGCCGTTACGGAACACACCGACGATGAGGACGCCGATGAAGGTGCCGAGGACGGAGCCGCGCCCGCCGAAGAGGCTGGTGCCGCCGAGGACTACGGCGGTGATGCTGTCCAGGTTGTCGGTCTGTCCGGCCTGCGGGTCGCCCACGCCGGTACGGGAGATCAGGAGCAGTGCGGCGATGCCGTAGACGGCTCCGGCCAGGGCGTACAGGCCGATCGTCAGCCGGGAGGTGCGGATGCCGTTGAGGCGGGCGGCCTCGGGGCTGTTGCCGAGCGCGTACACATGACGGCCCCAGGACGTGCCGCTCAGCGCGTAGGCGAAGAGCAGGAACAGGGCGATCGTCACGAGCGAGCCGTAGGTGATGTCGGTGTTGCCGAGCGGGAACGTCTCGCCCAGGGCGGTCAGCGGCGCCGGGAGGTTGGTGATCGTCTGCTCGGCCGAATAGATGTGGGTCAGGGCGAACGCCACGTTCAGCATGCCGAGGGTGACGATGAACGGCGGGAGTGGGATCAACTGCACCAGCAGCCCGTTGACCAGGCCGAAGACCGCGCAGACGACCAGGCCGAGAGTGATCGCGGCGAGTGGTGGCAGGCCGCCCTCGGCGGCCGTCTTGGCGATGACGATGCTGCCGAACGCCATGACGGCGCCACACGAGAGGTCGATGCCGGCGGTGAGGATGATGAGGGTCTGACCGATGGCCAGGGTGCCCACGACCATGACCTGCTGGACGATCAGGGAGAAGTTGCCGCCGGACAGGAACTGCTCGGTCGTCAGGGAGAAGAAGACACAGGCCGCCAGAAGGGCGACGAGCGGTCCCGTGGTCGGTGTGGCGAGCAGCCGGTGGACCGTCGTCGGTCCTTTCAGCTGGTCGTAGGGCAGGGGAGTGGCAGTCATGGTGGTCCTTGCCAGTGATGGATGGTCGGCGGAGTGGAGTTCGTCAGGGGGTACGTGCCGGAGGACCGCTCGCCCCGGGAGGCGTTCGCCGGGGGAGTCACGGGGGCTCCCCCGAAGGGCGCGGGGGTCCGACCTCGGTGAGGGGAGGCCGGGGGGTGGCCGGTGCGCCGCGGTCTGTTCCGTCGCGGGACCCGTCGTTGCCGCGGACCGGTTCGACCGCGGCAGCGACAGGTCAGGAGGAGCGGGCTTCCACCGCGCGCCTGACGTCGGGGGGTTCAGCCCCAGCACTTCTCCAGGCCGTAGGCGGTGTCCTTGGCTTCGACACCCGGCTTGGCCGCGTCGGTGATGAGCGTGACGCCGGTGTCGGTGTAGCCGGAGGCCTTCTTGCCGTCCTTGGCGAATTCGACGACCGCCTTGACTCCCCGGGAGGCCATGTCGAGCGGGTACTGCTGCGAGGTCGCCGCGATCTTGCCCTCCTTGACCGCCTTCGTTCCGGTGCATCCGCCGTCGACGGAGACGACCAGTACCTTCTTCTCCAGGCCCTTCGCCTTCAGCGCGGTGTAGGCACCCAGCGCGGCCGGCTCGTTGATCGTGTAGACGACGTTGATGTCCGGCGCCTTCTGGAGGCAGTTCTCCATCGCCGTCTGACCCTTGGCCTGGTCGCCGCCCGTGTCCTGCATACACACGACCGCCGGGTCGCCCTCCGAGACACCGAAGCCCTTGAGGAAGCCCTGGTGGCGCTGCACGCCCACCGCGACGCCGGGCGCGAGGTCCAGGGTGGCGATCTTCGCCTGCTTGCCGGCCATGGCGGCCTTGGCGTACTGGCCGATCAGCTCGCCCGCCTTGACGTTGTCCGTGGCGAAGAGGGCATCGGTGGCGTCCTGCGGCTCGGTCGGGCTGTCGAGTGCGATGACCAGGACACCCTTGGCGCGCGCCTTCGCGAGGGCGGGGACGATCGCCTTGGAGTCGTTGGGCGTGATGAGGATGCCCTTCACACCTGCGTTGACCATGTTCTCGATGGCGGTGACCTGGCCTGCGTTGTCGCCGTCGAACTTCCCCGCCGCGCTGACGAGTTCGACGCCGTTGTCCTTCGCGGCCTGCTCGGCGCCCTCCTTCATCTTCACGAAGAACGGGTTCGTGTCCGTCTTGGTGATCAGCCCGACCTTGGTTCCGCCGCCGGACGCTCCCTGCGCACCGGAGCCACAGGCCGTCAGGGTCAGGGCCGAGAGGGCGGCGAGAGCGGTGCAGGCGAGGGAGACGCGGGTGGTGCGGTTTCTGCGAAGCATGACTGATCTCCTGCTGGACGAGGGGAGGAACGACCGCGCGGATCGAGGGCTGCGGCGCAAGGACTGCTGCTGTCGAACGCACTGGAGGCGGTGTCATCGTTGACCTATGTCATCGTTGACACTGCTTGCGGAGGATGATGAACTCCGTGACCCGGAAACGTCAATGCCTTGGTGCCGTCACGAATCGGCAACGTCGTCGCCCGAGTCGCCTCACACGGAGAGCAAGCAGCGTTCCCCGTGAGTCCTTTCAAGGCCCCCGCACCGCAGCCTTCTCGAGCTGCCCACCTGGAGAGAACGAGTCATGCGCCTGCCTCTGGTCACCGTCCTCGGAGAATGCGTCGCGGACGCCTTCACCGTCCCCGCACCCACCCCGGGCGAGCTCGCCCTGCGGGTCCTGCCGGGCGGCGGTCCGGCGAACACAGCCGTGGCGCTCGCCCGGCTCGGCACGCCCGCCCGCTTCCTGGCACGGCTGTCCGACGATGTCTTCGGCCGCCTGTTCCGCGCTCACCTCGAGGCGTCGGGCGTCGATCTCACGGCCGCCGTACGCGCACCGGAGCCCAGCACGCTGGCCGTTGCCGAGCTCGACGGGCAGGGCCAGGCCACGTACTCCTTCCACGCCCGGGGCACCGCGGACTGGCAGTGGACGGCGGACGAACTCGCCGCGGCGGACCTCGCCTCCACAACGTGCCTGCACTCGGGCTCGCTGGCCCTGGTGCGCGAGCCCGGCGGCAGGGTCGTGGAGGAGTTCCTCGCCCGCGCCGCGGCCGCGGCCACGATCTCGCTCGACCCGAACGTCCGCCCGCTGCTCGTGGCGCCGGAGGTCTACCGCGAACGTCTGCCGCGCTGGTGCGAACTCGCGGACGTCCTCCGGCTGAGCGAGGACGACCTGGGACTGCTGCTGCCCGAGCACACGATCGAGCGCGCCTGCGACGTCTGGCACGCGGCGGGCGTCCCGCTCGTCGTGATCACGCGCGGGGAGCGTGGCGCGGTCGCCTCGCTGAACGGCGAGCGGATCTCCGTACCGACGCCCCCTGCCGACGTGGTCGACACCGTCGGCGCCGGCGACTCCTTCACCGCGGGCCTCCTGCACCACCTCGGCGTCAAGGGTCTCCTCGGTGGACGGCTGACGGAGCTGCGGATCGACGACGTCTTCGACGCCTGCGTCTTCGCCGCCCGGGTGGCAGCCCTGACCTGCGGTGTCGTCGGCCCGAACCCGCCGTGGGCCAACCAGTTGCGGCTGCCGGCACCCGCGGCCGGACACGCCGCCGGCTGAACGGCCGACCGGACGCGTGGCTGAACGGGCGGCCCGGACGAACTCGGGCCAAGCCATTGACGCGCCGCCCGCAGCCCGCACATCATCACTCCCCAGCGGATGTCATCGCTGTCACATGTCATCGATGACATCCGTTTCCCGGGTCGCCCCCACCGCCCGGCACTGCGAATCCCCCGGCGCCGTACCACCGCAGCGGACGCGGACACGACGCCGCCACCCCCAGTGCAGGAGAAACCATGAGCCGAGCCCCGGCCCGCCGTCGTGTCCCGCTGCGCCTCGTCGCCGCAGCCGCCGCGACCTGCGCACTCGCCGTCAGCGCCGTCGCCCCGCAGGCGGCGGCGGAGGACAGCCGGCCGTACGCGGAGACGTACCGCCCCCAGTTCCACTTCAGCCCCGCGAAGAACTGGATGAACGACCCCAACGGACTGGTCTGGTTCCAGGGCGAGTACCACCTCTTCTACCAGTACAACCCGAGCGGCAACACCTGGGGCAACATGTCCTGGGGCCACGCCGTCAGCAAGGACCTGGTGCACTGGCAGGAGCTCCCCCTCGCCATCCCGCACGACGACGAGGAGATGGTCTTCTCCGGCAGCGCCGTCGTCGACCACGACAACACCACGGGGTTCGGGACGAAGGAGAACCCCGCGATGGTGGCCGTCTACACCAGCCACTTCAAGGACGGCGGCAAGCAGGCCCAGTCCCTGGCGTACAGCACCGACCGAGGGCGCACCTGGACCAAGTACGCCGGGAACCCGGTGCTCGACATCGGGTCGAAGGAATTCCGCGACCCCAAGGTCCAGTGGTACGCCCCCACCAAGAGCTGGCTGATGACGGTGTCGCTGTCCACCGAGCACAAGGTCCGGTTCTATTCCTCCAAGGACCTCAAGAACTGGACGCATCTGAGCGACTTCGGCCCGCAGAACGCGGTGGGCGGCGTCTGGGAGTGCCCGGACCTGTTCCCGCTGCTTGTCGACGGCGACCCCAAGCGCGTCAAGTGGGTGCTCGTCGTCAACATCAACCCCGGTGGCATCGCCGGTGGTTCGGCCGCCCAGTACTTCGTCGGCGACTTCGACGGCGAGCGGTTCACGCCCGACGACGACGGCTCGTACACACCGCCGCCCGGCGTGGTGACGCAGGACTTCGAAGGGGCCGACTACGGCACCTGGCAGACGACCGGCACCGCCTTCGGCGACGCCCCGGTCCCCGCACCGGCCCCCGGGACATCGGGCACGAGCGGGGCCGAGGGCAGGGGACTCGTCGACAGCTTCCACAGCGGCGACATGGAGACCGGCACCCTCACCTCACCGCCCTTCACCGTCGACAGCCCGTACCTCAACTTCAAGGTCGCCGGTGGCCGCCACCCGCACATCCCCGGCTCGGTGATGGGTGATCCCCCCGCGCCCGCGGGAGAGGTGCTCGCCGACTTCGAGCAGGACGGCTACGGCTCCTGGACCACCACGGGCACCGCCTTCGGCAGCGGCCCCGCACGCGGCACGCTCCCCGGGCAGAACCCGGTGAGCGGCCAGGACGGCGGCGGCCTGGTGAACAGCTTCCTCGACGGCGACGCGACCACGGGCACCCTCACCTCGCCGGAGTTCACCCTCACCGCGAAGCACATCAACTTCCTCATCGGCGGTGGCAACCATCCTTCGGGCTCCGACGCGCCCACCGCCGTCCGGCTCGTGGTCGACGGCAAGACCGTGCGCAGCGCCACCGGCACCGACTCGGAAGAGCTCAACTGGTCCTCCTGGGACGTCGGCGACCTCGCCGGCCGGACCGCACACATCGAGGTCGTCGACCGTAACACCGGCGGGTGGGGCCACATCCTGCTCGACCAGGTCATGCTGTCCGACACCCCGGCGCGCCCCCGTTCGACCGAGACGGCGGTGAACCTCCTCATCGACGGCAAGGTCGTCCAGAGCGAGACCGGCGCGGACAGCGGCAGCCTGGACTGGGCCTCCTTCGACCTGCGCGCCCACCAGGGCAAGCAAGCCGTCGTCCAGATCGTCGACATGAACCGGGCCGGCTGGGGGCACGTCCTGGCCGACCACTTCGTCGCCGCCGACCAGCCGGCGATCCCGAGCGTCCGGCGGGCTTCGTGGGTCGACCACGGCAAGGACTACTACGCGGCCGTCTCCTGGGAGGGCGCCCCCGACGGCAGGCGCCGCATGATCGGCTGGATGAACAACTGGCAGTACGGCAAAGACATTCCGACCTCGCCCTGGCGCAGCGCGCAGAGCATTCCGCGCGAGATGGCGCTGCGCACCGTCAACGGCCGGCTGCGGCTGACGCAGCAGCCGGTGTCCACGGTGGAATCGCTGTACACCGGAACCCCGGTCCGGGTGCGCGACGTGCAGATCGCGGAAGGCTCCGCGCCACTGGCGGGAGGCCGCGCCCGCGGCAAGGCGCTCGACATCCGTGCCACCTTCGCCCTCGGTGACGCCGAGCGTTTCGGGTTCAAGGTGCGCACCGGCGAAGGGCAGGAGACCGTCATCGGTTACGACAAGGAGGCCGGGGAGCTGTTCGTCGACCGCACGCGTTCCGGCGCGGTCGACTTCCATGGCGACTTCCCCGGCATTCAGCGCGCACCGCTGGCGGCCAAGGACGGCAAGGTCGAGCTCCGGATCCTGGTCGACTGGTCATCCGTCGAGGTGTTCGGTGGCAACGGCGAAGCCGTCATCACGGACCAGGTCTTCCCCGACCCGGACAGCGACGGCATCCAGCTCTTCGCCGAAGGCGGTTCCGCCCGCCTGGACAGCGCCAAGGTCTGGCAGGTGCGGTCGTACCGCGGCTGACCGGCCGAGCAGTTCCGTCGACGGTGCGGAGGCGGGGGACCGATCCCCGGAAGCCGGCCTCCGCACCGCTCACCCCTGCCGGTGCCGCCGGCGAGAGACAGGAGACAGGACATGAGGAAGACCCTGCTGGCCGAGTTCACCGTGCTCCCCGGAAACGAGGAACGCGTCGCCGAACTCGTCAAGAACTACTCCGCCCGCGTCCGTGAAGAGCCCGGAAACCTGGTGTTCGAGGTGTACACCAAGGAATGCAGCCCCCTGGCGTACTGGATCTTCGAGGTGTACGCGAACGAGGCCGCCTTCCAGGCCCACTTGGCGGCACCCTATGGCCCTCCGTTCAACGCGGCGCTCCAGCCGTTGATCGAGGAAAAGGAGTCCGTGCTCACCTTCCTGAGCCCGCTCGACCGATGAACGGCGGCGGCACACCTCGTGTCCGCGTTCCGCCGCGAAAACGGTGAACAGCGGACGACAAGGTGGCCGGCGACACGGCGCGAAGACGGCCCTGGATCGGTGTTCCCACAGGACAGAGACCATGCCCGGGCCCAAGAAGAGCACGGTCATCGACGCGCGCTCTCGGCCAGGCGGTCGCGCCAAGCCGGGACAAGAGCGGTGAGCATCAGCGCGGCGGTGAGGGTGAAGGCCCAGGGGTAGCCGGTCCGGGCGGCGAGGATGCCGAAGCCGACGGCCCCGACGGCCATGCCCGCGTCGTAGGCAACGTTCCACAGGGCGCTGACGGTGCCGTAGCCGGACTCGGGGACACGCGCGTACATGAGCGACAGGGTCGCGTTCTGGGTGGCTCCGAAGCCGACACCGAACAGCGCCACGCCCACGACGACGGCGACCGGGCTGTGGGTCAGGGCGGTCAGCAGCGTGCCTGCGGCCGAGACGACCAGGCCGGGCACGACGAGTGAGCCCGGCCCGTGCCGGTCACCGTGCCGGCCCGCGACCCAGCGGGCCACGGTCGCTGCCGCGGACTGGACGAACAGGGCCACGACGACAACCCCGGTGGAAGCCGACGGGACGGCGAGGGGTAGGAAGGTGACGATGATTCCGGCAGCGAGTGCGGTGGCCGAGAAGACGACGACGGGCCGCAGAAGAGCGGCCGTCCGGAACCCCGCCAGCACCCCGAGCGACCGCCCCGAGGCCGACTCGCGCTCCGGCACCCCCTGCACCGAGACGATGGCGGCGAGCGCGGCCACCGCGCCGGCGGCGCACACCGCTCCGTACCCGACGTGCGCTGCCCACCACACGCCCAGTGGCAGGGCCGCCAGCGACGGAACCCCGGACACGACGCCGACCAGCGCCAGCCCCTCACCACGGCGTTCGGGCGGGATCAGCGATGCCGTCAGAGCACCACCCGCGACGACCGTGACCCCGAAACCCAGACCGCGCACGGCACAGACCGCCGTGATCCACACCGTGCTCCCGGACACCGTCAGCACCAGCGCGGGCGCACCGAGCAGGACCAGCCCCGCCATGAGCGGTGGGCGGTAGCCGAAGCGGGTCACGAACCGGGGAGCGGCCAGCCCGCCTCCGACCGTCGCGAGCATCAGCGCACCCGAGGCCAGTCCCGCGGCATGACCGCCTCCGTACGCCTCGGCGTAGAGGGGAACGACGGAGAGCAGCAGGTAGAAGCTGGTCGAGGCACCGACGACCGAGACGAAGCGCAGCAGCAGGGGCCGTGTGAGCAGCGCCGGCCGCGAACCGGCGTCCTTGCCTTGAGAGTTGATCATTCTGGTCACACGACGAAGCTAGGGGCCGGGCGGACCGTCGGTAAGATCCGATTCCATGCCTCTGGAGTGGTCCGGTCTGACGCCCGATCTGCTGTTGGTCATCGACCGGGACAGCGGCGAGCCGCTGCGATCCCAGCTGGAACTGCGGCTGCGGGACGCGATCCGGACCGGGCGGCTGCAGATCGGCGAACGACTGCCGTCCTCCCGGGAACTCGCCCGGATGCTCGGGGTTTCGCGCGGCCTCGTGCAGGAGTGTTACGCGCAGCTCCAGGCCGAGGGATACCTCGTGACACGCGTCGGCTCGGCCACCCGGGTCGCCGCCGGAGCGGGTGCACCGCCGGCGGCCACGTCACCGCCTCCGCCGCCGCCGGCCCCCTTGGTCGCCGACTTCCGGTACGGCGTCCCCGACCTGAGCAGCTTCCCGCTCGCCGACTGGCTGTGGGCCACGCGCGAGGCGGCTCGCACCATGCCGACGGCGGCGCTCGACTACGGCGACCCGCGCGGAAGTGCGGCACTGCGCGAGGTTCTGGCCGGTTACCTGCGCCGCGTACGCGCCGCCGCGGCGGATCCGGAACGGATCGTCATCTGCTCCGGCTATGCGCAGGGCCTCGGTCTTGCCCTGTCCGCCCTGGCCAGGACGGGTATCCGTACGGTGGCGTACGAGGACCCCGGCTCACCGGCCACGATGTCCTCCGCTGCGGCCTCGGCGGGCATGTCGGCCACTCCCGTACCGGTCGACGAGCACGGCATCGACGTGCAGGCACTCGCCAGGACCGACGCCCGTGCCGTCGTCCTGACCCCCGCGCACCAATGGCCCACCGGCGTCGCCCTCGCGCCAGAGAGGCGGCTCGCACTGATCGAGTGGGCCAGGACGCGGGAGGCCGTCGTCATCGAGGACGACTACGACGCCGAATTCCGCTACGACCGGGAGCCGGTGGGCGCCCTGCAGGGACTCGCCCCAGACCGCGTGATCTCCATCGGCACCGTCAGCAAGTCCCTCGCGCCCGGGCTACGCATCGGGTGGATGCTCTGCCCGACCGCGCTCACCGAGCTGATCATCGAGCACAAGCAGTCGAACGACCGCGGGTCCCCGACGCTCGATCAGCTCGCCCTCGCGAGACTGATCGAGTCAGGACGCTTCGACCGGCACTTGCGCCGCATGCGGACGACCTACGCGGCACGTCGGACCGCCCTGATGGCAGCACTGGCCGAACATGCCCCTGACGTCGTGGTGACCGGTCTCGCGGCGGGCTTCCACGCCGTGGCACACCTCGACGGACCGGCCGACGAGCAGGAACTCGTCTCCGCCGCACGCGCCCGGTCCGTCGGCCTCTACGGAATGAGCACCTGCCGCTCCTCCCGCGCGACGGAGCCGGTGCAGCTGATCCTCGGGTTCGGCAACGTCGGCGAACGTGCCGTCACGGCAGGCATCACCGCGATCGGCGACCTGCTCAGGGGCCGATAGCCCGCGTCCCCAGCCGGTCCGGCGCTCGGCGACCACCACCCCCCGTCTACGGTACGAAGATGCTCGCCGCACTCGAGGAAGTCACCCGCTCCGCCGCCCGGCTCACCGCCGCCCTCGACACGCTGACCGACGAGGGGACGCGTGCGCCCTCGGCCTTGGCAGGCTGGACCCGCGGCCACGTCATCAGCCACGTCGCTCAGAGCGTCGGCGCCTACCGGCGGCTGCTCGCCATGGCCCGCACCGGCATCGAACCCGCCCCGAGGACGGATGCGGAGACCTTCGCCCGGGCCGTCCGGGAAGGCGCCGACCGCCCCGCGGCCGAACTCGCCACGGACCTGCGCGGCCGCCTGGCCCGCCTGGCCGAAGACGCCGCATCGATGCCCCCGGAACGTTGGGGCTCCCTGGTCACGGCTCTCGCGGGCTGGCAGCACCCGGCCTGGTACACCCTCCACCGCTGCTGGCGCGAGCTCGAAACGCACCACGTCGACCTGAACGTCGGCTACCGCACAACCGACTGGCCCATCACGTACGTGACCTGGGCGCTCGACGACACCCTCACGGCGCTCGCCGCACGCGACTTCCCGGTCGCCCGAGTCGACGCCCTCGACATCGGCCGGTCCTGGAACCTGTCCCCGAAGGGCCCCTCCATCGCCGGCACCGGCCACGCCCTCCTCGGCTGGCTGAGCGGCCGCGCGCCCGCCTCCCCCCTCACGTCCGACCGCCCCCTGCCGCCCCCACCCGACTGGCCCCTGCCACCGGCCCCATGTCCCAGCCCTCGACACCGGTCATAGCACGGGTGTGATCACCGAAAGGGATGCGAGTGACGGCGGTGGTGAGGGATCTGAAGGCGCCGATGACGAGGAGACGCAGGTCAATCGTCTCCACGGTGGGGGAGAACCGCCGAGGATGGTCCTTTCGACGCCTCAGGCGACGACATGGGGCCAGTGACCTGATCGCCGTTGAGGCAGGCACGGATCGTCTTGCGGTCTCGTCCCAGACGATGTTGCGCGATCGCCGAGATCGTCCACACCTGACGACGCAGTGCGTGAGCATCCACGCCTTCCTCCCGCGGGAGCATCCAGGCCCCCGACCAGGCGAAACCCTCGCACGCAGACTGTCCACGACACACCGATGATCGCCTGAACAGATTTGGGCGATCCAGGAGCCGCGGACCGGAAGAGCGCGGTTCCGCTCGCACCGCATACTGAGCCCTCCGATATGTTCTTCCGGGCTCGCGTCGACGGGTCCCACGCGTATTCGAGGGGGGAAACGTGTCGGGTGAGCGGCTTCATGCCGAGTGGGTCCGGTCCTGGTCGGAGCGGGCCGACGCGGCGCTGACGAACATGATGAAGTCCTTCCTCTCGACGCACGGCTTCCCGCCCGGCCACAACGCCGTAATGCTCGCGACCGACGAGAGCCACGCGGCGACAGGCGCGCTCGTGGACCTGACGCCGATCCCCTCCGACCTGACCACGCTCTACTGGGTGATCAGTGAGGCTTCCCTGCCCGACGTCGACTTCGGGTACTTCATCCACTCGCCTGCGACGGTGGCAGAGCACTTCCGCGGGTACGGCCCCGCTCCGATCGGCGGTGAATCTGTCGCGCTTGTCTTCGCCGGCGACGGCGGGGGCCATCTGTTCGCGATCGGAGACAGCGGACGAGTCTGGATGTCCACCACGGCTTCCTGGTCTGACGATTTCGAGGTCGCCGCGCCCAGCTTGCAGGAGTTCCTCGAACAGCTCGGCCGGCGGATCGCGAACCGTCGTCTCGTGCCGTAGCTGGGAATCGTCAGCAGGTGTGGGGTCACCCCTGAGCAGCGGGTGCCGATTTCAAGGCTGCGGCGGATATTTCGTGACGGACGGTTCTGAGCATCCGCCATGACCGGCAGTGTCCCTTCGCCAGCATGCTGTTCATGGGGGGCGAACGTTACTTTCAGCTGGTTCCGCGGCGTGGAATTCCCCACCCTACGATTCCCCAGGGGGAAGGCGGTCGTGGATGTGCTCCGGAGGTGCCCGGCGTCGCTGCCGGGCGCAAGAATTGCTTAGGACTGCCGCAGAGGGGAGATCTCACGCCGTCGTTGGTGTGGCTCGCAGGCCACCGAGCAGTACGGCCAGGTAGCGGTGCGCGGTGTCGATCCGGTCTGCGGGAGCGCTGCCGTGTACGTCTACGGCGTAGGCGATGCCGCACATGAGCGGGACCAGGTCCGCCGCGGCCAGGTCGGGACGGACCGCCCCGGCCGCGCGGGCCCGGTCGAGGAGCGTGGTGCCTATCGCCCACAGGGACTCCTTGAGTTCCGTGGTGTGCGGCAGGGCGTCGACGGAAGCGGCGGCGACCGGCGCCAGGGAGGCGTCGGTGACCTGCGCCTCGACGGTGTGGGTCAGGAAGCTCTCCAGCGCCCGCCAGACGTCGGCGTCGGCCAGCGCCTGCCTGCCGTGGTCGGTCAGGGCCTCCAGGCGGGGGGTGGCGACGGCCTCCAGGAGCGCCTCGGGCGTGGCGAAGTGGCGGTAGACGGTGCCGACGCCGAGTCCGGTGCGGCGGGCGACGTCGTTGAGCTGCAACGGCGTGCCCTCGTCGACCAGCTCGCGGGCGACGGCCACGATCCGGTCCCAGTTGCGGGCCGCGTCCTTGCGCAATGGTGTCGTCATGTGGACATGCTAATCGGATAGCTCATCCGGATGCTCCCCCCGCCCGTGTCAGGCGGGCCTGGCGGGTCAGGTCGCCACGAGGGGCGCGTACTGCCGGCTGAGTCGGAGCACGGCATCGGCGACGCGGGGGTCGGCGGCCGTACGGAATGGCGCCGCCGGGCGTGCCATGGCGTCGACGAAGATGCCGGTCCGGCCCGTCAGGGACGCGTCGGTGGCGGCCACGATGGAGGACTTCGCGGCCTCGGACGCCGGGCCCGCGGTGGAGCGTTCGAACTTGCGGCGCACCAGCGGCCACAGCAGTCGCAGGGCCGGCGAGACGATCTTCGGGTCGGTCATGGTGCCGTTGGTCATGTCGGTCGCGGCCCCTCCGGGGTCGGCGGCGAACACCGAGACGCCCGTGCCGTCGAGCCGCGACGCCAGGTCGAGCGTGTAGGCCAGGTTCGCGAGCTTGGCGCGGCCGTACCAGTGGAAGCCGTAGTAGCCGCCGGGCGGCTCGACGGCGTCGAACACCCGCTTGGCGACACCGACCGCACCCGAGGTCACGTTCACGATCCTGCTCGGCGCGCCGGCCGTGAGCGTGGGCAGCAGCAGTTCCGTCAGCAGGTACGGCGAAAGGTGGTTGACGACGAACGACGCCTCCACGCCGTCCAGCTCCTGTCGATCCGCGAACATCGCCCCGACGTTGTTCACCAGCACGGTCAGCGGTTCGCCGGATGCGGCATGGTCGTCGGCTATCCGGCCGGCGAGCGCCCGCACGCCGTCGAGCGAGCCCAGGTCGGCGGGCAGGAACCGGCCGGGGCGCGCCGGGTTCACCGCACTGATCCGGTCGACCGCCCGGGCGCCTCGGTCGGCACTGCGCCCGACCACGGTGACCGAGAATCCGGCGGCAGCCAGTCCCAGAGCCGTCTCCAAGCCGATGCCGGCGGTCCCCGCCGTGACCACAGCTGTCTTCCCCATTGCGTTCCTCCAGCCCGGTGATCCGGATAGATCATCCGCTTAATGAAGACGTTAGCACAAGCGGATGAGTCATCCGTTTGTGTTGGCGGACGGGTCCTGCCGCCTGCGATGAAGCCCCCAAGCACCAGACCCCGGAGCCCTCAAGGAGCGCGGGTGCGAGCGCTCCGCAGCAGGGCCGTCTCGCGGGGCGCCGTAGACATCCCCCGGCCGACGTCTCCGGCAGGCACCTGGGGAAGTGCGCGGCGTTTGCTCGAGCTGACGATCACCACACCGAGACGCTTCGGGACCAAGGCCTGGTAGCCGCGGGGATGCTGGAGAACGGGTTCACCGTGCGGGCGATCCGGCCGGCCCTGCCCGCCCGACCGTTGCGGGCCACGGTCGGCGCGGTCGCCGGCGGCGGTCGCGGAACGTCATCGCGGTTGGTCCGGTATCCGGTGTCCTGCCGTTCCCGCCCAGCAAGGACGCGGTGGCTACGACCTCGTGCAGCGTGAGACCGAGGACGAGAGCGCTAAACCGGTCCCGCCCTCCCAAGCGCGCGCAGCTGGAGGCGGAGGTCTGGGGCACCGGCCGACACCGTTCCTGCGCCGGGGGCGAGGGCATGTGCCCTGTCCTCGCCCTGCCCGGCCTGGACCTGTGCGCCGTCTGCCTTGACGGAGAACGGCCCCCATGCGCCCACGGCGGCACGACGTCCGAGTCCCGCTCGCGCTCGGCGTCGCCGGCGATCGCACCTGGTCCCCGACCTCCCGAGTGCCGCACCAGGCGAGCCCCGTGAACTGAAGCGCTCAGTCCACCGCCCAATGAGCTGAAGCACGGATTGCACGCAGGCGAGCTTGTCGTCACCAAGGGCAGGTCAATCAACACAAATGCCGTGTGGCTTCGTGGGTGGCAACGGAGAACGTTGGTCGTGGAGTTCTGGCAGCAGAAGGTGATCAACCGGCTGCGCAATGTTGGTGAGAATCAGTACCACCAACCCCTGCGCCGTATGTGTCAGCCATCAATCGGCTCAAGAACTCCCGAGCCGTCGCCACCCGCTACGACAAGCGGGCCTACGTCTGCCACGGCACCGTCAACACATCAGCAATCCGCCTATGGTTCCGCCTGTGATCTACGAGGCACCCTGTCGTTCTAGAGTCTCGCTGTGGACGTCAACAGCTGGTTCGAGGTCGAGGACCCGGAGGAGTACGGCGAGGAGCCTGGGACTTCGACGAGGCCGAACTCGGCTTTCCGGCAGCCCTGCGGGCCCGGGCCGCTGATTGGCGGGTGCCGTGGGCTCCCAGCCGGGTCGGACGGCCCGAGAACGAGTCGTCGTTCCTCGTCCATATCAGCCTTCTCGATGAGTCGCGCCGAGTCGTGCTCGCCGAGTGGGCCGTGCGCTTTTGCGGCACACACGTGCTGGCCGGGAAAGCCTGCGACCAGCTCTTCAACCTTTACGAGTCGCCCGAGCACGGCTTCTTCCGGGCTTCCGGCACGGTCGAGGAGCTCGCGGAGCGGTGCGCCGGCTGGTTCGAGAGCCTGTTGAGTCGCCCTGTCGGCCGCGTCGAATGGCCGTTCAAGGATGGGAAGCGTGCGACCCGCTGGAGTTCGCCGACACAGGCGAGATCCTGGCGACGCGCGGCTCCGCGTGATCACCGGCAGGTGATCGACGCGATCGCGTTCAAGTACCGCACCGGCACGCCATGGATCGACCTGCCCAAGCAGTTCGGCTCATGGAAAGGCGCCCACAACCGGCTGCGGAAGTGGGCCGCCGACGGCACCTGGGAGAGGGTCTTCACCACCCTGCTCGCCAAGGCAGACGCCGAAGGCGACCTCAACTGGATCGTTTCGATCGACTCCACCATCGTCCGAGCCCACCAGCACGCCGCCGGGGCCCGTCAAAAGGGGCCCCGGCCGGCGAGCCGGACGACCATGCCTCGGACGGTCCCGCGGCGGACTGACCACCAAGATCCACCTCGCCGCAGACAGCCACTGCCGGCCACTGGCGTTCGTCCCCACCCCAGGACAGGCCGGTGACGCGCCCGCGTTTCCCCAGGTCATGGCCCGCTTAAGGGTGCCGCGACCGATCGGGCGCCCCCGGACCACTCCGGAAGTGGTCCTGGCCGACAAGACACCCCATGCAGCTATCGGGTCAAGCGGCGGTGGCCAGTTGGGGCTTCGCTGGTGGGGCGAAGGCGGTGGCTTCGTCGAATTTCTGGCGGGTAGTCAGGCAGTGGTGGAGCTGGCCGATCATGCGGTTGAACAGGTGGCGGAGGGCTGCGTAGTAGCGGTCACCGGTCTCGCGTCGGCGGTTGTAGTGGGCGTGGGCTCCAGGTGAGGCGGTCAGGGCGGCGAATGCCCAGTGCCGGCCGGTCGCTGCGAGTCGGCTGTTCTTGATTCGGCGGTGGCTGACGCGGCGGCTGCGGCCGGATTCGCGGGTGACCGGGGCACTTCCGGCATAGGCTTTCAGGCCGCGGGCGGTGTCGAAGCGGGTGCGGTCGTCGCCGATCTCGGCGAGGATCCGGGCGCCGGTGAGCACGGCCAGGCCGGGGAAGCTGGTGATGATCTCCGCGTCGGGGTGCTGGAGGAAGAGTTCTTCGGTGGCCTGGGCCAGGTCGTCGCAGGCCCGGCAGGCCGCGTCGAGCTGGGCGAGGAGAGCGAGGGTCTGGCGTCCCATCGCGGCTTCGACCAGGCCGGGCTGGCGGAGCCGGTGTCGACGTAGGTGGTCGGCAGCCCCGAGAGGTCCGCGGCCAGCGCGGGCGAGACGTACTCGGGCACCTCGCCCTCGCTGAGGCCGCCGAGGACACTGCGCCAGCCGAACTCGTTCATCTCGCGCGTCCAGACGCCGGGTGTGCCGGCGTACTGACGGCTGGAGGTGCTGGTGTTGCGGTGGTCGAGCATGGGGCAGATCAGCATCTGGGCAGCGATCGCCGGGGTGCCGCGGTCGCGGGCCAGCAGGGTGACGCCGGCAGCGAGGCCGCCGCCCGCGCTGGCGCCCGCGACGACGATCCGGGTCGGGTCGATGCCCAGTTCGGTGGCGTGCCCGGCGATCCAGAGCAGTCCCTGGTAGCAGTCCTCGACCAGTGCGGTGCCGGTGGCCTCCGGTGCGAGCCGGTAGTCCACGGAGACCACGACCGCGCCGAATTCGTCGAGCCACTCCAGGGGGATGTCGATCTGCGCGAAGCGGTCACCCATCACCATCCCGCCGCCGTGCATCCAGTAGACGCAGGGCGCGGCGGTGGTGCGATCGGTGTTCGCGGGGCTGAAGACCGACAGGGGGATCAGGGTGCCGTCCTCGGCGGGCACGGTGACATCGCGCCGGTCGACCTGCCGGTGGGCGAGGAGGGATTCGACGGGCGCCGAGGGGAGCCCGCGCAAGTGGGCGAGTACGTCCGGGCTGAGCTCGGACATCAGCGGCATGTCGCTGAGCAGCTCGTGCAGTTCGGGGTCCAGGGCGGGGCGTGCGACGGTCATGGCCTTCTCCTTCACGTGGGGCGGGTCAGAACGCGGCCTTGCCGCGGACCGGGACGTAGTCGGTGTACGCGGACTCCTTGGCCAGCAGTTCACCGATCTGGGCCACGATGGCCTGGGCGGCCTCGCCGGCGAAGATCCGGTGGTGGTCCTCCTCGCTGGTCCAGCCCTCGGTGACGTGGACGACGTCGGGGTCGGACGCGGAGCGGGAGACGAGGTAGACGGCGCAGTGTTCGCTCGCGCCGGGGCTGCCCTCATCCAGGCCGGTCAGCAATAGGTCGACGAGCCGGTCGCCCATTCCGGGCCGGGCGGTCAGGGTGGCGTTGAAGCCGTATGTGGCATTCATGGAATCCTTCTTCTCTCTGCTGGAGTGAGGTGATTCCATTGAACTGGTCTGACCTGCGAAAACGTTAGAACGATGCTCGCACGCAGTTGCACGATCCTCCCGAATGCGGGAGCCGTGACTCGGAGTGGTGCTGCAATGGACACATGTACCTCGAAGAGCTCCGCACCCTGCTGGCCCGTCATGTCCGCCCCGACTGGACCACGGCGATCGACGGCGTACTGATCTCGAAGGTCGACCGGTCGGATCCGCCGGAGCCCTCCATGTCCGGCACGGTGCTCGCGGTCATCGCCCAAGGCGCCAAACGCCTCGCCCTGGGCGACAGGGTCTACGAGTACGGCGCCGGGCAGTACCTGATCGCTTCCGTCGACCTGCCCGTCACCGGGCAGTTCACCCAGGCCGATCCCGAGCATCCGGCGCTGGGGTTCGGCCTCATGCTGGAACCCTCCGCCGTCGCCGAGTTGCTGCTGCAGGCCGGTCCCGGGGACACCCCCCGCACCGGCACCGGCGTGCCGTCGGGGATCGCCGTCAGCGACGCCCCGCCCGCCCTGCTCGACGCGGTGGTCCGGCTGCTGCGCCTGCTCGACGAACCCCGTGACCGCGCCGTACTGGCCCCACTGGTCAAACGCGAGATCCTGTGGCGGCTGATCACCGGCGAGCAGGGTGCGGCGGTGCGCCAGCTCGGTCTCGCGGACAGCGGTCTCAGCCATGTCTCCCGGGCTGTGCGCTGGATCCGGCAGCACTACGCCGAACCCTTCCGGGTCGAGGACGTGGCACGGCTGTCGGGCATGAGCGTCTCTGCCTTCCACCGCAACTTCCAGGCGGTGACGGCCATGAGCCCCATCCAGTTCCAGAAGCAGATCCGGCTTCAGGAGGCCCGGCTGCTCCTCGCCACTCACCCGAACGACGTCACCGGCGTTGGCCACCGCGTCGGCTACGACAACCCGTCACAGTTCAGCCGCGAGTACCGCCGCCAGTTCGGCGCACCGCCGAGCCGGGACGCGGCCCGCCTGCGGGACTCCGTACGGACGCCGGCGCTCATCCTGCCCTGATGGTGGTGCTCCCGACGGTCGAGGAGGATCGTGCAAGTGAAGGCGAGGATAGTTCTACTATTTGCGCAGGCCAGAGCGATTCAATGGAACGAGAAGTTCTCCCGTGGAGCAGGAAAATGCTTGTCGCTCCGCGACTCCGTCCCATCACATCGCAGAGGTCACACCATGAAGAGAATCCTGATCACCGGCAGCGCGTCCGGCTACGGGCGGGAGACCGCCCTCCACTTCCACGCCCGGGGCTGGGACGTCATCGCCACGATGCGTACGCCGCGCACGGGCGTCCTGCCCGAGTCGGACCGTCTGCGCATCGTCGGGCTCGACGTGACCGAGCCCGAGAGCATCGCGGCCGCGTTCGAGGCGGCCGGCCCCGTCGACGTACTGGTCAACAACGCGGGTGTCCCCTCCATCAGCGTGTTCGAGGGGACCCCGATGGACCGCGTACGGGAGGTCTTCGAGACCAACACGTTCGGCGTGATGGCGACGACGCAGGCGGTGCTGCCCCAGTTCCGCGAACGCGGCTCCGGCGTGGTCGTCAACGTGACCTCCAGCGTGGTGCTGGGACACATGCCGCTCTCGGCCGTCTACAAGGCCAGCAAGATGGCCGTCGAGGGGTTCACCGCATCCCTCTCGCTCGAGCTCGCACCCTTCGGCGTACAGGCGAAGACGGTCGAGCCGGGCGCCTGTCTGACGACGAACTTCGCGGCCAGGGCGACGAACGGCGTCGCGCTGGACGAGCTGGTCCCGGCGCCGTACGCGCCGTGGGCGAGGAAGGCCATGGACGACTTCACGAACCAGGACCTCTTCACCAAGGAGAGCGACGTCGCCGAGGCGGTGTGGCGGGCCGTGCACGACACGACCGGCCAGCTGCGATTCCCGGCCGGTCCGGACGCGGTCCTGCTCGCCCAGGCGAAGTGATCGAGGCTGCGCCGCGACCTGGACGGCCTGCGGAGCGCCTGCGACGGCGCCCTCTGCGAAGAACGGCGCCCGGACCCGGCGTGCGACTCCGACGCCCGGTACCCCATGGCAGCCCTGCAGAGAGCCAGTGCCGCAGCTTGAGGTGCCCCCGGGTTCCGGTTTCGTGTGGCCCGAGCCGACCCTGATCAACCAGAATCAGGACGCGACCTCTGAGCCGCGCGCCCATTCCTCGCGCGGCCGCAGCTTCGCCAGGGTCTGTCGGGCTTCGCCGCGGACCCCGGTGTCGGGGTCCGCAGCCAGCTCTCGGTACTGCTTGATCAGCCGGTCCGCACTGTCGGTCGTCATCCATTCGGGATTGCAGTCCAGGGCAGCACCGAGATGGTCCACCGCGTCGTAGTTCCCCGCCTGGCTGTAGGCCAGCAGGACATGGCGCAGGCCGATGGTGTCTTTGCGTTCGAGCAAGGCCTCGGCCGTTTCCTGGATGACCCAGGTGTCCTGGGCGTCCAGGAGAAGACGGTGGATGACGTCCGCCACCTCCTCGATCTTGTCCGAACCCGCGAGCTGCCGCCCAGCCGCCCCGCGGACAGACCATTCCGGCGAGTCGGCATCCTGAATCGCGGTGCTCAGTTCTTGATCATCGAAGGGCGCCATGCCCCCAGCCTGCCACGGAATGTGTCGATGCCGAGTCGTCGACGACCGCGCTGTCACCACAGCGACGTCCTTCGCGGCCGCCGACGACCTCGCGCCGGCGGTGCCGGAGCAGCGCGGGCGATGGCGGCGGGCGGCATGAGTCCCGTGCCCTGTCGCGGCCGGCTTCGTTGAGTACGGCATGACGATCTTCAACCACCGCGTCCTTGCCTCCGCCGCTGTCGCCGTCACCGCCGTCCTCGCCTCGGCCGGGGCTGCTTCGGCCGACAGCGTCGGCAACAACCTTCCCGGGCTCGGACTCCTGTCCCAGAGCTTCGGAAACGGCGATCAGCAGGACACTGCCGCCCACACCCTGCCCACCCACAACGCTCTCAACAACGTCACCCTCCCCTGATCGAAGCTGTCCCTACGCCCTTTCCAGCAAGGCACTTGATTGCAGGTCCGGGCGCCGCGGGGCGTGGTAACCCTCGGACCGCGCGGCGGACGGGACCACCGGCTGTGTAAGGCGTGCTGACCGAGCGAGCCGCGACGGCAGAAGGGCGCCGCGCGCTATTCGGCCAGGCCCGATGGCTTTGTGCCATTCGTCAGCAACCCGCCTCCACCATCACCAAGGTGCCGCTAGACAAGATGGCTGGCGGCACCATCCAGCCGTCCGTGGGGTGAAGCCGATCGGCGGGAGGTCGGGGCGGTGGGTGACCATCAACGTGGCGGTGCGGCTCGCAGTCGTCGTCATCTGGCGGCTTCGGCGGCGTACGGAGGCCCGCAGCCGCTTCGACGAGAAACTGACCGTCGTCATCGTCCTGGCACTGGGAGTCCTGCTCGCCCCCACCCCGGCCGGTCAGGGGATCCTGAACATCCTGGGGCAGCTCACGAGCAGCGTCACTCAGGCCAGCCGAGGAGCCCCCGCCCACACACCGCCCGGACAGCAGCCGCCGGCGCGCACTGCGGATCACCGGCCCAGGGGGCGGGGGAGTGATGGCGGCACGTCGACGGCGCCGGCGCTCGAAGAAGCAGGCCCGCAGGCAGCTGCAGGGCTGGGGCGCGGTGGCGGCGCTGGCCGCAGCGGTGTGGGTCGCCGCGAACTGGTCGACGGTGTGGCCCGTCCTGGTGACGATGCTTGCCGCGGCCGCACTGGGCGGGGCCGGCTGGGCACTGCTGCGGGCGCACCGCGAGGCGGTCAGCCGGGACCACGCGTGGCGAGCACAGGAGGAGGCCCGGGCACGCGAGTTGTCCATGGCCCAGGTCGACGCCCTGACGTGGCAGGAATTCGAGAAGTACATCGCGGAGCTGTGCCGGCGGGACGGCTGCACGAAGGTCGTCGTCAGCGGCAAGAGCGGCGACCTGGGCGCGGACGTCGTCGGCTACCTGGCCGACGGCCGCAAGCTGGTCATCCAGTGCAAGAAGTACGCGCCGCACCGAAGCGTGCCCTCGCAGGACATGCAGAAGTTCGTCGGCACCGCCCGTCTTGAGCACGGCGCGGACGTCGCCCTGTTCGTCACCACCTGCCGCGCGTTCACGAAGGACGCGCTGGGTCTGGCGCTGCGCCAGGACATCGTGGCCCTGCACCGCGACCTGCTGGGTTCCTGGGTCAAGGGCGCTCACCTGGAGAGCCTGATCCCGCTGAACGGCAGCGGCGGCGGCACCAGGCGGCGCCCCTCTGCCTGACCACGACACGCTGCTGAGTGCAAGGCGACCGCGCCAGGTTACGTGCACATCGCACGTGCCTGGGGGAAAAGACGGGTTCGGCTGCCGATGTTGCCATGGGGCTTCGCGGGCTTCGGGGAGCGTGGACGGCGAGATGGCGCGGACTGTGATGTCTGGGTCGCCTGTCCGAACCACAGCCGTACGAGACTCTGTGAGGCGTACCTTCTGCAGAGCTGCTCGCGATCCTGCAGCGCCTGCACGGTCTCGGTCGGCGGCCCCGGGGAGGGGGTCTGAGCAGGTATGAACGGCGAGCAGGCGTTTCTGGCGGGTGAATTCGTCGGTCTGTACGCGCGCCGGTCCGCCCGCCTGCTGCGCGACGCCCACGAAGCGATCACCGCCGTCCACCGGGCCTGCTTCGAGGCCGGCGCACAGGTCGCCATCACCGCCGGCTACCAGGCCACCAACGAAGGCTTCGGCCGCCTGGGCATCTCCCGGGCCGAGACCACGACCCTGCTGCGCCGCAGCGTGGGCCTTGCCCGCGAGACCGCCGCCGGAAGCGGCTGGGTCGCCGCTTCCGTGGGACCGTACGGCGCGATGCTCGCCGACGGCTCCGCATACCGCGGCGACTACGGCCTCACCGTGGCCGAACTGACCCGCTACCACCGCCCTCGCCTCGAGGTCCTAGCCGAGGCGGCCCCCGACGTCTTCGCCGTCGAGACGATCCCCGACACGCGGGAGGCCGAGGCCGTAGTGACCGCCCTCGACGGCCTCGGCATCCCCGCCTGGCTCGCCCACAGCATCCGCAGGACGACCACGAGCGCCAGCCAGCCCTTGGCCGAGGCCTTCGCCCTGGCCCGCAGCAGCACCGCCGTCGTCGCCACCGGCGTCAACTGCGCCCCCGCCACCGAGGTCGCCCCGGCCCTCGCCATGGTCGCCGACCTGCCCGGCGTCGCCCACCCCGACGGCGGCGTCTGGGACCCCCAGGCCCGGACCTGGCAGGGCGCCGAGGACGAGATCGCGAGCCTCGCCCCCGCCTGGCTCGCCGCAGGCGCGGCTCTCGTCGGCGGCTGCTGCCGCGTGGGCCCCACCGGGATCAAGGAGCTGGCCGCTCGCCTCCGCTCATCGACCGAAGCCGACTCAAGGCCGAGCCATGCCCGTTGTCCGTGCAGGTAAGGCCCCGACCCATGTCGTACGCGAAGGGGACCGGCCCGCGACCTACCGTGCCCCCTTCTCGTACGGCGCTCCCACGAGGACCTGCTCAGCGTCACCTCCGTGTCCTGTCGCGCGGAGCAGCGCTGAACCGACCACTCCACGTACCCGCCCAGCATCAAGGGACGCCCTCCATGCCGAAGCGCACAGCCCTCCCCGTGATCGACCTCTCCGTACCCGACCGCGGCCAGCTCCACCGGGCCGCCCGCGACGTCGGCTTCTTCCAGCTCGTCGGCCACGGCATCCCCCGCCGAGCAGACCCGCCTGCTGAGCACGGCCCGCGAGTTCTTCGCTCTCCGCAGGCCGACCGGCACGCCATCGACAACCTCAACTCACCCCACTTCCACGGCTACACGAGGATCGGCAACGAGCAGACCTCGGGGCTGCCGCGACTGGCGGGACCAGGTCGACATCAGCAACGAGCTGCCCGCCCGCATGCAGGGACCCGGCGAGCCGCCGTACTGGTGTCTGGAGGGCCCCAACCAGTGGCCCGACGCCCTGCCCGCACTGCGCGAGGTCACGCTTGCGTGGATGGACCGCCTCAGCGCCCTCGCCCGCCGGCTGCTGCACGAACTGCTCGCCGCCGTCGGCGGCCCCGAGGACTTCTACGACGACGCCTTCTCGGGCAACCCGCGCCACCACCTGAAGCTGGTCCGATACCCGGGCCGAACCCCGGAAGGGGACGACAGGGAGTGGGCGTCCACAAGGACTACGGCTTCCTCACCCTGCTACTCACCGACGAGGTCCCCGGCCTCCAGGTGGGGTCGCCCGACGGGGCTGGCCGTCCAGCAACAGATTCGCAGCGCTCACGCTCCTGCTCCCTGGTTGCGTGGGGATGGTCCTTTTCTGAAGTCCCGGGAACGCCCGGCGGCCAGCTGTTCCCTGCGCCTACGGGGATGGTCCCCGGAAGTCGCCGTCGGCGATGTCCGCCGTGGGCTGCTCTCCGCGCCTTCAAGGATGGGTGCGGTGAGTGTTGACCTTGTCCATCTCCAGTGCTGTGACCGGGAAGGTCCACCGGGGTGGGAAGTGATGGGTCTGGCTGTCTCGTTCGGGTCGTGGTGTCGCCGTCAGTTCATCGTCGAGTGCCGGTGATGAGAGCGTCGACCTCTTCGGCGAGAGTGGTGATGTCGACGGGCCGGCCGGTGTCGACGATCAGAGCGTGCCCGCCCAGTCCGAGCGGCCCTGGGTGGGTGGCCCAGACGGTGAGGCGGTCACTGATCTCCTTGAGGGTGAGGTCCTGGTCGAGGTGGCCTGGGTGGCGTTCGCGTGTCCGGAACCGTTCAGCGACAAGTCCGGTATCGCAGTCGCAGAACACCTCGACCAGCTGGGCGTCGAGCTGGCGGAGCCGGGCGGGGGCGGTGTCGCGATGCCACCAGTTCACGAGGACGGCTCGCCCGGCGTCGGCAGCGAGCGCGAACAGGATGTCGTCGCTGGCCCGGCTCAGTCGGTGGCGCCATGACTGATCGCCGACGCCGAGGGAGTCGTAAAGCGATTCCAGGATCACGTCTTTGTCGATGACCGGTAGGCCGAGTTCCGCGGCAAGTCCGCGCGCCAGAGTGCTCTTGCCGCTGGCCGGCAGACCGGAGACGATCACGAAGGCGTTGTCGATCATCACGTCAGTGTGTCGCAGCCTGACTTCCGGGCTGCCCGCAGGGTGAAGTCGCGCTGCTTCCGTCCTGCTCAGGTCGCTCTTGGTAGTGGTCTGCCGCCCCAGCGAATGGCTTTCTCGATGCGGATGCGGATGCGGGCGCGTTCGCGTCGCTGCGCGGGCAGGACGTCGGGGTGACGGGCGTTCTTGTTGCGCCAGCGCAGGTAGGCGTGCAGGACCCCGGTCTGGACGGCGTGGTTGGGATGGTCGGGTCGAAGCACAGCTCGACCTCGTTCTTGGCCGCCCACCGTTTCATCCGCCCGCTCGCGTGGGCGGAGACTGGCAGCGCTGACGGCCGGGTGTTCGCGGTTGGGTCTCCGACGGAGGCTGCCGGGGCCCGCAGACACCCCCGGCGGCCGGAGCGGGTGGCCGGGCTCCTGGCCCTGCGGCCGGGCATGAGGGCCGGGCTTCCGGCCTCAACCTAGGTGGGGGTGTCTGTCGCGGTGGTGCGGACGTCGAGAGGGATGCCGCCGGTGCGGTAGCCGTGTTCGTCGAGGAGGTGGCCGCTGAGCTTCAGTGGCCATAGTGCGACGGCGCGGTCGGTGATGTGCAGGCCGGGGACGCGTTGGGTGAGGCGTGTCTCGAAGCGCTGTACGTCGGTGAGGGATTTCACCCAGGCGACGATGAGGATGTTGTTGCGGCCGGTGACGCCGGCGCACAGGCGTACTTCGCGGGCTCCGGTGACTGCGCGTGAGACGCGTTCCAGTTCGCCCGCGGCGGCGCGTCCCCATTGGATGACGGTGACGGGCCACTCGGACAGGGGGCGTGCGACCTCGCAGCGGGTGTGGAGCATGCCGGCGGCGAAGAGGCGGCCGACTCGTCGGCGGACGGTGTCGGGGCTCGCCCCGCAGGTGTCGGCGAGTGCGCGGTAGGTGGCGCGGCCGTTCATGGAGAGGGCGGCGACCAGGGCGTGGTCCAGGTCGGTGAGCGGGAAGACGGGTGCCCCGGTTCGGGCGGTGTGGGTGTCGGTGAGGCGGTTGATCTGGGTCCGGTCGAGGGCGCGCAGCCGCCAGCGGCTGCCTTCTGTGTAGACGGTGCTGGCGAGGTGGGTGCGGCTGGCGGTGACGCCGGGCATGGCGCCGATGCCGCGGGTCATCCAGTGGGTGAGTGCCGCGAGGTCCGGTGCCATGACGGTGAGCAGCAGGTCGCGGTCTCCGCTGACGTGTTCGACGGCTGTGACGTGGGGGAGCTGGGCGAGGGAGTGGGCGACGGTCAGCAGGCTGCCGCCGGCGCAGTCGACTTCGACGAAGGCGAGCAGTCCTTGTCCGGCGGAGGCGAGGGCGGGTGAGGGGGAGCAGCTGATCCAGGCGGCGCCGGCCTCGGTGAGCCGCTGCCAGCGTCGTGCCACGGTGACGGCGTCGAGGCCGAGTACGGCGCCGATCTCGTTCCATCCGGCCCGTGGGGCGATCTGCAGTGCGTGAACGAGGGCCTGGTCGACGTCGTCGAGCGCCCGTACCGCACCGTGTCCGGAATGCTGCGTCATGCGATACCGCCTCGCGTTTTTCCTGCGATTCAGAGCCGGTGGGCTGGTGAGTACTTCAGCCTTGCCCCACCGAAAGCCGGAACCATACCAGGAGGTCGACACCGCATGTCTGTACTGGAACGTGCCCGGGAGCTCCAGCCCGATCTCGTGCGGCTGCGCCGCTCGCTCCACCGCGAGCCGGAGCTCGGTCTCCGGCTGCCGCGTACGCAGGAGAAGGTCCTTGCCGCGCTCGAGGGTCTTCCGCTCGAGATCACGCTCGGCCGGGCCCTGACTTCCGTCACGGCCGTGCTGCGGGGTGGCCGGCCCGGTGGGGCGGTCCTGCTGCGGGGTGACATGGACGCTCTGCCGGTGGATGAACTCACCGGGGTGGAGTACGCCTCCAGGGTGCCGGGCCGGATGCACGGCTGCGGGCACGATCTGCACACCGCCGGACTCGTCGGCGCGGCGATGCTGCTCGCGGACCGCAGGGAGAGCCTCCGGGGCGATGTGGTGTTCATGTTCCAGCCGGGTGAGGAGGGACACAACGGCGCGGGCGCGATGATCGACGAGGGTGTTCTGGACGCGGCGGGCAAGCCGCTCGATGCGGCCTTCGCACTGCATGTGTCGGCCAACCGGCTGCCGGGCGGCTGGGTCGCGTCCCGGCCCGGCACTGTCATGACGGCGTCCGACGTCCTGCGGGTGACGGTACGCGGTGAGGGAGGGCACGGTTCGGCTCCGCACCATGCCAAGGACCCGGTGCCCGCGGTCTGCGAGATGGTGACCGCGCTGCAGAACTGGGTGACGCGCACCTTCGACGTCTTCGACCCGGTGGTGGTGACCGTCGGACGGTTGCACGCCGGTACGCAGCACAACGTCATCCCGGACAAGGCCGAGTTCGAGGCGACCGTACGCAGCTACTCGCAGGCCAACCACGAGCGGCTGGCCCAGGGGCTGCCGCGTCTGGTGCGCGGGATCGCGGCCGCGCACGGCCTGGAGGCGGACGTGGAGTACCAGATGCTCTATCCGGTCACGGTCAACGAGCCGGCCGCGACCGAGTTCGCCCTGGAGACGGCGCGCGACCTGTTCGGCGCGGGCGAGGTGTGGCACGCCCCGCAGCCCGCCAGCGGTTCGGAGGACTTCTCCCTGGTGCTGAACGAGGTGCCCGGCGCGATGCTGATGGTCGGCGCGGCGCCCGAGGGCGTGGACGTGGAGAAGGCGCCGCAGAACCACTCCCCGCGGGCCGTGTTCGACGACCGGGTGCTCCACCGCCAGGCGGCGCTCCTCGCCGAGCTCGCGCAGCGACGGCTCGCCGCAGGGGCGTCCGCATGACAGCGCCCGCCGCGACGCGGGAGGCGGCGGCGCCCCGGGTCACCGCCGTCGTGGGTCTGCTGGTCGTCTTCGAGCTGGTCAGCGGCTTCCTCCAGGGCTCGGGCCCGGCGCTGGTGCCCGCCGTGCAGGACTGGCAGTCCATCAGCGCCTCGCAGGCGCAGTGGTACATGGCGGTGCAGTTCCTGGCCGCCGCGGTGGGGGTGCCGGTGTTCGGGCGCCTCGGCGATCTGTACGGGCACCGTCGACTGGTCCGGACCGCGCTGGTCTGTATCGCGGCCGGCACTGTCCTCGTGGCCTTCGCACCGAATCTGACGGTACTGCTGGTGGGCCGCGCTCTCATGGGCCCGCTGGCGGCGCTGCTGCCGCTGGAGATCGGCCTCGTACGCGACCGGCTCGACCTGGCCGGCGCGCGGCGGGCGGTGGCGCTTCTCGTCGGCGCGCTCACCTTCGGCTCGCTCCTCGGCCACGGCCTGGCCGGCCCCCTGCTCGAACTCACCGGGGGCGTCCAGGCGACGCTCTGCGTCCTCGCCGCGATCGCCTGCGCCTGTGTGGCCCTCTCATACTGCGCGATCCCCGAGTCCCGAACGCGCGCGCCCGGCCGGATGGACTGGGCAGGAGCGCTCCTGCTCGGCCTGGCGCTGGTGCTGTTCCTCGGCACGACGGCGCGCGGCCAGGCGTGGGGCTGGACCTCGCCGCTCACCCTGGGCGGCCTCGTTCTGTGCCTGTCGCTGCTGGCCTGGTGGGTGCGGCTCGAACAAGGCCGGCCGCACGCTCTGGTCGACGTCCGGGCGGTGGCCCACCCCCGGTCCGCGCCGTATTACGTGTCCGCCTTCGCGTTCGGCGCCGTGATGCTGGGCGGGCAGGCGGTCGGCATCTCGTACATGGCCGCCTCGACGGCCGACGAGGGCTACGGCTTCGGGCTCACCACCTGGGAGATCAGCGCGTGGGGCGGGGTGCCCTACGTCCTGTCCTTCGCGGGGGCGAGCCTGGTGGCCCGAGTGGCGGCCCGTACTGGCTACCGTCGCGTCCTGCTGCTCGCCTTCGCGCTGATGGCGGCCGGCAACGTGGGGCTGATCGCCGGCCACACCACGCTGGTGCTGTTCGTCCTGGCATCGGCCGTTTCCGGCTTCGGTATGGGCCTGGCCCTGGGCGGCCTGCCCACGCTGATCGCGGAGCGCAGCACCCCGGACCGCACGGCCAGTGCGACGGCCGTCTACAACAACCTCAAGACCCTGGGGGGCAGCCTCGCGGGCGCGGGCTCGGCCGTCGTCCTCGGCTCCCTGGTCGTCGGGGACACCGACCTCCCGGCGCTTGCCGCCTATCTGACGATCTGGGCACTGAGCGCGCTGCTGTGCGTCGGCGCGGTCATACTCCAAGTTCTGACCAACCGGCAGACGGATGCCCCGGCTGCGGCAAGCAACCGCCGCTCAGACACCCGTCCGCACAGCGACGCGGGCACGCCCCCCGGTGCGTAGCGGGCGCTACCGGAGATCTGTCCCGGCGCCTGGACGAACAGCTGCCGGTTTCGTCAGTGAGCCCCTGCCGACCTGGTTGCGCAATCGAGTGGTTGCGGTGGTGGGCAACGAAACCTCAGGTAGATGGGTTGTCGGCCAAGATCAACTTCGCTGCCTGGAACCCGGAGTCATTGCCCACCCATCCGGGCTGCATCTGTCCACTTCCGCACCGGGCTGTTGCGACGACAGATCGGCACCCGGCGACTGAGCGCCGGCGGCCGCCAGGCGATGACTTCCCTGGCCCACCCAAGACCGAGCGGCAACTGGTGGGTGGGGCAGCCCAGGCGGGCCCGAACGCAAGGCAGGCACGACCCTGAGGGATCATGGAGTTTTGACGCTCTGTGATCACCCGGCGGGCTCGTGCCTGCGGTCCCAGATGCCCTTCGGAACCCCTGTGGGACCACTTCGCCGTTCTGCTGCCGCGTGGAAGGGATTCGCCAAGAGCCATCCGCTGTTTCCACCGGCGACGGATGCCGGACCGGACCGTCTTCGGGTACACCGTACTCGCGCTGGTCCACGACTCCGGCTACGCGTCGTGGACTTGCACCTCTACCTCGCCGCCGCTCTCGTCAGGCTCCGCATGCTCATCCGACGCTCGACGAGCTGCTACCGCTGGGACGGCCGCCCCACCACCCGACGCCCCAAAGAGATTCATCTGCCGGTCGGCCTCAGCCCCAGTCCTGCAGCTGCTGGAGCAGGTCGGCGTCGCCGTCGATCCGCAGCGAGCCGGCCGGGATGCGCATGTACATGAGCAGGGCCATCTCGCTCGCCGTGCCGTAGATGGCGGCGGTGGGCTTACTCTCGGCGGCGTCCGCCGCGGTGAGGCGAGTGAAGCGGGAGCCGGCGGCGTCCACCGTCTGGCGCCAGGAGCCGGCCTCGGCTGCGTGGTAGTCCATCGTGGCGGGCTCGCCCGGCCACGGGGCCGTGACGGTGCAGACGGTGGCGAGGAACTCCTCGATGGCGTCGACCGCCTCGGTCGTCGGCAGCTCCTGCGGGTTACCCGAGGCCAGCTGGGCGTCGTAGGTGTGGATCAGCGATTCCGGGACGCGGCGGCGGGCCACGGCGGCCACCGTGTGCGGCGAGGCCAGCGGCTCCCACCAGGCCCAGCAGCCCCGGTCCGGGCCGGCCTCGCGCAGAGCAGTGAGCAGCTGCTCCGTCGAGTCGGCCAGCCAGGTTATGAGCTCCTCGCGCTCCTTGGGCGCCGCCAGCCCGTCCTTGCTGGGCCGTTCGTCGCCCGGCGCGGTGTTGAGCACGATGTATGCCCAGAAGCGGTCCCCCTCACTGAGGTGGTTGGCCAGGTCGTACAGCGTCCAGCCCGGGCAGGACGGGACGTCGGCGTCGAGGCTGGGGGCCGCTGCGACGGCGGCGCGGAACGCGGCGGAACGCTCGTCAATCATCCGCAGCAGGGTGGGGAAGTGGAGATGATCAGTCACGCGGACCTTGTATCACCCGGACCGGGACTCTCGCACTCGATTAGGACCGACGGCAGGTGGATCACTTGAGGCGTCGGGTGGTGGGCGGCCGTCCAGTGGTAGCGGCTCGTCGAGCGTCGGATGAGCATGCGGAGCGTGACGAGAGTCGCGGCAAGGTGCAGGCAGAACTCGACGACCGCGCCCCCTTCCGCCCTGTGGACGCCAGGCAGGAAGCAGAAAGAACCAGCGCGGGACGTGCAGGCGCACGAGCTGATGCGCCGACTGCTCTACGCCCGCCGGACCGAGTACACCGACCTGGCGCAAGAGGTGTGCCGCGAGATCGACGAGCTGGCCGGGGTGAGCCCGCAGCTCCAGCGCCAGCTGGACGCCGCCCGGCGCAACGCGCTCCTCTGGGCGAAGAAGGAGACGGAGGCCCGTCGGGAGCTGTTCGCCCGCCTGAACCAGGCCATGGCCGATCAGATGACCAGGAGCGTCAAAACGCTCCTGACGGAAAGCAAGACGGCCACCCGGGACGGCCGGACCGAGGAGGAAGAACACACGATCCGCGCGGCCGCCTACCTGACCGCAGTCGAGGCGGCCACGTTCGCGCGCCTGGACACCCTCCTCGCGGACATCAGCTGCCTCCCGGCGAACGAGGACCCATGGTTCCTGAAGTCCAGGCTCGAGGCGCTGCTCCGGGCAGCCACCGGGGCCGGCAGGATCGGGGAAGACCGGAAGGCTCAGCTCGAGCTGTGGAGCACACGCCTGCGATACCTGCCTTTCCCGCCCCGGTCGACCATGCCGCTCAGGCAGCAAGAAGGTGTGCCGCTGCACCGCCAGGTCGGTCGGGCGTACTGGACGACGAGGCCGTGCCCCCGGTGCGCGGCGGACTGCGGCCAGCAGTGCGTGGTGAACGACGGGCCACGTGCCGGCCGCGTACGGCAAGTACCGCACGCCGATCGGCTGCGGACCGTCATCAACGAACTCCAAGAGCAGCAGAAAAAGCACGTGGCGGTCCGGACCACGTGGCGGGCGTACGACGTGACCTGTCCCGACTGCGGCCAGGAAGCCGGGGCCTGGTGCCTCACGCCTGGCGAACCGCACTCCTCGCGGTCCAAACGGGCCAGGAAGTCCACCGAACAGCAAGGGCCAAGTCTCTGAGGACGGTCGGGTACGTATGGCATGTTCGGGACGTCGACACCGAAATCAAGTCGTATCGGCTATTCGTGAATGGCCGCCATGGATTGCTTGTCGCTCTCACTATCGGCGCGTTCGTATTCGGCGGGGTCGCCTGTGCTTCCGGAGTCGAAGGCGTCAATCCCGTACGGACACAGGAGAGCCCGGCGTCGGCTCCGACCACCCCTGCTCCCGCCACGGAGCAGACGAGGTCGGTAACGCCGTCACCGAAGCCGGGTAACGAGCGAGCGGACCTTAAGAGCTTCGAGATCGATGATTCAAGGGCGTTCGGGGCCGACCGCATCTGGGTCGTGTGGACGGTCGTCAACAGCACTTCGGCGAAGGCGAACTATAGGTGGGGGTGGGAAGCCGTTGATGCCCATGGTGTCCGCGTCGCCAAGGGCACAGAGCTCGCCGTTGGTGTGCGGCCAGGAGAGAAGTCCATCGGCGGCTCCCCTACGACCCTTGAGACCGCCAATGTGAAACTGCGCATCACGGCGTTCGACCGCACAACCACGCCGTGAAGGCGGGCAGGCGGCGGGCGAGGTCGGCGGCGAGCTGCCCGGCCCCCTGGCCGCGTCCGTCCGGGTCGAGCCGTTCCAGGACCGGGAGCAACTCGACCGTCTCGCGCGCTTCGGTGGCGGTGAGCAGAGCGAGGCGGCTCATCGGAGTAGGTGCCACCAGGGCGCCGGTCACGGGATCGGTGTCATGGTCCACCCCGTCTTCAACGGCACCCGCCCAGCCAGGGCACGGGTAAGCGAGCCAGGCAGGATATGGGCCAGGCCGCACCGGAACGGCACCTTCAGGCAGGATGGATGACCAACGAGGCTCCAGAGCAGCGTGGTTGAGACGTCAGACGTCTCCATCAACAGCTCGGGTGCCTCGCTCGTTGCGCTCCTGAACGGTCGCCTGATCGGTGGCCACCTCGAAGAAGCTCAGTCTCCTGTAGGCCTCAACCGATGTCGCGTCGCATCGCAGTACCCGGCGCATGCCCGCGGGCGGGGAGTGGCCTCCCGTGCTCTGCAGGCACTGACCAACTGGGCTTCGACACCTTCGCGGACGGGATGGAGCGTCTCGAACTCCTCCACCAGGTGGACAACCTGGCAACGTGCCGGGCTGCACAGAAGAGCCACTACGACTTCCACACCCTCCTGCCCGCGGCACCGCCCTCCTTCCCCGCGATGGCCACCGGCACATGCGGTGCGCGAGTGCCTGAGACCTCCCGGCTTCTGCGGATCGGCTGAGACTGCTCATGCCGAGAGGGTCTCGGAGCGTTCAACGAGGTGGCCGCGTTCGAAGCGGGCCCCGGCACGGACCAGCGCGACGAGGTGGGGTGCGTTCACAGCCCGCCAACAGTCCTGGGCTGACTCGACCAGCTTGAAAAGCCAGCCGGGCGGCCCGGCTACCGCCCCCTTCGTCACCTTGGTCCGCAGCCGCACGGTGGCGAACCTCGACTCGATGGGCTTCGTGGTCCGCCGATGAATCCAGTGCTCGGCGGGGAGGTCGTAGAACGCCAGCAGCTCACCCTCATCGTCCACGATCTTCTTGACCGCCTCGGGGTACTTCGCGTTGTACTGCTTGGAGAAACCCGCCCCCAGCCGAAACCTTCGTCCGTGAACGTCCGGCCGAGGCCCCGCCGACCCGAGTGCACGCATTGCTGGACGACTACACTGATCCGCTCATCACCGCCGTGTCGGCGGTCATTTACCACGCATCGCTGCGCTACGGCGGCAAGTTCCAGGTCCTCGCGGACGGTCAACGGCTGCTGACCGACGACAAACTCGATGTCCTGGAACGCGGGGCGACAGCTGTGGGGCTGGTACAAGGCCTGATCAAGCAGAGCCACCTTCAGAGCCTGGTCCGCGGCCGTTCGGTGGACCACCCTTCCCTTCAGCTCGCCGGCCTAGTGGCAGGCGCCGGCCGGGCGGTTGCGCGATGGCACGACAGCCAGGACGACATTGGAGGACAGGATTTCCGTCCATGGTCGCGCCACTCGTGGATCCCGCAGCCTGCTCATGGACGGGAAGCCCGAGGATTTCACGCGTGTCGACACCACGCGCGCGAAACGCCGCTGACGCCGTCCAACGCCTTGGAGCCGCCTTTGGTTCGAACGCCAGATCGGACGCTCGTCTGCTTCCTGTCGGCCCCCTCCGTAGGCAGTTCTGCCCCGCTCGACCCCACCGGCAACGAAACAACGGAACGTTGTTTCTTTGGTTCGTGGGATAGGGTGGTGTCATGTCGGACGGCACAGGGACACCCGCCCCCCGCAGGAAATCCGCCTTCACGGACCGCGCTCCTGCCAGCGATACCGCCGTGTCTTTTCCGTCGGCCGAAGGTGCTCTCGGTAAGAGCCTGCAGCATGACGTGGCCCTTTTGGAGGGGCTGCTGGCGCACGCGGCCCCTACCGGTACGGCAGGGCAGCACACGGTCCCCGACGAGGACGTTGCTGCGGCTCTGGGGCTGTTCGAGGACTTGCGTACCGCGCTCGACCGGCTGGAGACGCAGGTCGTCATCGAGGCCCGCCGTCGCGGGATGGAGTGGCGGGAGATTGCGCGCCATCAGGGGATGAGATCGTCGCAGGCCGCGTCTCAGCGCTATCAGCGGCTGGTGACCCGTCTCGAAGAGATCCGTCAGGGCATTCGGTAAGAAGAGGCAGGAGACACCCCTTTCCCCATGAGCAACCAGCCTTCCGACCCGCTTGCCGCCGTCGACGCCCTCCTCGCCGCCGTCGAAGCCGGCCATGTCCTGCCGGCCCCGGCGGAACGGATCCGGCTGCGTGAAGCGGCCGGCCTGACCCAGGCCGCGGTGGCGCAGGCCCTC
Source organism: Streptomyces sp. NPDC002825 (assembly GCF_040295385.1). Classification (NCBI taxonomy): domain Bacteria; kingdom Bacillati; phylum Actinomycetota; class Actinomycetes; order Kitasatosporales; family Streptomycetaceae; genus Streptomyces; species Streptomyces sp. NPDC002825. The sequence goes on from NZ_JBEOVH010000011.1 coordinate 137,654, forward strand.
GGTGTGCGCATCGCCAGCATTCAGGCGTGGGAGGAAGGCCGTGCCGAGCCGAAACCCGAACGCCTCCCGGCCTACCGCCGCCTCCTCGAGGGTCTGGCTCAGCGCCACCCCGTTCCCACCACCCCGCATACGCTGCACGCCGCATCTCCAGCCGGCACCACACACCCCCAAGCGGCGCCCGCCCACACCCCCCGCCACGTGCCGGCCTGCGCACCAGCCCTCCGGTCCGCCCGCCCCGCCCAGCCGGCCGCGGCCCCCGCGCCCGCAGCCGCTGCAAAGAAGACCGCCGCGGCTGTGTTCGACTCCCGTTTCCCGAGCGGGCCGCTCGCTGTCCTGGACGGTGACGGGGCGGCGTACGGCGTCGGCGGGATTGTGCTGGACTGCCCGGCGACCTCGATCGTGGACCTGGTCGAGTGGACCCTGGGCCAGTCCGGCCTCGGGGCACCGAGGCTCCACCGCTACGGGACGGATTCCGACCCCCTCGTCGTCCTGACCGCGACGGCGGCTGCGAAGTTCGCTCTGCCCGAACGCCTGGAAGACCGGCGCGGCCTGCGCCTGCCCCCGGACCATCCGGTCGTCAGACAGGTGACGAAGGCCAAGTGGCAGCTGACCCAGCGCGGCTTCGGCCCCTGGCCCCGTATCTACCGCAAGGCCCAGGGACGCGACCGCCAGTGCGTCCAGCTCGCGATCCTGCCCTGGGACGCTCTCGACTCCCGCTCCTGGCCCGGTGTCACCGAGGCGGAGATGCACCCGGCCGACATCGCCCGCGTCCTTGGAATCTACGCACAGCGCGTCATCACCCCCCGCGGATCCACGGCCGTCTGCGGCCTGGAGCTGATGACCGCGCTGCGCCCGCCGACCCGCCCGGTGCGCGAGGAGGAGACCGGCAACTGGACCCGCGGCCACCACGCCGGAAGCCTCGGGACCGAGCCGCTGCCACCGGCACCGCCGGAAGCCCGCCCCGAGCACCCGGTCGTCGTGAACTCCGGCTGGACGGGCGGCTTCGTCAACGAAGAGGCGTACCAGTGGGTTCGCGACATCGACCTGCTCACCGGTGATGAGGCTGCGCTGCCGTACGCGGTCGGCCTCGACCTCAACACCGCCTTCCTCGCCTCCACCGCCCGCCTGATGGTCGGCCTGTCCGAACCTGATCATTTCGTGCGCCCGAAGTTCTACCCTAAAGTTCCCGGCTCCTGGCTCGTCGACCTTTCCCACATCGACCTGGACCCGCGTCTTCCGTCGCCGTTCACGCCGACCGGCCAGCGGCCCACAGGACCGGCCTGGTACCAGACACACACCGTCGCCTACGCCCAGGAACTCGGCTACGACGTCGAGATCCTGGAGGCGTACCTGCGCCGCGAGAGCGGTGCCTACCTCGACCCGTGGCACGACCGGCTCAAGACCGCCTACGCCCAGACCCTGGCCGATCTCGGCGTCACCCCCGACCTCACCGACGCGGAGTTCCTCGCGGCGATGGAGGTCCACAAGCAGGTCGACCCGGCAATGGCCGCCGTACTTGCGGCTATCAAGGCGACGGTGAAGGGCGGCATCGGCAAGCTCTTCGAGGGACCCCAGGGCGCGGGCTACAAGGACGGCGAGGAGTGGCCGGCGATGCAGCGGCCGACCTGGGCGCCCTGGATCCGCAACGCGATCATCTCCAAGACCAGGGTCAACATGCACCGCAAGCTTGCCAACATGGCCAAGTTCACCGGCATGTACCCGCTCGCGGTCCTTTCCGACTGTGTCGTCTACCCCGCCGCGAGCGCCAGCCCGCTCGACTTCCTCCCCTACGCCGAGTCGGGCAAGCCGATTCCTGGTGCCTTCCGCCTCGGCTCCACACCGGGCCGGGCGAAGCTGGAGGGTGCGCAGCCCATGACATGGGCGGTCGACCTGATGGAACAGGGCTACAACCCCGCCCGCCACATCAAGGGCGGCGACGCCGTATTCGACGAGGGCGAGTAGTCGTGCCTCAGTGCCCTGGCCCGGGTCAAGTGGTTTCGTGCACACGACCACCGGAAAGCGCGCGTGGAAGCGGGGCACTGCTCCGTGCACAGCCATGGCCCGGCTTCATGCTGCGAGCCGAGCCGCTGCTCCGGCGTCTCTGTGCGGGGTGAACTCGGCTGTGCTGGCCGTGATGGTTCAGACCTCATCTGTGGAAGGGAACTGACGCCCTGTGGGACAGATTGACGATGCCCTGGAGCGGGCCGATCGCGAGCATGTCACCAAGGAGCCGCCCATGACGCTTCAGGGTCGGATCAACTTCTTGCTCAAGTATCTGAGCGCGAAGGAGATCGGCCAGGAGATCGGCGTCACCGCCGACTCCGTCAACAGGTACCGGCGCGGTGCCCGCAAGCATCCACCCGGGGATGTCGCGGCACGGATCGACGCGGCGGTGCGGGCCCGGTGGCAGCCTCGTGTCCGTGGGCGTCGGCGCAGGCATGCGGCGGCAACGGGCGGGATCACTGTGGAGACCCGTGCTCGTTTCGGCTACACGGCCGGGCCGGGCACGAGCGACGACGGCCGTTTCCGCCGTCTCACCGTCCATCTCCCTCCGGCCTTCGCACAGCGTCTGTTCGAGGCTCGTGAACAGGGTGTGGGCGAGCAGCAGATGAGGCAGATCGTCGCGGAGGGGTTCAAGGAGGTCTATTTCCAGGACGGCGGCCGGCGCGCTGGGGGGCTGTCGGACGTGACTCTGAACGACATCGACTACCTCGACGTGGAGTACTGATCCGGAGACGAGCCGGCCACTGCGTGTGCGTCTCACTGTGCGGAAGCGCGATGGTTGCCACCATGGCGCGGTGGTTGTCACCGAATCGCCTTGGCGGATCTTGACGCGCTGGGCTGTCCGCTGCCGGGCACGGCGGCTGGGGTTCGCAGTCGTGGACGCTGCTGAGCTGGTGGGCCGCGCCGATCATGACCTTGCGGATGGCCTTGGCCTGCCCGAGGTGGTGGTCGCCGATCTGTGGTGCTCGATACGGGTTTTGCAGTAGGTCGCGTCCAGGTGCACGTACGAGAACGGACACGTTTCAAAGGGCGGCCGGGACTGCGGTGAGCTGACCGGCCGGGTCCTTACGGATCCGCGGGACCTCGCTCTTGGAGCATCAGTCCTTGGCGTTCACCTGCCCGCCGTCGAACTCCGTGGGAGCGGTCATCGATGGTCGGATCGACGGGGGCGCCGCCGCTCGGTGTTCAACCGGCGGTCTCCATAGTGGATACGGTGTTGCTGTTATGGTGCTGGCCGAGGAGGTGGATGTTTCAGTGGCAGCAGCTGATCCTGCGCGAGCGACCCCGGCATCGGCTCGGCGCCCGGGGCGTCCGCCCGTGCCGCTGGAGCGCATCGTCTCCACCGCGCTGCAGATCGTGGACGACGAAGGGGCCGACGCTCTCTCGATGCGGACGCTGGCCCAGCGCCTGGGCTCGGGCACGGCGACGCTGTACCGGCATTTCGACAACCGGACGGCACTGGTGGCCCATGTCGTGGACCGCATGTTCGGCGCCGTGGAACTGAACGGCGACGAACTCCGCGCGATGGGCTGGCAGCAAGCGCTGCGGACGGTCGCGCACACCATGTTCGAGGCCCTGGCCCGGCACCGGAACGCGGCGCGCCTGATGGCCGACGAGATCCCCCTGGGGCCGAACGCCATGGCGCTGCGGGAGCACTGTCTCGCGGCGCTGCTCGACAGCGGCTTCCCGCCGCGGCTGGCCGCGCACGGCTTTGCCACCCTCGCCCGCTACGTCCTCGGATTCGCCATACAGGTCAGCGGTCATGGCGGCGGCGGGCAACTTGACGATGCGCAAGTGTCCGCCGTCTTCCAGAGCGTCGATCCGGCCTTGTTCCCGGCAACGGTCACCGTTGCCGGGTCGATGCCCGTTCCGATCGAGGAGGAGTTCTCCTTCGGGCTCGAACTTCTTCTCAGCGGGCTTGCCCACCTGCGCGACGACGCCTGACCAGCCAGGACGATGCGAATCTGAGGCCGTCGGCGTGTGAAGTCACAGCGCGGGGCAGCATTGCTTTCAGGGCGAAACTGCCGGAGGGGCCCATCCGTGGAGGCGTGGACTTGATCCGCGGCGCTTCAGGCGAACGAGGCCGCGAGGTATGAGGCGACAAGCACCGCGCACACGGTGGCGGGCGCGAGTTTGGCATGTGCTCCAGGGCGTCGCGCAACGCCTGTTCAGCGCGGGCTGGCCGGTGACGACGCGGCCGGAGAAGTCGACGGCCTCGGCGTCGGGCGCATCGATGACGTCGCCGACGGCTGCCATGGTCTCGCCGTCGAGAGGATGTCGACATGCTCGGCGTCCGGCCGGTGGGGCGTCATCGGGATGACCTGCGCCCCGCGCAGCAGTATGCGGCTCATCCCGTGGCCCGCGGACCGGGGTGGGTGTGGCTCGGCTGGGACATGGTGCGGCTCCTTGTCTGCGGCGTCATTGCCCGCACGGCGGCCTGTGTGGTGGTGAGGAGATCCCGGGTGGCGATGTGCCCGATGTAGCCGTCGGGACGGATCAGCAGCAGAGTGTCGCCGGTCAGGCCGTAGGCACTGCGCAGCGTGTTCTCGGGGTCGGAGAAGGCGCGGCCGTCGCCCGCGGTCGGGCCGACGGTCAACCGCTTCAGTGGGGCGCCCGTCGTCGGCCAGTCGAGGAGTTCGAGGTCCCGGGCGGCGCCGGGGCCGTAGGCGATGGCGGTGAAGTGCGGTCCCTGGAAGAGGTTGAACAGGCGGGTATCGGCGCCGTCGGCGCCGAGCAGTCGGGCGTCCGGGGCGCGGTCACCCACGCGCAGCGCGCCGGTGTCGCTGCCGTCGCCGTCGGCGGGGGCGAGCGGGCCGCCGTAGTAGGTCAGGGAGAGCTGCTGCTCGTCCTTGCCGCGCTTCATGCTGGAGGGATCGAGCTTGGCGATGCCGCCCCACTTCTCCGTGGACAGGCCCAGGACGCCGGCGGCGATCGGCTGCCGCTCGGTTTCGTAGGTGGCAAGCAGGTCCGGGTCGGCTCCGGCGAGGACCTGGCCGAGCTTCCAGCCGAGGTTGTAGCCGTCCTGGATACCGGTGTTCAAGCCCTGGGCACCGGCCGGGGTGTGGACGTGCGCGGCGTCGCCGACGAGGAAGACACGTCCGCGGCCGTAGTGCTCCGCAAGACGGATGTTGGGCCGGAACACGGACTTCCAGTGGATCTCGTGCAGCTGGATGTGCCGGTTGCGGGTGTGGGAGTGGATCCGGCCGATGACGGCGCCGATCTCCTGGGGCGGCTCCTCGTCGGGCGTGAGCCGGATCATCCACTGGAACACGTCGCTGTCGGGGAGCGGGCAGGCGGCGATGAGCTTTCCGCCGAGGCCGGGCCACATGTGCCACCGGTTGCGGGCCAGGCCGCTGACGGAGGCGTCCACGATCAGCACGCGGTCGGACTCGTCCGTCGTCCCGAGGAAACCGATGCCGAGCTGCTTGCGCACCGCACTGGAGCCGCCGTCGGCCCCCACGGCATAGCGGGCGACGATCTCCTCGGCCCCGTCCGCGCCCACCACCTTGGCGAGCACCGTGTCCTCGTTCTGCGTCAGCTCGGTCAGCTCCTTGCCGAACTCGACCTCGCGGCCGAGCTCACCGAGCCGGGCGTGCAGGGCGCGGTCCGTGCGGAACTGCGGGATCAGCCAGGTGTTCGGGTACGGGACGTCCGGGGTCGCCTCTTTGTGGGGGAACATCTTCCACGGCACGCTGAGGGGTCCGGCATGGAGCCCGAGCTTGGGATAGGTGTCTCCGCCGGCCAGTACGTCGTCGAGAGCGCCGAGGTCTTCGAGGACTTCGAGGCTGCGGGGCTGGATGCCCTTGGCGCGCGAGCCGTCGAAAGCGTGGGGGGACCTGTCGACGATCCGGACGTCGAGTCCGCGGCGTACGAGGTCGATCGCCAAGGCGGAGCCCGAGGGGCCGGCACCGATGATCAGTACGTCGATGGCCTGCGGGTGGTTGTTCATGGGTCGAGCCTTTCGGTGCGTGCGGACACGAACGGGACGAGCTGGTCGGCGACGTCGCGCGGCCGTTCGAATGGGGCCATGTGCCCGCATTTAGGAATGATGTGATGTTTCTGGGGCTTCAGCAGGGCGCGCGCTGTGTCGAAGTGCGTCGGCGGTGTGACGGTGTCCGCGTCGCCCCACAGCAGCAGCATCGGAATGCCCAGCGCCCCCGTCTGCCGGAAGAGGTCGTCGCGGCCGGTGACGGGCAGGTGCTGCAGGGTGTCGAAGACCGCGTACAGCGAGCCCTCGAAGCGGAGGGTGTCGAGGACCATCTCGGTCAGTTCCGCGCCGAGCCCGGGGTCGCGGACGTTGTGCCCGAGGTGTCCCTGGAGCAGCTGGAGGCCGCGACGGCGGGCGACCACTCCGGCCAGCAGGTCGCTGCGCAGCAGCCGGTCGGGGGAGGCCGACCGCGGTTTCGCGAGCCCGGCGGGTCCGACGAGGGTGAGCGTGGACACCGACGAGCGGTACTGGGCCGCGTACGTCATGCTGACCAGCGCGCCCATGGAGGTGCCGACCAGGTGCAGAGGCCGCGCCGTCAGGCCGAGCCGGTCCGTCAGCTCGGCCAGCTGCCGGGTGAACAGCGTCTCGTCGTACCGTGCCTGTACCCGGTCGGAGTAGCCGCGGCCGTAGGCGCTGCAGGTCAGGGTCCGCAGCCCGCGGGCGTGCAGCTCGCTGACGAGGCCGTCCCAGTAGAACAGCGGGATGGTCAGACCGCCCGCTATCAGGACCACGTCCCCGTCCTCGGGCCCCGTCAGCTCGTAGTGGGTGACGCCGTCGGACAGCTCGATGAAACTGCCGCGCAGCGCCTTGCGCGAGTCGGCGGTGAGCTTGCGGTCCTCGCCCGGGGCGACGAAGTACTTCATGGAACGGGCCTCCTTGCCCTCAGGTCGTGCCGGCGCAGGAGCCGAGGAACTTCGCGATCGCGTCCGCGACCCACTGCGGTTCCTCCTCCGGCAGCAGATGTCCGCCGTGGGGGTGGACGAGCTCCTGGGTGCCGGGGATGTCGCGGGCGAAGTGCTGGCCGTCGATGCCAGCGCTGCGCAGCACCAGCGTGGGCACTGTGATGCGGGGGATCCGCGCGCTGCGGTCCGGCTGGTCGGTGTTGCAGAAGTCGACGAAGGCCGAGCGGTTACCGGGGCGGCTCATGAGCTGATGGGCGCGGTCCACCATGGCGTCGTCCACGATCCGTGCATGCGGCCCGACGGCCTCGCGCAGGTTGCGCTCGATGGCACCGCGCGGCATCACCCGCCTCAGCAGCGGCCGCACCAGCGGGTTGCGCGCCAGGCGCATCCCCGCGGGCACCGCCTTCTCCGGGTAGCCGGTGGCGTTGACCAGCACCAGGCCGGTCAGCCGCTCCGGATGATCCAGCGCGACGTTCCAGGCGATGTTGCCGCCCAGGGAATTGCCGGCCACCGCGTAGCGCGGCACGCCCAGCGCCTCCAGGAAGCCCGCCACCGTCGCGGCGTACGCCGGGATGCGGTAGTCACGGTCCTTACGCGGGCCCGTCAGCCCGAACGCCGGCAGGTCGGGGCGGATGACGTCGAACGAATCCGACAGCAGATCCGTCACGCGGTCGAAGTGCTGCAGGGATGAGGCACTGCCGTGCAGCAGCACGAGTGCCGGGCCGTGCCCGCCGCGCTTGTAGTGGATCCGCAGGCCGTCCAGCTCGACGAACCGGGAATCGGGCTGGGGCTCAGACCACGTACTCATAATGGATACACTGTTGCCGATATGGTGGTCCTGTCAAGTGGAAGCCCTTGCCGTGGGCACGGCGCTCCGTCTCGGCCGACTCCTGCGCGACGGCCCCGAACGCGACGACGCAGAGGTGGCCGACCAGGTCACCGAGGATCCGCTGCGGATGTCCCGAGATCTGCCGGCAACCACTGTCCGACCTGGAAACGGCGGCCGACTGCCGAAGGCCGCGACACCGAACGAAAGGTGTGCAGTACATGACACTCCGACGCGTTCTCGGCGGACTGGGCGCCGCAGCGACCCTCGGCGCTGCCGCGGCGATCAGCACGCGTCGCCGCGCTCTGGCGGCAGTCCCCCGCGAGCTGCGGCACCCCCTGCTCTACCTCCCGCTGAACTTCGGCAACCCGGTCACTCTGGCCATCGCTCGCCGCGTCGTGCCCTTGGCGGGAGCCGCCTCAAGGCCCGGCGTCCGCATCGAGCGGCGCACGCTGCCGGCCACAACCGACGACCTCCCCGTCGAGGTGCTCACCTACCGGGCATCAGGCCAAGCGCCGCACGCAGCGCTGCTCTGGATCCACGGCGGAGGAACCGTCATGGGTGCCGCACGGCAGGAGAACACCTGGTGCAGCCGCGTCGCCGACGAACTCGGCGCTCTGGTCGTCAGCGTCGACTACCGCCTCGCACCCGAAAATCCGTACCCCGCAGCTTTGGACGACTGCTTCGGTGCGCTCCGCTGGCTTCACGCCAGTGCCGCCGCCCTCGGCATCGATCCCACCCGCATCGCCGTCGGCGGCGAAAGCGCCGGAGGCGGACTAGCCGCCGCCGTGGTCCAGCGCGCCCACGATTCAGGAGTGCCGGTCCGCTTCCAACTCCTCGTCTACCCCATGCTCGACGACCGCACGGCTCTACGCGTCGACCCTCCCAACAGCGCCGTCTATACGTGGACCCCGGACTCCAACCGCTTCGCCTGGACCTCCTACCTCGGCGGCCCGCCACAGGACCGCGACGATCGCCCCTACATTGCGGCGGCAAGGCGGAGGAACCTCGACGGGCTGCCGCCCGCGTGGATCGGCGTGGGCGACCTCGACCTGTTCCACGACGAAGACGTCGACTACGCCCGACGCCTGAACGAGGCCGGCGTCGCATGCGAGCTGCGGCTCGAACCGGGCATGTACCACGGCGCTGATGCCTTGCTCGACGGCAAAGCACCATCGATGACCGCTTTCCGCGCTGCCGCCCTCGACGCTCTGCGAACTGCCCTGGCAAAGCCCTGACCGCCCCGGACATACCGAACCAGCCTCGGCGACCAGGCCAGCTCGGGTCGCACGCCGAGTGCTTCAGTCGGCGGATGAGCCCTTCAGTTGTTGAGGTTTGCGGTCAGTCGTTGCCAGCGCCGGTGTTCGGTGAGAAGGGTGCTGGTGGTGAGCACGGTTACGGGGACCGCTGTCCAGGCGGGCGGCGAGCCATGAGGGGATCACAGCTGCGGTGAGTTGGAGCAGCAGCAGGATCGTGGCCCAGGCGGGCACCGCATTGATCACGTTGGCCTTGTCCCCCCCCCAGGTGGGGAAGAGAGTGGGAAGACCGATCAGGACAACGACGGACAGGGCGGCAAGCGGCCGCGGGTGGCCGGCCAGGGCCCAGGGGGTGGCCACCCGGGCGACGAGCTCGGTTGCGAAGCGCAGCGAGGACGGACGCGGCGCGGTCGTCCGGTCGCCCCGAGGTTGTTTCTCCACCAGCGGCGTCGGTCACCTGCGGACGGTCTCACGGCGCGTGGCCGGCTGTCAGGGGTTCTGGGGCGCCACCGTCCCACCATGGATTGCCGCATACCGCGCGCAGCCGGGGGCGCTCGGGACTACGGCGGGCGGACAGATAATGCTGTGTGACCGCTGTGGTCCCGTTCGGCTAGCTGTGCGGGGTCATGTTGTGGGGTTTCAGCCGTTCAGGCGGCTGAAGCCGGCTTGGATGGTGTGGACCGTGACGGGGGCACCGCCGAGCATCTCGGCTTTCTGGCGGAGCTGGTTCACCACTGCCGGGCTCGGTGTGCCGTACAGGTCGATGGACCTCATCCGGATGAACGGACCGAAGCTGCGGAACTTCGGCCCGCCGATCTCCAGGTGGAGCTCCATCGACGCCGTGTCGGGATGGACGGCGATGACGCTCATCGTCGATTCGGTCTCGTCGATGTAGAAGTGGTAGGCGATCAGCTGCGGCTCACGCTCCTTGGCGAACGCGGCCAGATCGCGCATCCTGACCCTGACGTCCTCGACGCTGCCGTCGAGAATGTCCGAGCGGTCGATGTAGAAGAGGGGCTCCGTCATGGCGTTTGACGTTAGCGCCGGACCTGCTCGCCCGGGCCGCGCGACGCGCGGCCCGCGCTCCGGCAGCGCGGCACACTGCTCGCGCATGGCTTCGCCGCGCTGGACGAGGAAGACGACTCTGTCGAGTTCGCGGATTTGCGGTCCTGGGGCGCCCACGCCTACTGGTGGCCCCTTGACTGGAGACTGGCCAAGAACCCGTTGGCTGATGCCTGGACCGCCGGCACGGTCGAGGGGACCGTGCAGGCTGTCGCGGCTGAGGCCGCCTTCTGGCGACCTCGAGTGCACCGGAGGTCCGGAGTCTCTGCGGGGAACACGGGGTGACCGCGCGCCTGTTCACCGGCGGCCGGTGCTTTGGCACCCTCTGAAACCTGCTGTCCCCGCCCCCCGGGCACAGCGCGGGGCCTACCGCTGGAGCCGGCACCGGCGACCACGGCGGTGACCAGGACGGCGGCCCTGCCGGGCTTCCCGCCCGTGTCGACCGAGGCGGGCCTGACCGAGCCGGCGGCGTCGATGTCGGCTGGCGGGGCGGCCCGTTCACCACCCGAGCCGGTGCGCCCGGACTCCGGCCCTCGCGGAGGGCGGGACGGGAGGTGTCAAGGCTCCGTGGGAGCTTGTAGAGCAACGCCTGGCCCAATCGAAGGCGTTAACGCGCCCCGGCGTCTTGTGAAGGAAGGCAGACACGGGGCTCTGCCATGGGATCTCGGGCGGCGCGTGCCGGCCTCAGCCGGTGCCGGGTGAGGAGTCGGTGACCCCCGAGGAGGGAGAGGAGGGGTGGGAAAAGCCTGTTGTCGCTGCCCAAGGAGGGGGCGCGGTTTTGTTCCCTGCCCGTGGTGCGCCCATCTGGCTGTTTGGGCCGGTCGGTCTGCTGGGGGGTGTTGGGCTCACGAGGGTTCTGGGGTCGGGTGCGGGGGGGGCGTTGTGGGAGGCTCTCTGGCTGTTTTTCCTGGTGGATGGCGGGGCTGAGAGGCGAGGGGCGGGTACTCGCCGCGGGCGCGAGGTGCTGGGCTGGGAGAGTCCTCGGTCAGGATCTGGCGGTAGTTCGGCGGGGGTGCCGGGGGCGGTGGAGCTGGCAGGGCGAGCGGCGGGCTGGCGCCGGGTTGGAGCTCCTCGACGTCGTCGTACGGCTGTACGGCTCAGCAAAGGAGTGCTCCGGATCGTCGTGTGCGACGACGTGGACCTGCCCGATGGCTGGTTCCAGGAAGCTGTGATCGGAAGTCTGGCGTCCGGCGCTGGGGCGGTCGCACCGCGGTTGGCCCCGTGGCTGGCTCGACCGCGCTGCCAAGCAGGCCCGGCAGTACCGGACTGGGTGCTGCCGTCCGAGCGTGAGTACGCCCACGAGCGGAGGCAGGTCAGCTGCGCACGGGGCAGAGTCGGCGACAGGCGCCCGCCCGCCGGGCTTTGCCGGAGCCCATGTGTGCGGGTGCCAGCTGGCCCGGATGCCCGCGGGCGACAGTCGGCGTGTGAGAGGCAGGCCGGCCGTGCTGATCGGGCTGGAGCACGACACGCCCGGTGACCTGGCAGCCGACGTCGTCGGCGAGAGCCTGCGCGAGCGTGGCGCCGAGGCCCTGGCGACGGTCGGCCTCAGCCACCCGGATCAGATCGATACATGTGTGCCAGGTGCCGTCCGCGTCAACGGACTCTGGGCTCTCGGCCCTGTTCGAGGGGCGGTGACGTACGGCCCGCAGATGACGGAGCGGGGTGAGGGTGCGGGGATCGGGTCCCGGCGTACGGAGGTCTCGCCGTGGAGCCGGTCCGCGCCGAGGCGCTCATCCTGCCCCGCCCGGCATCTGTCACCTCGTGGATCGTGCGTCGGCGTGTAACGCTCACGGACCGGGAAGGGGGAAATGTCAGGATCGCCGGCCGGGGCATGGTCCGGGCATGTGACCTGGCCAGGTACTTTCGCGGCTTGCTGGACCCGGCGGCATGCGGCTGGAGTGGATCTGCCGGGCCGGGCAGGAGGCTCCCGCCCTGGTCAGCTCGTTCGCCGGCTTTCTCGCCGGGATTTCGACGCCGTGACTGCCGGTGTCACTTTCGGCCACAGCTCTGGCAGGGGTGAAGGAAACGGAAACCGAGTGAAAACGATCAAGGGAGTCATGCACGGCCGGGTCTCGTTTCGTCTTCTACGAATCCCCGTCCCGCTCCAAAACCGGCGCCCTGCCTTGCTGTCGGCGCGCCGCTCGGCGTTTGGTCTTTGCCCGTACGCGCTCTCGCAGCAGGGCCTGGTAGTGCGCCGACTTGTGATCGCCGAGGTCGTAGTACTCGCAGAGGTCGGCCATCGTCTCGGCGTCCTGCGCGCTACCGGTGAGACCGGCCTGCATGAGCAGCCAGAAGCCCTCCTGGACCATCGCACGGTACTCGTCATGCGCGCGCGCCGTCGGCGACGCATCGTCGTAACCCGAGCCGTAGGCCGCACTCAGCAGCGTCTCCAGGAACTCGCTGCGGACCGCTGGCGAGACCTCACCGGCCAGCGCCGCGAGGATGACACCGATCGCCGGCCCGGTGCACTCGGCGATGAAGCAGCTGTCCTCGACATGTCCGGAAAGGCCGTAGCCGAACGCGTCGTGGGGACTCTCAGCGGTCAGAAGCGTCTCGAACAACAGCGGCACATGCTCTGCCGAGTCACCGCAGGCGCAGCTCAGCGCGGTCCAGTCGTGCCGCGCCAGCTCGGCGCGCACCAGTTCGCTGACGCCCATTCCCGTCCCGTTCGCCGGCCTGCCATTTCCACGAGCGGCCATGATCCCGCATCCGGTCCATGCCCTCCCCGCGCCGGGCAGGTCACGCAAACCGAGGGCACGGCCGTTTCCGACGAGCCCCAACCACCGCACGGCTACTCGACCGGCTCCAGGAAGAGCCGGACACGACGACGGACGGACAGCTCTGCTACGGGACGTACAGCGCCCTGCCGCACTACACGCAGAGGCAGGTGCGCCTGATGCTTCGGAAGATCAGGTGGGCCGCTTGGTCCGAACAAGATCAAAGGGGGCGGCTTTGAGCCTCATCCTCCCGGTGCGCTGGAGGTCCGCGCCCGGCGCCCCTGCGGCTGTCGGTGGTGCCTGGGAGGCTGGCCGGTATGGATGGTGACGAGCAGCTGCTGCGCGGCCGGGTCTACGGCCGTGACCACGATGATCCCGACCCGGGCCCGCGGCCGGACCGGACCTACGCCGAGCTCGTCGGCGGCCCGTTGGACGGTCTGCTGCTGGACATCCACGGCCGGCGGGCTGAGGAGGTCGAAGACGGTGTCGCCCTGGCCACCGAGTTGTCGAAGTGGCCTGGCGGCCGCGCGCTGTACGGGCCGCGTGCCGGTGATCCGCGCGGACCGGGCCCGGGGATCGTCTGCCGCTTCCACTACACCGGCGACATGCCCTGACCGGCGTCTTCCCGCAGGGGAGGGCGGGTCGTCCGCAGCCCCCGGAATACTCGCCTCTTGGGCAGGTGGTGCGGGTGGCCCTGCCGCTCCTGCGCGCTGCGGCGAGAGGGTTCGTGCGGCGCCTTGCCGCACTCTCGGGGTCTCGCAGGCGGAGCACGCCCCCGGTCTCGCGGCCGCGCCCCGGCTGGGCCGGCCCGTCCGGTCGTGGGAGGAAGGGAGCTCGTGGTTGAGGTGTCCGGGAGCACGGCACGGAAGGTGCGGCGGTATGCGTGGGGGTGACGCCGATCCGCTGGGGGTATGGAGGTGCCGGCGCGGAGACACCGGTGCCGAATCCGGCGCGGTCGACGGCCAGGTCGACGGGCCAGTCGGTGGATTGCAGCAGGTGCCGGGCCAGGTCGACGCGCTGGAGGATGAGCCACCCCCCGGGGCCGGTGCCGACCTCGTCGCGCAAGCGCCGGGTGAACGTAGGCACGCTGACGCCCGCGTGGGAGGCCATGCCAGCCAGGGTGCCGGGTTGACTCGGCCTGGTCACACTGCCGCGGCCACTCCCGCTGCCCGACGTCCCCCTGTACCTGTTGTGGCACCAGCAGCAGCACCAGCACCAGCGCTACGACGATGACCGCGCCCGCACCTGGCTACGCGAAACGGCGCCGCCGAAACCGCCCAGGCAGTGTTCAGCTGACCCCGTACTCGTCAACACCGTCTATTGGCCCGAGCGTGCGACGCCCCATGCCATGTCAAAAACGACGCCGCTACTCGCGTACAAAGCCCCCGCGGGGGTGGACCCGCCCCGCCCCACCCGAACGTCGCCCCCGGCTCCTGCTCCCTGCTCCCTGCTCACGCGGGGATATCCCTGGAACCGATTGTTTCTAGTGCCCGGCGGCGCCTGTCCCTGCTCGCGCGGGGGTGGTCCCCTGTGCGAGGGGCCGGGCTCGTGGACTGCCTCCTGCTCGCGCGGGGGTGGCCTCAAGGGTCTCTCTTGCGAGAACGGTCGCATCTGCTGCTCCCCGCTCGTGCGGGGAATGGTCCCGGCCAGCAGGCCGGTCAGCTGCGCGGCGTCGACGGCCTCGTCGAGGATCCGCCTGCGGGCGAGTTCGCCGCTGGCCGCCGGCTCGTGCACCGGGGCGACGAGCCGCTGGGGATGGGTGGCGGCCGCAGCCCTGTGCGCCGGACCCGGAGCGCAGATCCGGTAAAACCGTGATGCGAGGGCACGCGGGCCGCCACGATGGTGGCGTGAGCGAACAGGACGCGGGGCCGGGGGAGTGGCCGGTGCTTGTGCGGGTTCCGGTGGAGCCGGTGGAAGCCGCGGTGGAGGCTGATGCCGCCCATGCGGTGGCCCGCTACAGTGCCCTGGCGGTACGCGGCCCGCTGTTCGGTGTCGCCTCACAACACCGGGCTCGGGACGCCCTGCGGCGATGGCGGGTGGTCGTCGGGGTCACCCAGGGCTGTCCGCAGCAGGCCCGCGACGCGCTGAACTCCCTGCTCTGGTTCCGCGCGAAGGACGAGGCGAAGAGCAGGCAGGAACGGCGTGCGCTGCTGGCGGCGGTGGCCCGGCTGGAGAAGGAGTACGTCGACGAGCTCACCGTGCTCGGCACCCGCTACCGCGTGGTGCGGGCCGAGGAGTACGCGGCGGTGGACGAGCACGGCGGCATCGAAACGCCGCGTCCCACCGACCCCGAACCCCTCGCCCCCGAGTGGAGCCCCGGCGCCGGCGCCGGCAGTCCGCGGGTCGACGACGGCCTGGTCCTGGACCCGGACGCGCCGCTGTCCCCGCCGCAGGCGGCGGAGCGCATCGCCCTGCGCCCCCTGGCCTACAGCGGCCCGAACTTCCCCGCCCCCGTTCTCGCCGACTCCGCACGGGCCGTGGAAAGTCATCCGGACGTCCTGCTGATGCCGGCGGCGTTCCTGATCGTCGAGCGGACCGGCGACGGCCCCTGGTCGCCGGGCAGCGGCCTGCAGGCCACCGCCCACGACGCACGCCGCACCCTGGACTTCGCCCTGACCTGGATGGAACCACGCACCCGCGGCCTGATCCCCTACGACGCCGACCGCACCGTGGATGCCCGCCACCCGCCCGCCGGAATCACCGAAGCGACAGCCGCCAAGCTCAAGGAACTGGCAAAGGCCGCTGACAGACTGCGTGCCGGCCGCTGCGACCAGGTCGAGGCCCACGGCACCATCTACCGGATCGCCCGCTCCCGACGCCTGGTGCGCTGGGGCCGCGGCGGACCGGAAGGCCCGCGCCCGTCCGACATCAGCATCCACGCCCCCGCGGTGCTCCACCCGCGCCTCGATGAGGACGGCACCGTCCATTTCGACGAGCCCGCGGGTGACGAATCCGCCCGGTGAAGCGGGAGCGGGGTGGCCCCCCGCTTCAGCTGAGGAGGCCGATGTCGGCGTCCGGGGCGGGAAGATCGCAGGGATTCCTCCGCCCAGCTGTGGGTGCTCCGGTCCGCGATCCACAGTGGCCTGCGCAGAGAGGAAATCCACGTCGACGAATGGGTCTCCCATAAGCCGGGCCGCTACAGCGCTTACCCATTCGTCCTGCAGCGACAGCCAGACGGGGGGAAGCCCTGGGGCGTTGCTCTGTCCCGCGGCTCAGCGTGGTCGGCCGGGAGGGACGGGGCGAGACCATGGCCAGGGGGTTGTGGCCGAGTTGAGCCGGCGAGGTCTTCGCGGACACCATGGCGCCAGACCTTCTGGAGAATCCCGGAGCAGCGCAGTCGATCCTTCGCGAGCCTCGCCCGCACGACCTCGTCTTCCTTGGCCTCGCTCGGCCTTCTGCCGGGCTTCCCCGTTGCTGGTGATGAAGCGGGTGCCGGGGTAGAAGGAGAGGTTTCCGCCGGAGGCGGCTGCCCAGATGGTGGGTGGCGTCGGGGGTTTCCCGTCACGCGGCCGATTGGAGTCCGAGGGACTTCGGCCCGTCTTCGATCGTGCCTCGGGCCCCCGCCGCCTCCGAGCGTCCCGCCCCTGACGCGTGGGCGAGGGCCGCTGCAGACAGCGCCACCGGGGCGTAGTCGCCGTACCCTCGCCTTGCTCGCGGGCCTCGCCGTAGCGCGTCCGGCCCGCGTCTGCTGCTGCACGGTCCGGCTCCTGTGGATTCCGTCTTCGGTGATCCCGATAGGTCTGTGTGGCTTCGCTCATGAAGACGGACAGCGTTTGTCGATGGCTTTGGGCATTCAATCGATGATCACCGGGCCTCAACATGTCGACGAGATTTGACGGCACTGGAGGACTCCCCGGATGCCGCTTGTGCCCGGACTGCCGCGAGGTTCAGGCGACGGATGGACGCCTTGGATCGATCGGAACGATCGCGTGCTCGTCGAAGAGCTGTTCAAGGGCCTCGTGGCCGTGCTCACGGCGGAATGCCATCTCGGCTGCGGTGACCGGCAGAGCCCAGAGAATTCGGGCATGGCCGTCCGGCAGCGGGCAGTGCTCCAGGTCAGGGCCGTGCAGGTAGGGGAGGCTGATCAGCAGGTGGTCGCAGCAGGACCCGGGCAGCCACGGCTCCCCGATGGGCAGGCTGTGTTCGAGATCGAGATGGTGATCGGCGTGGTAGTAGGCGGTCATGGCCAGGAGCTCAGCGAAGCGTTTGTCGTGGACGGGCGCGGTGAGGACGAATTCGAGGCCGTGGCCGTCCGTCTCGACCGTGGACCAGCAGCAGCCGGCGGTGATGTAGGCCCAGCTGTCGGCGCGCGGCCCTGGGCTGACGGTGAGGATCCGCAGGTCGGGAACCGCTTCCCTTGGCCCAGGTCCCAGGTCGTAGTCGCTGACTGTGATCATGTGGCCGGTGAAGAAGTCGCGAACGTGGGCCTCGACGCCTGCTATCGCCCGCTGGTTGCGCTCGCTCTCGAACATGATGGAGAGGATCTCACGACGGGCCCAGGTGTCCTGGCTGGAGTCCGCCCCCGCCGCAGGCGGGGGCGGACTCGGATGGATGGTTCAGCTGGCCTTGACCGGTTCCTCCGCTCGGGCTCGGGTGCTGGCGAGGCGGTTGGAGTCGGTGCCGGTCTCGATGATGGTGCCGTTGAAGGTGAGCCGGTCGACGATGGCCGCGCAGAGCCGGGGGTCGGTGAAGGTCTTGGTCCAGCCGCCGAAGGACTCGTTGGAGGCGATCGCGACGCTGTTCTTCTCCTCGCGCTCGGTCAGGAGACCTGGAAGAGGAGTTCGGCGCCGTGAAGTCGAGTTCCATGTAGCCGAGTTCGTCGATGCAGAGGAGGTCGACGCGGCCGTAGCGGGCGATGGTCTTGTTCAGCTGCTTCTCGTCGGCGGCCTCGACCAGCTCGTTGACCAGCTTCGTGGCGAGGGTGTAGCGGACGCGGTAGCCCTTCATCGCGGCCTCGGTGCCCAGGGCGATGAGCATGTGGGACTTGCCGGTGCCGGAGTCGCCGATCAGGCAGAGTGGCTGGCTTTTCTTGATCCACTCGCAGCTGGCGAGGGTGTGGATGGTGGCCGGGTCGATGTTCGGGTTGGCGTCGAAGTCGAAAGACCGCAGGGACTTCTCCCGCGGGAAGCCGGCTGCCTTGATCCGCCGTTCCGAGCGGCGGCGGGCCCGGTCGTCGCACTCGGCCATCAGCAGTTCGGCGAGGAAGCCGCGGTAGGTCATCTGGTCCTTCATCGCCCGGTCGGCGATGTCGGAGAACTCGTTACGGATCGACGGCAGCCGCAGCAAGCGGCAGGCGGAGTCGATCGCGGTGTCGCCGGCCTGCTCGGTCAACCCCCGCTGTCGGGGCATGGTCACTGCGCTTCTCCCTCACGGTGGCCGCTGCCGCTGGTGCGGCGGCGTCGGAGCAACTGGTCGTAGTGAGACACCGAGGGCAGCGGCCTGGTGTCCGGCGGAAGATGCGCCAGGCGCCACTCGTGCAGGGACGTCACCGCCGCCGGCGGCTGGCCGGGGACCCGGACATCCGGCGTGGGCTCGGTCTCGGCCTGGGCGGCCTTGCGGGCCTCCAGCGCGACCGCGTCCGCGGTCATGGCCCCGGCCCGCAGGGCTGCGGCCAGGCCGGCGACGACGTGTTCGTGCGTCATGTGGCGTCCGAGCAGCAGCACCTCGATCAGCGCGCGGGTGCCGTCCCGCTCGCCGTGGATCTTCATGGCCTGGGCCCACCAGGCGTCATGGACCGGGGTGAACTTGCCCGCCGAACGGGCCTGTTCGAGAGCGGTCGAGCCGGGGAAGGCGCCGGGTTTGCCGACCAGGACCTCCAGGTAGTGGTCCAGCTCCAGACGGACGACGCCTTTGGCGATCAGCCGCTCGTGCCGGGCCACTTCCACGTTCTGGTCGTAAACCACCAGGTGAGAGGCGTGAAGGATGACCCTCACCCGCTTGCCGATCAGCCGGATGGGGACTGAGTAGCGGTTCGTGCGGACCGGGATCTGGCCGTAGCGGTCGACTCGCGGGGTAAACAGACGCCCGGTCTCGAACGGCTCCTGGGGCAACGGCATCAGCAGCGGTCGTTCGAGCGCGAAGTCCTCGGCGATCGTCCTGGACCTGGAGCCGATCCGGCGGGCGTCGTCCTGCCGGTCCCACTGCTCGACCATCTCGTTCAGCTCGGCGAGCGAGGACGCCTCGGGGACCGGGACGAAGTGGTTGCGTCGGAAGTAGCCGATCTGCCCCTCGACGCCGCCCTTCTCATGGGCGCCCTCGACGCCCGGGCGGCAGTAGAAGCTCTCGATTCCGTAGTTCGACTTGAACGCGATCCACCGGTCCGCCTCCACCCTCGCCCGGCTCAGCCCAAGCACGCGGGCGACGGCCGCCTTGAGGTTGTCGTAGCGGACCTTGGTTCGCGGGACTCCGCCCAGCGTCCGCAGCGCGTGGACGTGGCCTTCGAAGAACGCCTCCTGGCCGCAGGAGGCGAACACCCGGTGGACGGCCTTGCCGGAATACGACAGGCGGAAGGAGAACAGGTAGCAGGTCACCAGCTCGCCGGCGAGGCGGATCGTCACGTCACCGAAGTCGACCTCCGCCTCGTGACCGGGCTGGTGGGTCTGCGGGACGAACGCCTCCAGCGGCGCCTTGCCCGACTCGACCAGGATCTCGGGCTTCCGGGCCGCCACGTAGTAGCGGACCATCCCGTAGGAGACGTCGGCGCCGTGTTCCTCGACCAGCCGATGGAAGATCCGGGTGACCGTGTGCCGCTGCTTGCGCGGCGCGTCCAGGTCCGCCCGCAGGATCTCATCGATCACCGGCTTGTAGCGGTCCAGTCCGGTCGCCCGCGGCGGCAGCTTCTTGCGCGGCTCCGGCCAGGACGAGTCCAACGCCTTCCGCACCGTCCGCCACGTCACACCGTGCTTGCGCTCAAGCTCCCGCATCGACATGCCGCCACGGTGGTCACGCCGGATCGCCGCGTACAGCTCGACCTTCGACATCCGCGGCATAACCAGCACCTTTCACCAGGAGCATCTCGATGCTGCCCTGGCAAGAACCCCGGTGCCTCCCAAACTCGTCGACATCACCCATCCGTGGAACAGGGCGCCTCCCAAACCCATCGACAAGCGACGTCGCTACTGCTCGATAAAGCCAGGCTGTGGCCCTGGAAGCGGCCGTCGGCCTGAAGGGGGCTGTCGGCCAGGGGGACCAGTTCGGTGGGTGATCTCAAGGATCGCGCCGGGTTCTGGTCGGGGGCAGGAGATGGTTTGGGAGCCGGCGGCCCAGGTGGTGTCGATGGTCAGCCGCCGGGACGATCGAGGGGTAGCTCTCGTGGGGGAGCCTGATCGTGCGTGCAGGCGATGCAGTGTCGTTGAGGTTCGACGAGGGTCAGGGCCATGCCGATCACACGTTTCGCGCTTCCGCTCGGCGACACCGAGCGCCCCGTCCCCGTCTGGGCCCTGCGACTGGCCAGGGCCCTCCCGTTCGTCGTGCTGCCGCATTGTCTGTGGCGGCTGCCGTTCGCCGTCGACTTCCGTATGGGCATGATCGACCCGGAGGCCCCGGCGGCCGCTCCGTGGTGGGTTCCGTTCTACGTCGTCGGGCTCAGTGTGCTCACCGAGGCACTGGCGCTGCTCACCACCGGCTTGATGAGCGGGTGGGGCGAGGGCGAGGTGGTGCCGCGCTGGGTGCCGTTCATCGGGGGGCGGCGGGTGGCGCCGCTGGCAGCGGTGATACCGGCGGTCCTGGGCGGCCTGGTGCTGGTGGCGATGTTCGACCTCTACCCGCTCGCCTGGGCGGGCGTCTTGCCCGAGGCGGGGTACAGCAACGGATGGTGGATGGCCCTGGCCCGGGTGTGCATCAGCCCGGCGATGCTGTGGGGGCCGATCGTGCTGGCCCTGGCCTGGGCCTACTACCGGCGGCGCCGGCCTGCATCTGCCGGTTCCGCCCCTGCCACGAGGGCGAACCACGCAGATGGATGACAACCCGGTATGCACCCCGGGGGTTGAGGGTTGTCCCCTTGCTGCTGGTCACGGGTGAGATGGTCTTGGTGCGGGTGGTGTGATGAGGGTGTCTGAGCCGTCCTGGACGGCCCGGTTCACCGGGCTGAGCCCGCGCGCCTCCGGCAGGCTGGTGAGATTGTGCGGCGCGAGGGTGTGGACGCGGTCCGCAGGGGCCGGCCGTGGAGCCTGCCCCGGGAGTTCCGGGCACTGCCGGTCGCGGCGTACTGGCGAACGAACCTGACGATGCGCCGGCTCGGGCCCTGTGCGGGGTGTCCGAGTCGGCGGCGGAGCGGATCACCGACCACCTCGGGCCGATGCTCGCGCTCCAGCCCCGCAAGCGGTTCGCCAAGGACATCGTGCTCATCGAGGGGTGCACCCTGGTCCCCACCCGCGGCCACAGCATCGCCGAGCGGTCGAAGAACACCGGTACTCCACCCACCCCCAGGTCGTCATCGACGCCGGCACCCGCCTGGTCGTCGTGGTGGGCCGGCCGCTGCCCGGAAACCGCAATGACTGCAAGGCGTGGGTGTGGTCGGGGCGGTTCTCGTCGGTGTTCACCGCCGGCGGCGGGCCGGGCTCGGCGTGCGGGAATTGCGCCTGCCCGTCCGGGGTGATCAGGAGCGGAGGGAGACGGCCGGTGGTGTTCCATGCAGCGTCCAGCCGTTCGGTGCGGGTTCGGTGCGGGTTCGATGCGGGCGAGGCGGGCGAGGCGGGCGAGGCGGGCGAGGCGGGCGGTGGTGACCGGTAGGTCGGTGATGGTCTGCAGGGCGCGGTCGAGCCGGTGCAGGGTGGCGCGGGGCGGGGGGAGCCGCTCGTCGAGCAGGGCGCGCAGCATGCTGCGGGGCTGGGGCCATCGCGGCGGCCGCATGCAGGTCGGGCCGATGACAGCGGCGCAGGCGTTCTCGGGCGGCCGGATCACGTCGTACCGGTTGGCGCCGAGGCGGCCGGGGGCGGTGTCCGGGCGGCAGATGGCCGGAGGGTGCGCCGGCGCCGTATGCGGTCCACCGGCGGGGCTCTGCGACGCCCGAGGTCCTGGCCCAAGGTCGAAGAGGATCGGGAGCGCCCGGGGGAAGACCGACAGGATCCGGACCGGTCTGCTGCACCAGGCGGCGCAGGACGTCGTCGGGATCCCTGTCTACTTCACGAGCCCTGTTGACGACGTCCGGCGGGGGGTTGTGGGCGAGCGTCCGTGGCGGGTGAACGGTCAAGGAGAAGCCGGCCGGCTCGGGCGAGGACCTGGGCTTGGGTGTGTCCGGGATGGTCGGCGGCGACCAGGTGGCTGCCGATGGCCATGCAGAAGGCGAGCAGGCTGCGGGCCTCGACCTCCTCCGGATCGGGGCAGAAGGTGCTGATCGCATCACGCAGCAGCTGCATGCGCCGGTTGTCCACGCGGCGCAGACGGTCGGCGACCGCCCGGTCGCGGCGTGCCCAGTCGCGGACGGCGAGGTCGATGGGCAGCAGACGGGAGCCGGAGAAGGTGAGTTGCCCGGCGAGCTGCACCCTCTCCAGGAGGTCGTCGCTGACCCGCTCGATCCGGTCGATGACGTCGTCGACGCTCTCTCGCTCCCAGGCGTCGAGCATCTCGGTCAACAGCGCCCCGCGGCTGGCGAAGTACCCGTAGAAGCCGCCTCTGGTGACGCCGAGCGACTTCGCCAGGGCATCGATGCGTACGGCCTCCACGCCGCCCTTCGCCAGTGCGCGCAGTCCTTCTTCGACCCAGGTCTCGCGCGGTGTGCGCAGCGCACCCATCGTGTGGTCCACCTCATGCAGTCGCTTGTTGTACAGGGCCGTATAACGGCCTAGTCTCACGTTGTACATGACTGTATAACCGTTGGGGCGGGCAGCGGCGTGCGGGACGGGACGGCGTCCTGGGCGGAAGTCCCAGACCCTTGCCCTCTCGTTGCCGTGATCACGAGAAACGGAGAACTCGAATGATCAAGTGGGCGGGTTGGATCATCACGCTGGCCGGTGTCGGGCATACGCTGGGCAGCCTCGCCGAAGCGGCTCCAGATCACGCCGGGACCTGGTTCGACGGCGGCTGGAACCTCGGGGACTACCCCGAGATGAGCGACGCCACCGTTGCCTGGTGGTATTCGGTCTACAGCTTCGGCCCGCCGCTTCTCCTCATCGGCCTGACCGTGCTCTGGTTCGCCCGTCGCGCAATGACGCCGCCCCTGTTCATCTCCTGGACCATGGTGGCGTGGGTCGTCCTCGGTTTCGCGGTCGACGGGCCCTCGCCCTTGTTGATCATCCTCGTCGCGGCCTGCCTGCTGCTGGTCGCAGCCCGACGTGGTGAAGGTCAGAGGGACACCCCTTCCGCGGCTTAGGCAGCGGCATCTGTCCGCTGAGCACCGTTCCGGGCGACATCGTCCGCAGGCGCCGAGCCGACTGCGGACAGCTCGCTCCAATCCCAGGCCGACCATGCGGCCGTACGCCGGCGGGTGCGACCGCAGCGCCCCAGCCGACGACCCGCTGCGCGAGCCTGGACCGAGAAGCGGACCGGGCATTCGGCGGATGGATGCCGAAGAGGCCGGAGAACCCGACCGGCTCCGTGGCTTCGGCAATCGGCCACGCTCAGGCCGTCGCAGGCCCTCTCGCCCTGACGCCGAAGGACACGTTCCGCAAGGTGGACGACACCTGGCTGCTCACCACGCCGAGCCAGGGCGCCCGCCGGTAGCAGAACCACACCGAGGGCACCCCGTCGCTGAGCATCCGGTCGAAGCGGGCCTTGATGCCGTGGGTCGTGATCGCGGACAACTGAGCTTCCAACGCGATGCGCCACCGACCGCCGGGATCGCCGGCTGGCACGTCCGCCCGCCACGCCTCGTTTGGGCCCGTCACCTCGCCGGCCGCTATCGCGCCGGCCTCCTGCGCCGCCGTCAGCAGACACCACTTCAGGTACAGGTGCTCAGGTGCCCTCGTCCCCCGGCAGGCAGTCGTCCGGCGCGCCGGGCTGGTGCGCGAAATGTGGCACCTGCCGCCTAGACAGTCGAGCGTGCATCAGCCAGCCGCAGCCCCTGCACGTGAGCCGTGACGGCTTCACCCTGTAGACGTCGCCCCACGATCGACCGCATCCCAGATCGGGAAGACAGGCGTGGAGCCGTCCTCATTCCTCATGTTCGGCATGGAACATCAAGCTCGCCCCCTCAAGCCACGGACTGCTCGCAGCACCTGGTGTGACTTGCCCCGCGCACAGCTCTACCCCTCCTCCTCCGATGTCCGTCCAGGCCTGGCGCAGCGGGAAACCGCCCTCAGCACGGCCGCGCCCGAGCTCGTCGGACGTCTCTGGTCCGTGTGCTCGACGAGGACACCGGTCCGCCTGGACGTCGTCCCCAGCACACCTGCAACGCGCAGCTCACCGCAGGTCACTCTGGCGGAGGGATTCCGCAGACTCTGTCCGCCATCCGTGTCCGCCGGGCGCAACGGCTCCAGCTACGGAGAGGGCAACCGACGGACGAGGTCGGCGGCGAGCTGCCCGGCCGCCTGGCCGTGGCCGTCCGGGGCGAGCCGCTCGAGGACCCGGAGCAGCTCGACCGGCTTACGAGCTTCGGTGACAGCGAGCAGCGCGAGGCGGGGCTCGTCGGAGTAGGTGCCTGTGACGGGATCGGTGTCATGGTCCACGCCGTTTTCAACGGCGACCGCCCGGCCAGGGTACGGGTAGGTGACGGAGGCCGTTTCGTACGCGGGTCAGGCTGCTCCGGCCGCCTGTGGACCACCCTTGTGGGTCCAGCTCTTCACCGGGTGCCTCTCGCCCTCGATGGTGGCGGTCAGGGTGAGGACGGTGCCGAGCTGCGATAGCCGTTCCTGAGGAGGGGCGAAGACGACCATCGCCCCCTCGGTCCACTGGATCGCGTATGAGGCGATGCGACTGTTCCACCGTGACCTGGGGCAGTTCTCCAGTCGCCGGATGGTCCGGCGCGGGGAGGGAGAACCCTGATGAGTCGAGATCTGAACGCCGAGCTGTCCCGCATCTACGAGCGCTGCATCGAGCAGGTGCGCACGATCGCCGCGCTCGACCCGACCAAGCCTGTCGAGGAATGGGGCCGCTACACCTGCACGTCCGCCCACGAGTTCGCGACGGACGTCGAAATGGCGTGGATCGAAGCTCACCCCAAGCACGAGGCGCGTGACACCTACTCGGCGATCATGGGCGGCGTTCCCGTCGAGCGTGAAAGCGTGCTCGGGGACTCGCCTACGCGATACATCACGTACGGGCTGACGTCCTTCGGCCGTGTCCTGCAGTGCATCGAGGCTATGCGCGTCGGCCGGTTCGACCCGCACGTGCCAGGTGGCATCCGAAACGACGAGAGCTGAACCGGTACTTCTTCGCATGAGTGACCTGAGGCTGTGGGCGATCGAGCAGCTGGAGGAGGGGGCCTGGCGGCGGGTGGCCTTGCCGAGCAGCTGCCTGGTTTGGCCCGTCGGTTCCCACACGCCGGGATTGGACCAGTCGGGTTGACCCCGGCCGGACCCATGTTGCAGGGGCGCGGCCCCGTGCCCAGCCCCGCATACGGTGGTGTTCCAGCTGCGGAGGTGGGCGTTGAATGGATCCGATCGTGATGGCCGCAGGTACGGCGCTGGTGTCCGCCATGGCCACCAGTGCGTGGGCGGATGCCCGGGACGCCGTTGTCGCGTTGTGGCGGCGGGGACAACCGGAGCGGGCCGAACAGGTCGGCGCGGACCTCGAAGCGGTCCGGGCCGACGTGCTGGAGGCGCGCCAGACGGGAGACCACGCAGCTGAAGAGGCACTGGCCGGCACCTGGCGGACCGAACTCCAACGGCTGGTCCGCACAGACCCGTCGCTGGCGGCCGACGTCCGGCGGCTGCTGGACGAGCGGCTCGCCCCGGCACTGCCCCGGGAGGAGCGGACGCGGATCGGGAAGCTGGTGATGAAGGTCGAGGCGTCCGGGCACGCACGTGTGTACCAGGCGGGCCGGGACCAGCACGTCACCGGGCATGACTGATGCCCCGAAGATGAGCGATTCCGAGGACGGCGAGCCGGGCCTCCACGCCTGGGGCTCCGACCGCAGCCGGATCTTCCAGGCGGCCCGGGACCAGTACGTTGCCGAGCGGGATCTGCACGTGTACTACGAGGACGGTGTGCGGCGGACCCGGCGGAGTGTCCGGGGCGCGGCGGACGGCGGGCAGTGCCCATACCCGGGACTCGTGGCCTTTGGCGTCGAACAGGCGCGCTGGTTCTTCGGCCGGGACCGGCCGACCGCACAGCTGCTGATTCAGGTCGACCGGCGCCTGTTCACTGGCGGGCCGCTTGTGGTGTCGGCCCCCTCCGGTGCCGGCAAGTCCTCTCTCCTGCGGGCCGGCCTGCTGCCTGCGATCCGGCGCGGTGCGCTGCCCGTCGCGGGCTCCGCCGCCTGGCCCCAGGTGCTGATCACGCCCACCGCACAGCCGATGGCCGCACTGGCTGCGGGGTTGGAGGAGAGCGCGGGGTTGAGCCTGCGCGAGGCCGAGGCCGCTGCGAGCTCCGCGGCGGGATCGACAAGGCTCCGGGCGGCGCTGCGCGGGGCCGGTATGGGGGAGGGGCGGCTGGTGATGGTCGTCGATCAGTTGGAGGAGCTCTTCACTCTGGGCGCCGGCGAGCGGGAACAGCATGCTTTCCTCGACCTGCTTGCCGCGCTGGCGGAGGCCGGGCCTGGCGGACAGGGCCCCGACGCCGTGGTCGTGTACGGGCTGCGCTCCGACTTCTACCCCCACTGCGCCGGTTTCCCGCAGCTGCGCGACGCCCTGCGACACGGTCAGCTGCTGCTCGGGCCGATGACGCGGGACGAACTGCGGGAGGCGATCCGGTTTCCGGCCCAGGATGTGGACCTGGAGGTGGAGCCTGGCCTTGTCGAGCTTCTGCTGCGCGACCTGGGGGCCGACACGTACGGCGCGGACGCGGCGCCGAGCGCCGCTCCCCAGGGAGACCGGGAGACGGAAGGAGACCGGTCCGAGGCGACGGAGTTGTCCGAGACCTCCGAGGCCGGCGCCTATGAGGTCGGGCGGCTGCCCTATCTGGCCCACGCCCTGCGCGCCACGTGGCAGCAGCGGCACGGCCATAGCCTGACCGTCGACGGGTACCGGGCCACCGGCGGCATCCATCAGGCCATCGCGACCACCGCCGAACAGCTCTTCGGATCCCTGGATACTGAGGGGCAGCAGGCTGCCCGCATTCTCTTCCTGCGCCTGGTGAGGGTCGGCGAGGGGATCCACCAGGACACCCGCCGCCGGCTGTCCCGCACCGCCCTGGAGGACCTCGGCGTCGCCCCCGGCGCCGTCACCACGGTCGTCGACACCTACACCCGGGGGCGCCTGCTGACCCAGCGGCAGAACACCGTCGAGATCACGCACGAGGCCCTGCTGCGCGCCTGGCCTCGCCTGCGCCGCTGGATCGACGCGGACCGGACCGGACTCCTCATCCGGCAGCAACTCGAACAGGCTGCCGCTGAGTGGGCCGCCGCCGACCGCGATCCCGGCCTGCTCTACCGAGGCATCCGCCTGCAGGCGGCCCGCGACTGGGCCGACCGGCCGGGCAACGCCGACCGCCCAAGCCCCGCCGCGGCCGCGTTCCTGAGCGCGTCCACCCGCGGCGCGCGGCGCTCCGCGCGCGTCCGGAACATGGTGATCGTCGGCCTGACAGCGCTGGTCGTCATCACCTCTGCGGCCGCCGTCATCGCCCTGCAGCAGCGTTCCACCGCCCGGGAGCAGCAGCGGGTCGCCACCGTACGGCAGCTCCTCACTCAGGCCGACGCGGCCCTGGAGACCGACCCCCGCACCGCGTTGCGCCTCGGCATCGCCGCCCACCGGCTCCATCCCGATGCGGACACCTCCGCGGCGCTGCAAAAGACGCTCACCACGACGGCGTACGCCGGCCGCCTCATCGGTCTGAACAGCGAGGTGAACTCGGTCGCGTACGCCCCCAGCGGCCGCTACCTCGCGGCCGCCTTCGCACAGGGCGGCGTGATGATCTGGGACGTGCAGGACCCTATGCGCCCCCACCCGTTGGGGGAACGTCTCACCATTCCGGGAGCCGATGGCGCCTCCGCAGTGGCGTTCTCGGCGGACGACCGCAGGGTGGTGGCAGCCGACCAGGGCGGAGCCGCCGCGGTCTGGGACCTGGCCGACCCACGGCATCCCCGCCGGACCGGTGCCGTGCCGGCCGCTGACAGCGAAAGGGAGACGCTCGCGTGGCTGTCGCCGGACGGCACCCTGCTCGTCCGTTCGAGCGAGGCGGCACCAGGCCTTCAGCTGTGGGACATGACCGATCCCGCGCGGCCCCACCCGTCCGGAGCGCCGGTCGCCGACCGCGCCGCACCCGTCGAGAGGGTCGCCTTCTCACGGGACGGAACGGTGATGGCCACGGCCGCCCGAAACACCAAGGAGCATCCGGTTACCCTCTGGGACATCCGGCGGCGCCAGGCTCCCCGGCCGCTCGGTCGGCTCGCTCCCGCCCGGCCCGACTCCGTCTACTCCCTCGCGTTGTCCGCCGACGGCAGGACGCTGGCGCTCGCCGGAGCCCTCTCCGGCATCAACATGTGGGACGTCGGCGATCCGGCCCGTCCGCGTCCGGCCAGCGACCTCTCGCGGTTCCTGCTCGACGGCAGGGCGATCTTCGCACCTCGGGGAACCACCCTGGCCACCATCGGAAGCCGGGACACCGGGCTGCAGCTATGGGACGTCCGCGACATCGACCACCCACACCGGATCGACAGACTCACAGCCGGCCGGGACGACAGTGCCATGGCCTTCGCACCCGACGGCCGAGGAGCCGCGAGCGGGAGCGGCGACGGCGTGATCACGCTATGGAACCTGGAACGCGCCGGTCACCCACGGGCCTTCGGCCCCCCATTCGTCCACTCCACCGAGCATTCCCCGACCGGGGCCGGGTTCCGGTTCATCGACACCCTGGCCCTGTCGGCAGACGGCACAATGCTCGCGACCGGCGCCCGGGACGGCGACGTCGCCCTGTGGGAGACCACCGACCCGGCCCGCCCCCGCAGGCTCGCCGCCCTCCCCGGGCACACCGGCCGTAATGTGCGCGCGGTCGCCTTCGCCCCCGACGGCCGGACGCTGGCCACGGCGGACTTCGAGGGGACCGTCATCCTGTGGGACCTGACTGATCGCGCCCGGCCCCGCCGTCTGGCGCCCCCGCTCACCGGCTCGGCACTCGGCATCACGTCCCTGGTGTTCTCCGGTGACGGGCGAACCCTCGTGGTGAACAGTTCAGAGGGCGCGACCTTCTGGGACCTGCGGGACACGGGCAGGCCGCGCCGCCGGGCGAAGACGCTCGGCCAGTGGAGCGTGATCAACGTCTGGCGGGTCCGCGATGACCGCGTCCTTGCCCTCGTCGCCGGGTCGGGAGCACGGTCGGCGACGCGCAGCCCCCTCCCTCAACCGACCGTCGTGGTCTCGGACAGCGAAGGCGTGCTCCTGCTGGCGGATCCGAGCGCCACTGACCCGTTCGGCGACCCGGGCGACCCGAACGGCGCCCGGCTATGGGACATCACCGATCCCAGCCACCCGCATCAGCTGGGGCAGGCGCTCCTGGGCCACGAGCAGGCGGTGGGCGGAGCGGTGATGTCCCCAGCGGGAGACCTCCTGGTCACCAGAGACCTGAAGGGGACCGCCATCCTCTGGGACCTCAAGGACCCCACCCACGCCCGGCGCCTGGGCGATCCGCTCACACACGCCGGCGACCACGTTCTCGCCATGGCCCTCTCCCCTTCCGCCGACATCATGGCGACTGCCGGCGACGACGGAAACGTCCTCCTGTGGGACCTCGGCAACCGAGCCCGGCCCCAGCAGCTCGGAACGGCCTTGGCGAAGAACCTCGACGGCGCCCAAGAAGTCGCGTTTTCCACCGACGGAAAGCTCCTCGCGACCGCCGGCAGCCGCGGCGACATCGTCCTCTGGGACCTGAGACCCACCCACGACCTGCGCAACCACCTCGACCGGATGGCCTGTCTGGTCGCCGACGGTGGGCTGGAACCCGACGAATGGACCCGCTACCTGTCCTCTCCCGGCTACCGGAACACCTGCCCCGACTGAGACCCGCCCCCAGGGACGCTCGCAGGTTTCCCGAGCTGCACGGCGTCGAGACCACCGCCCGCCGGTCCGACCTCGCCGCACACAAGCGCGTGGCAGGCGACGGGCGAGGTCGGCGACGGGCTGCCCCGCCGCCTGGCCGCACCCGTCCGGGTCGAGCTGCTCCAAGACCTGGAGCAGCTCGGCTGTCTCGCGGGCTTCGGTGGCGGTGAGCAGAGCGAAGCGGGGCTCGTGGGGGTAGGTGCCAGTCACGGGATCGGTGTCGTGATCCACCCTGTCTTCAACGGCGCCCGCCCGGCCAGGGCACGGGAGGCGACGGGGGACCGTTGCGTACGCGGGTCAGGCTGCTCCGGCCACCTGCAGACCACCCTTGTGGGTTCGACTCTTCACCAGGTGCCTCTCGCCGCAGATGGTGGCGGTGGCTTTGTTCACGAGTCTCGGCTCTGGTCCACTTCAAGTGGACCAGAGCCGTGGCTGCGTAGGTGAAAACGAGGAACGAATGTCGGTGATGCGGATCTCGAATTTTCCCCACTGCTGCTCTTCGCCCCAGTTGGTTCACGAAGTGAACCAACTGGGGAAAGTGGGGAGCGGAAAGCAGAAGGACTCACCGATCGCTGGGTCGGTGAGTCCTTGAGCGCGGGGCGGGTCAGTGGGACGAGACGAAGCCCGCTGACTGGTCGAGGTGGAATGGTGAGCCGGGGCTCTCCGGCGTCCAGCCGCCGGTGAGAGCGGTGCGGATGCTGTCAGCCACCTGGGCGGGCAGGATCGGGCTGCCTTGTCTTCCGAACCAGTTGCTCGGGTGCGGCTGGTTGGTGGTGACCACCAGTGTCCTGCCGGGAGTATCAGCGTGTTCGACCGCATAGGTGAGGGGTGCCCGGACCAGTCCCTGGTCGTAGGTCGGCCGTCCGCGGAGTCGCCACCGGTAGGCGGTGCCGTCCACGTTGATGAGTCGCGCTCCCTTTTTGACCAGTGCCATGTCCACATCCTTTCTCATGTGACTGTAGTGAATGGCGACTGATCGTTTTCTGCCGATTCCCGTCGGACGGTGTCAGTTTCTGCGCATCGGGATCACGTCCCGGCTTGCTGCGGGGATGGTGGGTCGTGCGGCCTCGGGAGTGGCCAGCAGGGCGACGATGGTGACGGGCTTGTCGCAGTGCGGGCAGTTCCGGACCGCCGTGGGCGCGAGTGGTGTCGGGTCTGGTGACGCTGTGGTCATCGGTTCACCATCAGCAAGGTCGGCGGCTTCGTCGCGTTCGCGGCGTCGACGGCGAGCGGCCTCTGCCTTGCAGCGGGGGGTGCAGTAGGTATGCCGAGCCGCCGCATTGCGGTTGACCTCGAACGACGTCCAGCAGATGGGGCACTCCCGGAACTCAACCAGCACGTCCGGTCACCCCTTTGCGGAGGTTGTCGGCGTGGGACTGGTGCG
The DNA here is from genome assembly GCF_040295385.1 of Streptomyces sp. NPDC002825. Taxonomy (NCBI): domain Bacteria; kingdom Bacillati; phylum Actinomycetota; class Actinomycetes; order Kitasatosporales; family Streptomycetaceae; genus Streptomyces; species Streptomyces sp. NPDC002825. The sequence continues at coordinate 168,859 of NZ_JBEOVH010000011.1, forward strand.
AGCGGAGCCGGTAGGACGGCCCGTCGATGCCGACCACGGCAGCGCGGTGCAGGAGCCTGTCGAGCATCGCGGCGGCCACGGTTGCGTCGCCGAAAGCGCCTGCCCAGTCGGCAATACCGACATTGGTCGTGAGGATCGTGCTCGACTTCAGATACCTCTGGTTGATCACCTGGAAGAGGGCAGACGCGCCGTCGCCCGGCAGCGGGAGATAGCCCAGTTCATCGATCACGAGCAGGCGGGGTCCGGCGAAGAACCTCATGATGCTCGACCATCGGCCTTCGAGTGCGGCCTTGTGGCACTTGGCCGCGAGTTCGGCGGCGGTGGTGAAGTAGACGCGGTGGCCGGCGTCGACCGCGGAGCGGGCGAGTGCGACGGCCAGCATGGTCTTGCCGACGCCAGGCGGGCCGACCAGCAGGACGTTGGAGGCGTTGTCGAGGAACCTCAGGGTGGCCAGGTCGCGGATGAGTTTCTCGTCGACACCGGGCTGGGCGGCGAAGTCGAAGTCGTTGAGGGTCCAGGGTTCTGGCAGGCAGGCGAACCTCAGCCGGGAGGAGAGTTTGCGGGCCTCAGTCGCCTCGACCTCGATCTCAAGGAGTTTCTCCAGGGCGGTGGTGAGGGTCATCCGCTCGGCCCGTGCCTGGTCCAGGACGCGGGGAAGAGCTTCGGCGGCATCGTTGAGTTTCAGATAGGACAGGTGGCCTCGCAGCTGCTGGTAGCGGCGAGCCTCGCTCATCGGCATGGTGTCACTCACTCTCGCACTCCTGGTCCTCGTGGGTGGGGGCCTGCCGCAGCCGGTCGGCGACGGCGGCGTAGTGGGACAGGTCGATCACGACCCGGTTCGCGACGTCCGATTCAGGTCGGCCGCGAAGCTTCTCGGCTTCCGCCTGAGCCGCGGCCGATGGAGGCCGTCGGACCTTGGTGCGGCAGGGCGCCTTTTCGGAGAACGAGGCGAGTACGGCCCATTCGAGGGCGATGACGTGGCCGGCGTCTCGGACCGTCTGGCCGGCTCCATCCGGTGCCCGACGGTGGTGGGCGATGACCGCGCGGCCGGCGGTGACCACATGCAGGTCGTCCTCGCCGAGGCGGATCCGGACGGTGACGTGAGCGCCGGTCAGCCCCGGCGGGACGGAGTAGTGGTTGCCCGCGAAGGCAATGAGTCCTTGCGGACTGACGACGCGGGTCTGCTCCAGCTCGGCGGGGAACGGGCGGGTCGGCAGTTCCAGCAGTGGCTCGGCCTCAGCGAGCGCGGCGACCGTGGTCGACGCTCCGTCGATCTTGCGTTTGCGGCTGTCCATCTGCACGGCCAGCTTGTCGACGCCGTTCTGGCCTGCCTCGATGCTGATGCCGTCCGGGACGGTTCGCCACCAGCGCTGGGCTGCCGAGTGGTTGGCCTTCTCGACGACACTCTTGCGGTTGCCCCGTCGCGGCGGGCAGATATCAACGCCGGCTCCGTAGTACTTCGCGACGGCAGCGAAGGCCGGCAGGACCCGTCCGGTGGGCGGGTGGCAGACAGTGGCCATCCGGTCGAACCTCCACCTCCGGGCCGTTCCGCCCAGGCGCCGCAGCACGGCGTCGATAGCCTGGACCAGGTGCGGAAAGGTCTCTGCCTTCGCGAGCACGGCCCGCCATCGTCCCGAGTGAGCCAGGGCACCGACCAGGAGATGCGCGTTGGCACCGACGCCCCACTCCGCGGGCGGGTCCGGGAGCTCGACCCAGTCGAACTGGATCTCCGCGCCCGGAGGGTGCGCGATGATCGCCACATCGCGGCCGCTCGAAGCCCGACAGGGTTCGCAGCCGGGACGTGCTTTGTATCGCCGCAGGGCACGGGTGAAGGTTGAGTAGCCGCCCGAATAGCCGAGTTCCACCACTTCGTCGAAGAGCGTCGATGCCCACAAGTGGGGGTCATCGCTGAGTCGTTGGCGGCAGTACTCCAAGAAGGGCATGAACGCGTCCGGCGACTGGCGGCGATATCCGGAGACTCGCTCGCCATTCAGATAGGCGCGGATCGTCTTGCGGTCGTGGCCCAGGTGCCGGGCGATCGCCGAGATCGACCAGTCCTGGCGACGCAGTGCGTGCGCGTCCACGTCTTCCTCCCAGGTGAGCATCCAGGGCCCTTCAAACAGGCCGAACTCCGTGCTCACGCAGGCTCTCCACGACACGCCGACACCAGTTCGACACGCCGGGAAAGATCACGCAATGGGTGGGGAGATCACCTGAGCAGGTTTGGCCACCTGAAGAGCGACACCTGAGGAGATTCAAAGAGCGCCATCATCGCCGGTGCTGGCAGCGTTTCTGGGCTGAGGTGCTTGGAGGTGTCGGTCAGAACCAGGACCGGCTGGAGGTTCAGACACCGATTCGACGCATCCATCAGGGGAGGTCTTGGGGTGCGAAGGGGTTGTTGAGGGTGCGGTCAAGCACGTGTTCGTCTGCGGGGCCGACGACTGCGCTCAGCTCGCGTCGTGCCTTGGGCCTCAGGGCATGGAGTGTGATCTCCAGCAGGGTGCGGACGTGGTAGTCGCCGTTGCGGAGGTCTGTGTCATCGCGTTCGTAGAACGGCTCGAGGTCTCCGCGTGTCTCGCGGACAGACGTGTTCCAACGGCGGAACGCGTGTGCGACTTCACCCGCGGGGAGGCCGTGGCTTCGTTCGAAGGCGACGATCTGCCTGTTTGCCGAGGCGGACAGCCCGCGGATCACGGGTGCCCGCCGATGGGGCGTTCGGCGTTGCGGGAGCTGGGTCCTGATCTCGCCTGGTGACCGGCGAGGCATGAACACTTCCAGGAGGAAGAGGCTGGGGCGACCGACCTTAGAACTCGCTGGCTGTGAAGATCAAGTCCTCAGGGGCTGTTCAGCTGACTGGCTGTTGTTCGGCTCGAGCGCGAGTGGTTGCCAGCCGGTAGGAGTCGGTGCCGGTTTCGATGATGGCGCCGCCGAACGTGAGGCGGTCGACGATGGCCGCGCAGAGGCGGGGGTCGGTGAAGGTCTTGGTCCAGCCGGAGAACGACTCGTTGGAGGCGATGGCGACGCTGTTCCTCCCCTGCGTTCGGTCAGGCCCTGGAAGAGGAGCTCGGCGCCCCGGCGATCGAGCTTCATGTAACCGAGCTCGTCGATGCAGAACAGGTCGACTCGGCCGTAGTGGGCGATGGTCTTGGTCAGTGGCTTCTCGTCTGCCTCGTCCAGCTCGTTGACCAGTGTGGTCGCGAGGACGTACACGCCGCCTGGCGGTTGCTCGTACGTGAAGACGAGGAGGGCGCGATCGGGTTCGCGTCCCTCGTCGCTGGGCTGCTGGTGGAGTTCGGCGAGACAGGCGTACGCGCGACGTACTGCGCTGGGTTGAACAAACTGCATGCCGACCAAGGCGGCCCCAGTCCGGGATTTTGAGGTAGCGGTGAGGAGCGAGGGGAGCCGGGTGCTCTTGCGGCCGATGGACGACATGGTTGGTTGCACGTCCGTCGGGGCTGGGCGTTTCCCGGCCGGCCGGCCGGCCAGCCTGCCTGTCGGTGGTAGGGGCGGGTGCCCCGGGGCCTGGAGCAGGCCCGGGGCACCCCTCCTCTCGCCTATGTCCCGGCCGCCAGGAGCGGAAGTGCCAGGTGGCAGTGGATCAGTCTTTTGCGTGCCGGGCGAGGGAGCGGTCGGACCGAGGTCCGGCGATGCCGGCGAGGTACTTGCCAGCTCCCCTGGACGAGGAGCACGGCGGCAAGTATGGGGACGACCGTCAGGAGCAGGAAGGTCATGCTGTCACACCTGCCCTTGGGGTGTGGCGGTGAAGGGCGTGGAGACCTGTCACACCTGCCGCGTTCAAGAGGTGGGTGACGGCTCTGGACCGGTTCGCGAGCCTGAGGCGGCGTCCTCGCCGGGGCCACCACGTAAGGGCGGCGAGGAGGGCCGAATCGCAGAAGGTGACCCGGGCCGTGTCCAGGACAAGACCGGTGTAGCCGGCGTCAGCCGCGGAGGCCAGCAGTGCCCGTAGAGGGCTAGCGCTGTAGTGGTCGACTTCTCCGGAGAGGTGGACCACGAGCGTGGTGCCGAGTGTGGTGCAGGACTCGATGCCTATGGCGCAGGGCGCGGTGTCAGCGCCCGAGTCGTGCACGGCAGAAGGGACGGGGATGGTGAGGGCAGCGGGCTTTATCGGGGCGGTGCTTGAGCTGTTCACACCCCCATCAACGCCTTTCGATACGGCCCGGGTATCGAGCCACGCGGCCCTTTCACCCCATGTGACCAGCAGCAATCCCCGCAAGAGGGAAAATCTCCACCAGGAAGAGGACGGCTGCGCCGAACTCCTTGACCAGGAGAACGGCTGGTCTCGGGGGCCAGTACTGGCATCGCCGGCCGGCGGCCGCACGCGGGGCTGCTCCGGGACAATCTCGATGTCCGCACGCCAGGCTCTGCTCCAGACGGCCTTCCGCCAGTGGCCCCGGGTCGTGGGCCGCTCGCATGGCCAGAGACCCGGCTTGTCGATGTCGAGGCAGGTGACGTGCTTGCTGTACCCGTTGTGCTCGTCGTCGTCGATCACGCACTCGACTCTGTGTCTGATCCGTGAAGCGGTTTTCTGGGGCGTTGTGCGTGGACGAGGCGCACGCGCTTCACCGTCACCGCCGCGGGGATCCCGGCCAGGAGGAGGGACAGCCCCACCGGGAGCACCCCCGCCCACAGCGTCGGTGAGACGTACGCGGTGCCGGATGTATCGTCCACCAGCCATGCGCGGACCGGTAGCGAATCGCCGTTGCCCTCGACGGGGACGTCGAACGACGAGCCGCCGTCGTCCGGAGTGAAGGTGCCCGAGCAGGCCATCGACGTCCCCGCGTTGGCCACGGTGTTGTCGTACGTCCGGCAGTCGGCTCCGGTCACGGTGCCGGGCTCGCCCCACAGCGCCGTCCGCAGCTCTGCGGTGAAGTTCGTCAGTACGACGTAGGCCAGAAACAGCCCGACCAGACAGGCCAGTGCCAGCCACGGGGCGGGTCCGACCTGCTCCTGCCTGCTCCATTGCCCGTCCGGAACGTTCCCACCCTTGCTCATCCCCACCCCCGGATCTCGGACGGACCTCCATGGTGACCGATCCGAGGTGCCCTCGGAAGCCCTCCACGATGTGCCGGTGGGCTCGCACGATGTCAGTCGACCGACACCAGCCAGTCGATGTCGTCGGCCGCATCCTTCTGCGCCGGACCGCCCGCGGCATCCGCGAGAGCATCCCTGTCAGGACGATCCGGCAACGCGGCGAGGTGCCGCGCCAGACGCTGCGGCCTCGGCCGTGTCCTGCCGGAAAAATCCTGGGTGCGAACTCGCATCACCGCTCGTCACAGATCCGCCTCTGGGTGAGCGCCGTACTTGGCGAATCCCGCCAACTGAATTGCTCAGTCACCGTGGCTGTGACTGAGTGTGCCAGTTGGCGTTTGAGCAGCTGAGTTGGGATCTTGTCCCTGCCTGGTGCATGCAAACGAAAGCAACAGACACAGGTAGAGGCCGGTCAGAGGTAGGGGCGGGTGGATGGGCGCGGATGTGGAGCGGGAGCGCTGGGAGCTGCGATCCGGAGAAGGCGTGGGGCCGCTGAGGTTCGGGATGTCTCAAGCCGAGGTCGCCGGCGCACTGCTGGTCTCGGAGCCTGTGGCACGGGTCGGCGGTCCGTATGAGCAGGAAGATTTCCCGGACGGGGTGAAGGCGTTCTACGGCGCGGGCAAGCTCGCATGCGTCGCGCTGGATGCAGTCACCGGTCCGCAGGTCTTCCTGGCCGGCTTCCCGTTGGCGGGGAGCGATCCAGTGCAGGGCCATCAGTTTCTGCTGGACCACGCCGCGGAGCATGGGAACTGGATTCTTTACACCCCTGACGAGTCGCTTTCCCTGACCGATCTCGGACTTCTTCTGCGTTCGCAGCGAGTCGGGGAAAGGCGCCTTACACGTCCACTCTTCGTCAAGGAGGAGTGGCTGGAGTCGCAGTACTTCCGAGACCACCTTCCGCTTGAGGACGCCTCAGGCTGAGCGCTCGATCTGGCGAGCGGTGCCAGGTGGAGTGCTCAGTCACAAGTGGCAATCACGCACGCGACCTCCTCACCGGCAACAGCATCGGGGGCCTGCCGAACTCGGCAGGCCCCCGATGGTGATCAGCTACTTGATCCGCGCTTCGAGCGAGTTCCCGATTCCATCGCCCGCTGCACGCATCTTCGTGATCAGATCATCGGTGAACGTCGAATACGCCTCACCGGCTCGGCGCACCAGGGACGGGCTCAGCATCCGGTGAGCCTTCTCCAGCAGGTTCGCGGCCTCGATGAGCTTCTTGCCATCAGGGTGATCAGTTGCCGTCGAAGGGTGCCGTCACCGCTCTCCTCGCCGCCCGTCGCTGATCCCGGTGTCGACGAGGAAGCAACTGGCTGGCCATCCTCCGTAGGAGCCAGGGGGCGGTCCAGTTCAGGGGCACCGGCCGTCGAGGCGGCAGGCGCCGTGGCTTCCCTGTGCTCGCCTCGGTGCCGGCACGCGGGTTTACCTGGCGGGCTCGGTAGGAGCACCGCTCCGGGCTGCAGTACATGGTGGCCGCGGGACGGCTGGCAGGACACCCAGTCGCCACCGAAATCACAGCGGCTGAGTTCGAGCGCATCTGGGCCTCAGCCCGCGAGGCCCTCGCATGTGATGGCGGATAGCCCCGCACCCCACGGCCCCATCCAGGTCACATCACGCTGAGCGCTTCAGTCGGTACCTGCGTACTGGGTGAGGCGGGGCGGAGGAAGCGCAGATGCCGACTCACGGGCCGTGCGGGCAGCATGCCTGCATGTCTACCGAAGTCAGCGGGATAATCGAGTGTCGGCCGGGTGCCCGCTTCTGGGGCCCCGACGACGAGGACTCCGTGTGGCACGCCGCCATCGACCTCTTTCTACTCAACAACGGCCACGCCTACGACGCCCTCGCCTGCCTCTTCGGTGTCCGGAACTACTTCGGCTTCCGCCCCGTGGCTGAAAGCCGCGGCTTTCCGGGCGACGCGTCCGAGGGGCTCCAGACCGAGTACGGCGAATCTCCTGACACCCACGGCACGACATGGGTCACGTTGGCCGAGCTCGCCTGGACCGACTGGCAGGAAACAGACAGCTCCGGCACGCGAAGCCGAGAATCGGTCGCCGGAGGCGAAAGCGACTGGGGGCCAGTCTGGAGCGTGATGCCGACACTCAGCGAACTCCATGGAGCGGACCATGTGCGACTCGTTACCTGGTTCCGCTGACCTCGACTCCGCGGCGAAGCGCCGCCTGCCCGACGGGAGACAGGCGTGACCGAACGCGACGTCATACTCAACGAACTTGCCCAGGGGCTCCGCCCGGATGCCACCCGGGGCTGCTCAACGAAGCCCGGGAGGGCAACATCTGGTCACCCCCTCCCGGGGGCGCCTGGCGTCCCCGGGAGGGGGTGTGGTGTGATCCTGGGGCGCGTTCCCCGCTGAAACGCTGGCCTTGGTCGAGAAGATCTTTTCTTCACACCATGCCCGCTGTCACCATGGGCCCCATGACGCACCTCGTTAAAGGCGCCAACGTCCCCGTCCCGACGGCACCGCTCCGGATCGCCGTGGGCCGGCAGCAAGCGCCCGGCGTGCCGGCCGTCGAAGCCTCCGCCGTACTGCTCGACGCGGCCGGCACGGTGCGCGGCGACGCCGACATCGTCTTCCACGGCCAGCCCGCCCACCCGTCCGGCGCCGTGCGCCACGTCGGCACGGGCGAAGGCGCCGGCCAGTTCGCCGAGTGGCTGGAACTGGACCTCCCCCGCATCGAGCCGGCCGTTCAGCGCGTCCTCGTCGCCGGCTCCTGCGACGACGGCACCTTCGGACAGGTCCCCGGCCTGTACGCCCAGGTCACCTACGCCGACGGCACCATCCTGACCCACTATGACGTCACCGACGCCACCAGCGAGACCGCCTTCGTCCTCGGGGAGTTCTACCGCCGCGACGGCGCCTGGAAGTTCCGCGCGGTCGGCCAGGGCTACGACTCCGGCCTGGCGGGACTGGCGACGGACTTCGGAGTCGAGGTGGCGCAGGCCCCGGCACTGGCGGCACCACCGCTCCTGCCCACCGCCGCGGTCACACCGCCGCCGTCGGGACCTGTGGCGCTGCAGGGCGTAGGCAAGTCGGACTCGGCGCCGGGAGGGGTGGCCGTGCCCCCGATGGCGAAGCCGGTGCCCGTAGCTGTGCCCGTACAGCAGACCCCTTCTATCGCCACCCCGGCCGCCACCCTGGCCACCCCGGCCGCCATGCCCTCCTGGGGCGCCGGCCTCTTCCACTTCGAACCGCTCGTCTTCAGCGGCAAGGGCGCGAAGACAGTCACGGTGGACCTGCCGTTCCCCCAGGACTCGGCACCGGTGATCCTCGAAGCCCGGGTCGGGCCGCAGTACCACTTCCTCAGCGTCCAGATCGCCGGCCGCTCCACGGACGTCTTCTGCAACGACCTGCCCGATCACTACGGGCGCGCCCTGCTCAATCCCCCGCGCAAGGGCGGTCCGATCAAGCTGATGGTGCGCCAGTCCGGGACCTGGGAGCTCACCCTCCTCCCGCTGACCGCCGCCCTCCCCATCGGCCCCGGAACCATCCAGGGCAGCGGCCGCGAGATCTTCGTCCACACAGGCACCGCCGCCGACCTGAAAGTCCGCGCCAAAGACCCCCACAGCGGCTGGTTCCAACTGAACCAATACCAGGGCGACACCCCCGACGACCTACGCCGCCCCGCCGAACAGCTCGTCCACGCCTGGAACGGCCGCCGCGTCAAGGAGAAGGTCCGCATCCCCGACGGCCCCCTCCTCCTCGCCATCGACAAGAGCCGCCACCACTGGGAACTCACCCTCGACCCGCTGCCCCTTGCCTAGGCTGCGTCCCCGTCGTCGACGGCTCCCCGAACGAGCTGACGAACTCCTCCCCGCTCGTGCGGGGATGGTTCCTCCGCTTCCCCCCAGCGGGCAGGCGGTTGCGCCGCTCCCTGCTTGCGTGGGGATGACCGCCGAGGGGGGGCGAGCTCAGCGGCTCGACTGGCGTCTGCTCCCCGGGCGCGGGGGATGGTCTCAAGACCGAGGCGATGCGCAAGGAGAAGGGGTTTTGCTCTCTGCTTGCGTGGGGGTGGTCCGGCCGAGCAGCGCGCGTGGCTCAGCAGCGTCACCTGCTCCTGCTCCTGCTCCTGCCCCTGCTCCTGCTCTTTGCCCACGCGGGGGTTGGTGTGGGTGGTTCGGGTTCCTGGTCGCTTTCGTCGCTCCTTTTTGTGTGCCGGGTGTGGTGGGGGTGTTGTTGTCCGTGGTGGGTCCGGGTCCGGGTGTTGTGAGCCTCGCAGTCTGTCTTCGCTGGTGGGTGCCCGTGTTGTGTGGGCGTGGTGAGTGGGGGCAGACGCTTCTTCTACTACCGCCGGCCACCCCGGCCGCCCCCGGCTCGCGCGGGATGGTCGTTGTGAGTGTGCAGCCGGGCAGGTCACGGACGTCGGCTGCCGCCCCGGGACGGCGGCTTGCCCATCCCGGCCGGTCCGCGCTGAGGTGGGCAAGCCCGGCCGGACGCTCCGGCCGTGGCCGGTGGAGGAGGTCGTGGTGGTGCGAAGTTTTGAGGCAGGCGAGACGGTTGTACGGCGCGACGTGCACCGGTCGGGCCGGGTGTGGAGCGAGCAGGCGCTGCGGGTCCTCGAGGACGCCGGCGAGGCGCTGGTGACCGCCTGCGGGCCCGGGGCGGAGGCCCGCTGGCCCGCCCTGTACGCGAAGGCCCGCGATGACGGGGATCGTTCGGTGCGCACAGAGGCGTTTGACGCGATGGCGACCGGCCGATGGGAACTTGCGGCCGCTGTGTGGCAGGAGACCGACCTGCTGCTCTGGAAGCCGCCAGCGGCCTGGTTCAGCATCAACGCCTTCTTCGTCCCCGCCGGCGACGGCGGGCGCCGGCTGCGGAACTGGTACGTCACCTTCGAGCACCCCACCCGCCGCACCGAGGCCGGGTTCGACACCTTCGACCTCACCGTGGACCTGCTCATCGACCCCGACCTCAACAGCTGGGAATGGAAGGACGAAGACGAGTACGCCCATGTACGCCGACTCGGCATCGTCTCCGACACCGAGCACCAGGCGGTCGAGGACGCCCGCGCCCAGGTGCTGGCGTTGCTTGCCGGACGCGCCGGGCTGTTCGCTCGCGCGGAGCGGTGGGCGGCCTGGCGTTGGGAGCCCGCCTGGCCTACGCCGCGCCTGCCCCGGCCCATGGCGGCCGCGGAGAGGGTTGCACCGGAGGGAGGCTGAACCGTTGCCTGGTCGGTTGCATGGACGACGACACTTCTTCCCCCACGCGATAGCCGTGGGGGAAGAAGATCCTCTCCCGTCGGGGCCGGCGGTTGCGCGTCGTTGTCGGTGGCGGCTGCAGGCTGGTCAGATGAACGGCGATGAGCAGCTGCTGAACGGATGTGTCTACGGCCGCGACCAGGATGATCCCGACCCGGGCCCGCGGCGGGACCGGACCTGTGCCGAACTCGTCAGTGGCCCGCTGGGCGGTCTCCTGCTGGACATCCACGGCTGGCGGACCGAGGAGATAGACCACGGCGTCGCCCTGACCACCGAGCTCTCCCGATGGCCCGGCGGGCGGGCGTTGTACGACCCGCGTCCCGGCGATCCGCGCGAACCGGGACCGGGCATCATCTGCCGCTTCGTGGCCCAGCGGGACCTCGGCTCAGCCGAGGCTCCATCGCACCCGTCGCCCGGCCGCCCATCAAGCACCCGCTGCGGCGCCGGAACACCGGACCTCGGCTCAGCCGAGGCTCCATCGCACCCGTCGTCCGGCCGCCCATCAAGCAGCCGCTGCGGCGCCGGAACAGGGGAAGTTCACCTTCGCCTCGGAGAGCCTGGGTGCTGGTGTTCCTCTGCGGACGGCACTGCGTGATGGCGCCCGAGCGCGTGACGCTCCTGACGTATTGTCCTGTCGCGGTGCAGCTGGTACATAGGGGCTCGTTGACCTGCATGAATGACAGGTAGTTCGAGACTGCCGATGGATGCCGATCTCAAACAGCCCGGCTTTCGCGGAAGTCCCGCTCGCCGTGGAGAGAGAAGTCCTGGCGATCGTCGGCCCCGCGACGACATTTGTACAAGACCGAGGGCCGGCAGCCCCGGCATCCTCCCGGGTATGGCTATCTACGACGGTAAGCACGTGCACGGGATGCACGTGGTCCACGACGGCCCGCGGGAGGCGCCGCCGCTGGTGCTCATCCACGGATCGGGGGCCTCGGGCAGCTGCTGGGGCCCGGTGGTGCCGGCACTGGCCGGCCGGCATCACGTCATCCGGATCGACCTCCCGGGCCACGGTCAGTCCCCGCCGGCGCCGTCGTACGACGTGTCTGAGCAGGCAGCCAGGCTGGCCGCGGCGCTCGATGAGCTCGGCCTTCGTCCGGTCACCGTGGTCGGGCACTCCAGCGGCGGGTATATCGCCACCGCCCTCGCCGAACAGCGCCCGGACCTGGTGGGTTCGCTCGCACTGATCAGCAGTGGCCCGTGTCCCGACGCGCTCCTTCCGCAGCCGGTCTTCCTTCGGGTCCTGATCGACCCGCCGCTCGGCCCGCTTGTTTGGAGAGTCCGTTCCGACGCGATGCTCCGCCGGGGGGTGACCGCGGTGTGCAACCGCCCGGTGGACGTCCCGGACGACCTGGTCGCCGATGTACGGGGCATCGGTTACCGCACGTTCAGGACGGTGCTGCGTCAAAACGGCGCGTACATCGCCGAGCGGAGCGTACCCGCGCGCCTGACCGCACTCGACGTCCCGGTGCTGGTGGTCTTCGGCGCTGCCGACCCCCGCTGGGATCCGTCTTCGGCGCACCACTACGACACGGTGCCGAACGCGCGAGTCGAGCAGTTGCCCGACGTCGGGCATTTTCCCATGCTCGAAGCGCCGGAAGCGACCGGCGAGTTGCTGGTGCGCTTCGCAGCGACGGGCCGCTGACACCCATCGCCTAGCCTGGTGCTGTGAGGTCCACCGAATCACCACCTGACTGGGGGTCGGTAGAGGTCGCCGTGCCCCGGCAGCCGGGCCGGCTGCCGGGGGTCAGCATGGCCGGGTTCCGCCAAAGTGCTCCGGCGCGCATGGATATCGCCATGGTCGCGCACCCCTCGGTCACTCTGTTCGTGGACCTGAGCGACGGAGACGGCCTTGTCTGCGACGCCCACGGCCGGCGCGAATGCGGCAGCACGGTCGCTGGACTGGTGCCGGGCGACCTTCGGCTCGGAGGCCGGGCGGCCGGGGGGATCGAGTGCCTTCAGATCCGGTTGTCGCCGCTCCTGGCGGTTGCGGTGTTCGGCGCATCGGCCGACCTCAGCGGGACGGTGGTCTCCTTGGAGGATGTCTGGGGCCGCGACGCCGGGCGAGCCGAGGAAAGGCTGCGGGCCGCCGCGTCGTGGGACGAGCGGTTCACGATCGCAGCGGATGCCCTCGGCCGACGGATGAGCGCCCGCCCGTCGCTTGATCCGGAGGTGGCCGCTGCCTGGTGGCTGGTGCTCACCAGCCGGGGACGGGTGCGCGTCGACAGCCTGGCGAACGAGGTGGGATGGAGCCGTAAGCGCCTGTGGTCCCGCTTCCGGTCCCAGATCGGCCTCACTCCCAAGCACGCCGCCCGGCTGGTGCGCTTCGACCACGCCGCCCATCTCCTCGCGGCGGGTGACGCCGCCGCCAAGGTGGCGGCCGCAAGCGGCTACGTCGACCAGGCCCACCTCCACCGCGAGGTCAAAGCGTTCACCGGGGTGACACCCACCGCTGTAGCCGCTGCGCCGTGGCTCGCCATCGATGACGTTGCGTGGCCGACCTCGTTCGCGGACCTGACATCGTCGGCGTGTCCGATCCGTCAGGTTCCGACAAGGTGAGCTGAACGAACTTGTGGATCGGGGCCCACGCGGCCGGACCGTCGGGTCAGATCGATCGCCACTCCCGGCTCCGCGTACCTGCCGACAACGACCGTGACAGGTACAGCGAGAACCGGACCATGAATATGAGATCAAACCCCACGTACGGGGCAAACGTCGCCGCTCAGAGCGCGACGCAGTGAGAGTCCGACAGCACGAACGAGAAGCCGCGTGAATCCAACAGCTTCAATGCGACAGGACACGTACGCGTCTCAGTGGCGTGGCCAAGTGGCCACCCTCGGGCCATCCGTCCTGAGATTTGGCCACGAAGTCCGAGACCCTATGAGAGGCCACCCCAGGGGCGTGGAGGAGTGCGGATGCCCCGTCCCGGGACTGTAAATCGTTCGGTGTAACTCCCGATCAAGGAAGATGCACCGATGACCAGTGAGAACGTGACCGAGGCCGAGACCGTCGAGCCGTCTGGGCCGCAGCCGTCGAAGGCGGTGGATGTCCGGCTGATCGACGAGCTGGTGGGCCGTGCCCAGGCCGAGGGCCTGCAGCTGACCGGCGAGGGCGGGCTGCTTCAGCAGCTGACGAAGCGGCTGCTGGAGTCCGCCCTCGAGGGCGAGATCACCGACCATCTCGGCTATGACAAGCATGATCCGGCCGGGAAGAACGGCGGGAACTCCCGCAGCGGGACCCGTGCTGACCGATGTCGGTCCGGTGGAGATGTCCGTGCCGCGTGACCGGGACGGCTCCTTCGAGCCGAAGATCGTCTAGAAGCGGCAGAAGCGCCTGACGGGGGTGGACGAGATGGTCATCTCGCTGTCCGCGAAGGGCCTGATCACTGGTGAGGTCCAGGCCCACCTCGCGGAGGTCTATGGCGCCGATGTCTCGCGTCAGACGATCTCCACGATCACCGACAAGGTCCTCGAGGGCATGGCTGAACGGCAGAACCGCCCTCTCGACCAGGTCTATCCGGTCGTCTTCATCGACGCGATCCACGTGAAGATCCGCGACGGTGCCGTCGCCAACCGACCCATCTTTGTCGCTCTGGCTGTCACCGCCGAAGGCCGGCGCGAGATTCTCGGGTTGTGGGCCGGTGACGGTGGTGAGGGCGCCAAGCACTGGATGCACATCCTCACCGAGATCTAGAACCGCGGAGTGAACGACGTCCTGATGCTGGTCTGTGACGGTCTGAAGGGCCTGCCGGAAGCGGTCGGGACCGTCTGGCCGAGGACGATCGTGCAGACCTGTGTGGTCCACCCGTTGCGGAACCTTCCGCTATGCCGCCCGCCAGGACTGGGACGAGATCGCCAAGCTTCTCAAGCCCGTCTACACGGCGCCGGCCGAGGACGCGGCGCTCGATCGTTTTGCCGAGTTCGCCGACTCATGGGGCCAGAAGTATCCAGCGATCGTCAGGCTCTGGGAGAACGCATGGGAGGAGTTCACCCCCTTTCTTCGGTTCGACACCGAGATCCGCCGCATCGTCTGCACCACGAACGCGATCGAGTCGGTGAACGCCAGGATCCGCCGGGCGGTCAAGGCCCGAGGCCACTTCCCGAACGAGCAGGCCGCCCTGAAGTGCGTCTCCATGGCGATCATGTCCCTCGACCCCACGGGCAAGGGACAGGCTCGCTGGACCACGTGCTGGAAGACCGCCCTGAACGCCTTCGACATCACCTTCGACGGCCGACTCTCCGCAGCCCGCCAGTAACCCCAACCGCCCCCGTTACACTGCTCGATTGACAGACCCCGCCGTGGGACGCCCTGACAAGCCGCGAGTGCGGTCGCGCGTCGCCGCCCGGACGCCATCGATCGCTGGCGTGGACTGGCTGACGACCCCACCAAACTCGCCGCTGACTGTGCACTTTGGCGTCAGGACATCCTCGATTGCTCCGGAGCTCGCTCTGCGTGCTTGCCGGTCTCGGAGTCCAGGAACGTGATTGCGGAGTGTACGCGGATCGTGGGCCCGAGATGGGAATCCTGGGGCCCACGATGCCTGTCAGAAGAGGCGGTTGTAGGTGTTCCAGCCGCCGCCAATCTTGGTACGGGTGGCGAACGGCGCGGCCGCGTTGCCGGTGCCGCGGTACAGCCAGAGGATCCCGGCGCTGTCGCGGGCGACGGCGTCCGTCTTGCCGTCGTCGGTGAGGTCGCCGGCGACGACGAGCTGGTTGTACGTGTTCCAGCCTGCGCCGATCTTGGTGCGGGTGGCGTACGGGGCTGTGCCGCTGCCCGTTCCCCGGTACAGCCACAGGACCCCGGCCTTGTCGCGGGCCAGCAGGTCGGCCCGTCCGTCATTGGTGATGTCGGCGCCTCCGGCGAGGTGGTTGTAGATCGCCCAGCCCGCGCCGACCTTCACGCGGGTCTTGAACCGTGCACTGGTGAAGCTGCCGGTGCCTTTGTAGAGCCAGAGCACGCCGGCGTTGTCCCGGGCGATCAGGTCCATGTAGCCGTCCCGGTCGAGGTCTCCGGCGCCGGTGATGTGGTCATAGATGTTCCAGCCGGTGCCGACCTTCACGCGGGACGCGAAGGGGTCTTCGTAGCCGAGCTGCCGGTCGTAGTACCAGAGGGTGCCGGAGGCGTCGCGGGCGACGAGATCGCCGAGGCCGCGCGTGAGGGCGGACGGCTTCATGCCGGCCCAGTAGTAGGGGCCCTGCTTGTTGGGGGAGAGCGCGGTGAGGGCGTTGTAGGTCTGCCAGCCGGTGCCGATCCGGTACGGACCGGCCAGGGGCGCCCCGGCTACGCCGGTGCCGCTGTAGTCGAAGAGCGTGCCGGTGGTGTTGCGGGCCAGGAGTCCGTGGTGGGGGAGCACGGGCTGCCCCTGGGTGGCGAAGGGGGCGCTCAGTCGACGGAGATAGGTGCTGTCCCAGATACCGAAGTCGTAGATGTCGTACATGGTGGCGACCCGGAGGTGCTGGGCGTACTGGCCCGCGTCGCCCGTCAGCTCGTACCCGATGGTGTGGTCACCGGGCTCCAGTCGGCAGCTGAGATTCCAGCCGTTGAGGTCGGGGACAGAGGTCGAGCCGACTGTGCACGTCGCTCCGGGGTCCGTGGAGACGCCGCCGAACCGGATGGGCTTCGGCATACGTGCCAGATACCCGTCGGCGAACCGGAAGTGGACGCTCAGGTGCCCGCCGTCGATGGCGTGGACGCGGATCTGCTGGCGCACCGTTCCACCGGCTGGAACGGTGGCCAGATCGTGATCGACCGTGTTCAGCGCGGCGCTCGCGACGGTCTTGACGACGACCTTCGCGCTGCCGTGGGTGGCGTCGGCGGGTGTGGCACCGGCGGTGCGGGCGAGCTCGATGCCGGCGGCCAGATCACCCCCCTTGGGGACGTAGGCGAAGCCCCAGTGGACTGCGGTGTCCGGCGCGTCCGCGGGGACGACGAAGCCGGGGGCGAGGCCGGAGGGACCGCACACGTAGACGGCGACCAGACCGGCGACCTCCGTGCAGTCGTTGGCCTGTGCGGTGAATCCCTGCGGGACTCCCGCTCCGTCTCCGGCCGGTCCGGTCAGCGGCTTGGTGGAGAAGGCGATCACGGTCTTGCCGTCCCGCGTGCCGGACTCCACTTCAGGCAGGAGACGGGGCGCAGTACCGGGAGCGGCGACCTGGTCGTGCGCGGACAGCCGCAGGACATCGTCCTCGGCCGTGGCCGTACCGGCGTTCGCGAGTGTTCCCACGGTGAGGAGTCCGGCGGCGGCGCTGAGGGCTGCTATTCGGCGTGCTGGTTGGTTCATGGATCCTTCTGTGTGTGGTGACTTGAGGAAGGGGATTCTGACAGCGCGCGCCCCCAGTGCCGACAACGGGGGTGATGGGCTGCCCAGAGAGGCAGGGCGGGCCGCCCCCTTCCGGGAGCGGCCCACTCTGAGGGGCTGCCAGTTGATCACGGGCTGCTAGAAGATGCCGGTGATGACGGTGGCCCAGCCGCCCGTGCCCGCAAGGCGTGGTGTTCCGTGCCAGGTAGCACCGCCTGGGTAGGTGAGTAGGCAGCCGGTCGGGCAGAGTCTGCTGGTCACGTTGCCCGATCCGTCCATGTATTGGATGGGGGTGTCCGGGTCGGCTGGTGTGGTGGCCCAGAAGTCACCGAATTCTTCCCCAGCCGTGGGCTCGAACCGCTTGAACGGAAAATTCGTGCCGTCCTCGTCGACCGAATCATCCTTGACGACGCCCTGGATGTTGCCCGGCGAGGTGAGGTACGGGCGCTGGTTCCAGCCGCCACTGCCGTATTCCGTCCTGTGTTCGTAGGAGAAGGAGAGGGTGCACGCGGGGCAGGTCCCGGTGATCTCCCCCGGGTAGAGCCACAGCTTGTTGGTGGCGGGATCGCGGGCGACGAGGTCGCCGTAGCCGTTGGGGTCGCGGTTGATGTTGTCTACCGCGAGGTTGGTGAAGTCCCTCCACCCCCAAGTGCCGAGGGTGGTCGACGTCGCGCTGAAGGCCGCGGTCTGGTCCTGAGTTCCGTCGGCGGCGGCTCTGCCGCTGTAGAGCCGGAGTTCGGCGTTGACGCAGGTCGTGCGTTTGTCGGGGTCGTCCCAGATGCATTCGACGGTGATGAGGTCGTTTCCGGGCTTGCCGTCGATGTTGCCGGGCAGCACGATCTGGCGGAGACCGAGCCAGTCGTCCTGAGTGGAGTGGACGATCTCCTGGCGGGAGTAGACCCAGGGGGATCCCATTCCGTTGCCCGGGTACAGAAAGAGCCTGTACCTGTACGTGCCGTCATCATCCTTCACACGGAGACGAACGACAAAGTCCTCATAGCTGTCCGGGCCCTTCGTGGGGCTAACGAAGTTCTGCAGGTCGCCGCCGTGGGCGATGAGAGATCCGCCCCAGCCGCCGGTGCCGACGATTCGTCCTGCCGCCGGGGTTCCGAGAGTGCCGTTGCCTGCATAGAACGACAGTTTGCCGTCGGTGTCGGTGGCGACGAAGTCGCTGTAGCCGTCACCGTTGAGGTCTCCCCGGCGGTCGTGAGGGGAGATGCCCTGGGTGAAGGGGGTGACTCCGGGCTCGTAGACGAATTCGGACGGGGTGGTGGAGAGCTGCACCGTCTCGTCAGTGCCGTCGACGGGGGAGTGGTTGTCGGCAGCGTCGTAGGCCACGACCCAGAAGGTGCTGTACGGGTAGCCCGAAGGTGTGACGGTGATGGTGGCGGTGTTGTTCGCGTCGGTGCCGGCGTTCACCCAGGTTCCGTTGGAGCAGCGGGTGTTGTCGACGGACACGAAGTGGTCCATGGCCCAGCAGTAGCCGACCACATCGGCTGTGGGGTGGGTGAGCCGGAGTGTGACCGGCTTGCGGGCCTGATACCGGTCCTTGGGCCGGGAGGTGCCGTCCGGGTTTGTCGTGGTGCCGTCTTCGTCGGCGGGGCTGCCGTCGGTGTTGAGGACGGTAACGGGGATCTTGGGGAAGTACGTGTCGACGGTGAAGGAGCAAGCGGCGGTGGGGGCACTGTCGGGGCCCTCGCCGTCGTCCGCGTAGACACTCCAGGTGTACGTGCCGTTGGGAAGGTTCTTCGAGGGCATCGTCGCAGACGCCCACTGGCCGTTCGTCACCGACTTGTAGTTCATGTTCGGTGCGAAAGAGATGGCCGTGCCGTTGGCGTTCTTGACGGAGAAGACGGCCTTGACCTGGCCACCGTCACGGTCGGCGACCTTGGCGGTGAGGGCGATGCCGCTGTTGCCGATGGCAGTGCCGCAGGGCACCGGCTTGTTGCCGTCACCCGAGGGGGCCCAGGAGCCCTCGTAGGCGGCTGAGGCGTCCACGGTGGGCTTGTAGTTGTAGTCGACCTCAAGGACCGGGTTGTTGCGGAACCGCTTGAAGCTGTTCACGTCGCCGAGGTAGCTGTCCGGGACGCGCAGCCCGAAGACAAGGGGGTCCCAGCTGCTGTTGGCTGCCTGCTGGACGTAATCGGTGAGGGCGGCGCTGGTGAACTCGTGCCCGGGTTCGTTCTCGGGGCAGTACGTCTGGTTGAAGCCAGGGAAGGGGTCGGAGTCGAGCCTGCTGCCCCAGTAGTTCCCTTGAGAGTTCCACGTCGGCGTGGTGGTGATGTCCTTTGCGGACCACAGCTCCACCGGGCCTGTCGTGCTGGCACTGCAGGCCCAAGAGTGCGTCTGGATCACGGCGAACCTGGCGCCGGTGATGGTGGCGCCCTGCAGGCCGTTGGTGTTCATGGCGAAGAACGAACGGGTGTTGCCGTCACCGTTGAAGCCGACGCGCGGTTCGTCAGCCGGGGTTGAGGAGTTCCAGCCCGACCCATTGGGGTAGGCGGCGCTCGGCGTCGCCGAATAGACCACCGCCCACTTCTCACGGTACCCACCACTGAACGGGGGGTCGATGATCAGCGGGAACTGGTCCGCAGTAGCGAGAAGACCAGCGTCCGGAGTCAGGGTGAGCGTGTTGCCGCTCACGTCCGCTGCGACAGGCGCGCTGCTGGGAACCTCGGACTCCGCCTCTTCGGCAGAACTCATCATCGCCGACATACCGGCCGCAGCAGTCTGCTGCTCTTCGGATGCAGTCGGCGGCTGCTCCCACATCTTGGGCGCGGGCGCACTGAAGACTGTCTCGCCGGCCTCGTCCTTGGCCAGGAATCTGTGGTCAGCGGTCTCGGTGAGGGTGACACCGTGTGTCTCGACACCGAGTGCGATGCTGCGCAGGGCCGGATTGGTGGCGGCCTCGGGGGTGTTGACGATCAGGTGCTGCGCGAAGCCGTCGACCTCGGCTATGAGCCTCAGGTCCACTCCGGGAAGCACGGAGCGGTACGTCGCGGTGTCGCCGTTGATGACGGGTTCGGGCAGAGAGGTCGGCCAGGACAGGGCGAGCTTCTTGCCCTTCTTGACCATCGTGGCCAGCGGCTGGGCGCCGCCGCCCGAGAAGGCGATGGAGAAGGCCGGGGCGGCGGGCGCGATCGATCCGTCGGGCTTCTTGACCAGCGTCGGGTCCGTCGTACGCCACTGACCCTCGAGCCGCGTCCACTTCGGAGTGGCGTAGGAGCGGCGTGTGGTGCTGCCATCGGGGTTGGCGAAGAACTCGGCCGTCTCCTCGCGACGGTCGATGATCTCCACGCGCTGGCCCGTCCGTGCGGCCGTCGCGAAGGCTGTCTTCTCGAACTCGGCTTCCGGCGCTGCGGCTCCGCCGACGGTGCTCACGGTCGCGGAGGTCTCGGGCAGGGCCGCAGCCGCCGAGACGGGCAAAGCCATTGAGGCGGCTATCGCCAGAGCGATCGACCTGCGGCCGCGTCTGGATCTGATGGTGCGCATGTTTTGTGATGCCTTTCCGGAGGGCGTGGCTCTCTTTGCAGGCAAGAAAGCGAATCCTGTCTCTCCTGGCGCCGGACTCTATCCCGAACCCAGATAAGGCGATACATCGGGTGGTCAGTTCAGTGAACTCGAAGAGGGCTCCGGTTGTGAGGCTGATCCTGCAAGCGTAAGGATGGAATCCGATTTTAATGCGTCTATGGATGTGCGGCTTTTGACCACCGTTGGATCGCAAAAGACCTGGTTGGACGGTTGGTCGCGCTTGCAGAGGGTCGTCGTGGATTGGCGATGCAGCAACCGTCTATCCGGAGGCCGACTTGACATTTGTGCTTGTCAGGCGTGCATGCCGCAGTGTTGGATGCGGTGATCATCTGGCTTTCATGCGTTTCATTGGGGTGGGTTTTTCAATGTCGTTCCGCCATGGCTTCGTCATGCCTTTTTATAGGCGCAGAGAAGGGTGGGCGGTGAAGCGGGCGCACGCCGGGATTGCCGGAGTTCTTTCCACGGCCCTGAGTGTTTCCTTGCTTTCCGCGCCTGCGTGGGCCGCACGGGTCGAAGTCCCAGGGCCTCCATCCGTGCCGAAGACCGAGTCCGTCAACGGCACCGACTACATCCCCACAGGGCTGAAGAGAAGACCCCAAGCGGACCCGCCCTGGCAGGCGCCACCGGTCACCTGGCCCACTCCCGCCACGCAACAGCTCAGCGTTGGAGCCGGAGCGCACAACCGTGCGACGGTCGGCGGACTGCCGGTCCGCCTTGCCCACGCCGCCTCGCACACCAAGAAGAGCAGTCCCGGCTCGGACCGGCTGGAGCTCGCGGTCAAGGACCGCGCCACCGCCCGGAAGGCGGGAGTCGAAGGCCTGCTGATGTCGCTGCGCGACACCGACCCGGCGGCCACCCCTTCGGCCCGGCTCGACGTCGAGATCGACTACACGGCCATCCGCGGCGCCTACGCGGCGGGATGGTCCTCCCGCCTGCGTCTCGTGACACTCCCGGCATGCGCGCTGACGACTCCGGAGAAGTCGGAGTGTCGCAAGCAGACACCGCTGGCGACCAAGAACGACACCAAGAACCACACCCTCAGCGCCACGCTCACGACGGGTTCCGCCACGCCCCAGGTTTCGGCGGCCGGCAGCACAACCAGGACATCCTCCACACTGTCCTCGCTCGCAATGAACACCGCAGAAGCCACGCTCCTGGCCGCCACCGCGGGAGCCAGCGGTGGTGAGGGCTCCTTCAAGGCGACCTCACTCGCCGCCTCCGGCTCCTGGTCCGCCGGCGGCAACTCGGGCGGCTTCGGCTGGAGCGTGCCCATCGACGTACCTGCCGCACCAGGCGGTCTCGTCCCGAAGATCGCTCTGTCCTACAACTCCTCCGCGATCGACGGACGCACGGCATCGACGAACAACCAGCCATCATGGATCGGTGAGGGCTGGGAGTACTCACCCGGCTTCATCGAGCGCCGCTACGCCCCCTGCGAGAACGACAAGCAGGACGGCAACAACACCACCAAGACCGGCGACCTGTGCTGGAAGTCGGAGAACGCCACCCTCTCCCTCAACGGCTCCTCCAACGAGCTCGTCTGGGACGACACCAAGAGCACCTGGAAGCTCGAAGGCGACGACGGCTCCCGCATCGAGCGCGTCTACGACACCGAGCCGAACAACTCCGGCGACGAAGACTCCGAGTACTGGAAGGTGACCACCACCGACGGCACCCAGTACTGGTTCGGCAAGAACCACCTCCCGGGCTGGACCACCGGAAAGACCGAGACCAACTCCGTCTTCACCGCCCCCGTCTACGGCAACCACACCGGCGAACAGGGCCACGCAGACGACTACGCCTCCTCCGCCGAACAGCAAGGCTGGCGCTGGAACCTCGACTACGTCGTCGACCCGCACGGCAACGCCATGGCCCTCTACTACACCAAGGAACAGGGCTACTACGCGCAGAACAGCAAGATCGACGACCCCAAGCCGTACATCCGCGGCGGCTACCTCAACCGCATCGACTACGGCCTGCGCGCCGGCGCCGTCTACACCACCACCAACCCCGCCGGCCGAGTCACCTTCACCACCGCGCCGCGCTGCACGGCGGCAGACTGCACCTTCGACGAGGCACACGCCACCAGCTGGCCCGACACCCCCGTCGACCTGAACTGCACCTCCGGCACGCAATGCCTCCAGGCCGCTCCGTCGTTCTGGTCCAAGCAGCGCCTGACGAGCATCAACACCTACTCCCTCGTCGGCACCACCCTGCAGCCCGTCGACACCTGGGCCCTGACCCAGTCCTTCCCGGCGACCGGCGACACCTCCACGCCCTCGCTGTGGCTGGACTCCGTACAGCGCACCGGCAAGGCCGGCGCCCTCACCGACATCACCCTGAACCCGACCGTCTTCGGCGGCGCGCTCATGCCGAACCGGGTCGACGCCGCTGAAGGCCGGCCGGCCCTGAACCGCAAGCGCATCACCAGCATCACCAACGAGACCGGCGGCCAGACCCTGGTCACCTACAGCCCCACCGAGTGCACCTCGACCACGCTGCCCACCGCGCCGGACACCAACGCCAAGCGTTGCTACCCCTCCTGGTGGACTCCCGACGGCTACGTCGACCCGGTCAAGGACTGGTTCCACAAATACCTCGTCACCCGGATCGACGAGAACGACACCACGGGCGGCAGCGGTTCCGAGTCGAAGGTCACCAGCTACGAATACGCCGACGGGCCGAACTGGCGCCGCGACACCGGAGAGTTCACCCTCGACAAGCACCGCACCTGGAACGTCTTCCGCGGCTACGGCACCGTCCGCACCTACACCGGCGCCACCAACCGGGTGAAGACCGAGAAGACGTACTACCTCGGCATGGCCGGCGACACCCTCGCCGACGGCAGTCCCCGCCCCGGCGTGGCCATCAACGGTGTCGCCGACCGCGAAGACTTCGCAGGACGCGTCGCCTCCAGCGCCACCTACGACAAAGACGGCACCGGCGGCAAGATCGACACCAAGACCACCTACACCCCGTGGGAGTCAGCCGCCACCGCCACCCAGACGGTCAAGGGCATCACCGACCCCGACAAGCCGAACGACCCCGCCCCCACACTCCAGCCCAAGACCGCCCACCTGTCCGGGACCGAGACCGAGAAGGCCAGCACCCTCCTCGACGACGGCACCTGGCGCACCCTCACCACCACCCGCAGATACGACCCCACCTACGGACTGCTCCTCAAGGAGGCCGACGACGGCGCGGGAACCGTCGAATCCCGCTGCACCTTCACCAACTACGTCACCCCGGACACGACCAACTGGCTCATCGCGTATCCCAGTGAGGTCGTCAGCACCGACAACGCAAACTGCTACTCCCGACCCACTGAGGTCACCGGCTGGACCCACACCTACTACGACAGCCAGGCCCTCGGAGCAGCACCCGAGCCGGGCAAGGCGAACGTCACCAAGACGGAACTGCTCTCCGACTACAAGATCGACCTCACCCCGGTCTGGGACACCATCTCGCTGACCACCTACGACCAGTACGGCCGCATCCTGACCGCCAAGGGACAGGACGACCAGCCGGTCACCACAACCTATGACCCGGCCACCGGCGCGCAGCCGACGACCGTCACCGTCAAGAACGTCAAGAACCACGCTGCCATCACCACCTACGACGGCATGCGCGGCCTCACCCTGACCTCGACCGACGCCAACAACCGCACCTCCAGCAGCGAGTACGACGCGCTGGGCCGGCTCACCAAGGGCTGGAGCACGGGCCGCGCGACCACCGCACAGCCCAACGCCACCTTCACCTACAACCTCTCCAACACCGTCCCCTCGACCGTCACCTCGAAGAAGCTCTACGAGAACGGCACCTGGGGCACCAGCACCACCTTCTACGACTCGCTCCTGCGCGCCCGCCAGACCCAGTCAGACGCCATCAACACCACCGGCCGAGTCGTCAGCGACACCTTCTACGACAACCACGGCCGCCCGTACCTCTCCAACGCGCCGTTCTACAACAGCTCCGCTGTCTCGAACGCGATGCTGGTCGTCACCCCCAACCAGATCCCGCAGGCCATGCGCAGCGAGTACGACGGCCACAGCCGCGTCACCGCGAACATCCTGCTGTCCCTGAACGTGGAGAAGTGGCGCACCAGCACCACCTACGGCGACTACTGGACGGCCAGCGTCCCGCCCGCCGGCGGCACCGCCACCCTCACCCTCACCGACGTCCGTGGCCGTACCGTCGAGGAGCGTCAGTACAAGGACCGCACCCCGCTCATCGGCGCCGCTGCGACCCAGTACGAGAAGACGACTCGCAGCTACAACAAGGCAGGTCTGCTCTCTGCCGTCACGGACACATCCAAGCGGAACTCCTGGACCTACACCTACGATCTGCGTGGTCGCCAGGTCGCCACCTCCGACCCCGACAAGGGCGCCAGCACCCTCCACTACAACGCCGACGGCCGCGTAGAGACCGTGACGGACGCCCGCAACGTCACCCTCGCCACCACCTACGACGAACTCGGCCGCAAGACCAGCCTGCGCACCGGCTCGGTCACCGGCACCAAACTCGCCGAATGGACCTACGACATGGCCGGCGGCCTCGGCCTGCCCGCCACGTCCAGCCGCTACGACTCCTCCATCACCGCCAACGCCGAATACAAGACCGCCGTCAAGGGCTACGACTCGACCGGCCAGCCCACCGGCACCACTGTGACGATCCCGAAGGTGACCGGTGAGGAACTACTCGCCGGAACCTACACAGTCGCCACCACAGCCACACCGGTCAGCGGCCTGCCGGAAACAGCCGCCTACAGCACCACCAACACCAACGCCACCACACATCTGCCTGCCGAGACCGTCACCAACCACTACGGCGCGCAGGACATGCTCGGCATCGTCGACGGCACCCTCAGCCAGGTCTACCTCCGCGGCGCCAGCTACACCCCCTACGGCGAGCTCGCCCAGGCCCAGCTCAACAACCTCGGCAAGAACGTCTACCAGACGAACACCTACGAGACGTCCACCCGACGCCTGATCACCTCCAAGGTCGACCGCGACGCCACTGCTCCGGCCACCCCATCCAGCATCACCTACAGCTACGACCCGGCCGGCAACATCACATCCATCCGCGACGCCCAGAACGACGGCGCCTCCCTCGACCAGCAGTGCTTCGCCTACGACTGGGCCCGCCGCCTCACCGAAGCCTGGACCACAGGCGACGCCTGCGCCACCAAGCCCGTCAACGGCACCGGCACACCCAACCTGGGCACCGTCGACCCCTACTGGACCAGCTGGACCTTCACCGACACCGGCCAGCGCGCCACGGAAACCCTCCACAAAGCCGGCAGCATCACAGCCGACACCACCCGCACCTACGCCTACCCCACCACCACTGGTGCTGCCCAGGCTCATGGCGTCCGCACAGTCACCGCCAGCGGCGGCACGACCGGAACGGACACCTACACCTACGACACCACCGGAAACCTCACCAAGAAGACTCCCGCCAACGCCGGACCGGTCCAGGACCTGACCTGGAACGAAGAGGGCAAGCTCGCCACCTCCACCATTTCGGCCAAGACCACGTCCTTCCTCTACGACGCCGAAGGCACCCGGATCGTCAAGCGCGACCCGACCACCACCACGCTCTACCTGCCCGGTGGACAGGAACTCGCACTGACCCGCCAGGCCGGCACGACCCCAGCCTCCATCGCAGGCGGCACCCGCTACTACACCGTGCCCGGCGGCTCCGCCGTCCGCACCAGCAGTGACGGCAAGGTCCGCATCCTCGTCGCCGACCACCACAACACCAACACCCTCTCTTTCAGCGCCGCCACCCTTACCTTCAACCGCCGCAAAGCCCTCCCCTATGGGGGGCAACGCGGAACAGCCCCTGCGTTCTGGCCCGGCTACAAGGGCTTCGTCAACGGCGACATCGACTCCACCACCAACCTGACCCACATCGGCGCCCGCGACTACGACACCAACCTCGGCCAATTCATCAGCGTCGACCCTCTCCTGGAGGTTGGTAAGCCACAGACCCTGAACGGTTACGGCTACGCCGGCAACAACCCCGTTACCTTCTCCGACCCCACCGGCACCTGCTTGGATGCGGGCAACGGGAAGTGCGAGGACGACACCGCCTGGACACCGAATAAAGAGCTCAAGGATGACGGAGGACAGGAGACCTTCACGCCGGACACCAAGGGAACCAATGGCGGCGGAGACGACGACGATGACGGCTTCACCGGTTGGGTCTCTGACTTCGGCAGTTCCCTGGTTGATGAAGCAATCAATTTCGGCACCGGAATCTGGAACTCGACGGCCACCGAGTTCTCCAATATCGGAAACTGCGTCACCTGGGACGGCACCTGCAAAGAGGCCCTAAGTGACCTCCGCAACCGCGTGGACCCGGCCGCGATTGTCATGGGTGCCGCCGAAGGGGTCCTCGCCCGAGGGGGCGAATACGTCGACGACTTTTCCAATGGCAGGAGCGCCCAAGGAACAGCCAAGATCGCATTCGATGTGATTCTCGCACTGGCCACCAGGAAGCTAATGCGCGGATGTGGCCCCGGGAACAGCTTCGTTCCCGGGACGCTCGTGGTGGCGGCCGATGGCCGAACGATACCCATCGAGGACCTCGAGCTCGGCGACAAAGTTCTCGCCACCGACCCTGAAACCGGCGAGACCGTCGAAAAGGAGGTCACCGCCACCATCGCGGGCACCGGTGAGAAGCACCTCGTCAATATCACCGTAGACACGGATGGGCCGGCTGGAAACGAGGTTGCATCCGTCACGGCAACCGACGGCCACCCCTTCTGGGTGCCGACCCTCCACGCCTGGATCGACGCAACCGAACTGACTCCTGGGCAGTGGCTCCGCACTAGCGCCAGCACGCACGTCCAGATCACAGCGGTCAGGCGCTGGACGCAGCAGGCGACGGTCTACAACCTCTCAGTTGCCGACATCCACACGTACTATGTGCTGGCAGGCGAGACTCCGATACTCGTTCACAACAGCGGGCCCGGGTGTGGAACGAATTGGATGTCGTCCGACAAGATTCCGCATCACTACATGCGGACGAGCGACCAGGGCGTTATGCATGCCGAGGACTTCGGCGTGAAGGGTCCATACAATAAGGCGAATGGCCAGGCGTTCGTTCGTGCCATTGAGCAGTTCGTGAAGAGCCCGGGAACGCGCCAAATCCAAGGAACGTATAGAGGGCAGGCCGCCATCCATTACGTAGATGACACGGGGCTTCACGCGTCATTCGCCGCGAACGGTCCGAATGTCGGAGAATATCTCGGCGGGTGGCGATCCAGTGGGGATCAGCTAACCTACCTGCTGCGGGATGGGAAGCTGTAATGGTGAGCCGCCGGCATGAGAGCTGCGATCTGAAGAGAGATCCCCGTGAAGATTGAGTTGACAGACGATCAGGCGCTCGTCCTGTCCGACTGGATGAACCGCGTTATGCATCGAGAAGATTTCTCGACACTCGTCGACGATCGAGCTGTCTGGTCTGCTCTGTTCAGGATCAGCGGAACGCTGGAAACGCAATTGTCGTCAATCTTTGATTCCGAATACTCCGAACGGTTGGACGCGGCCCGCCAACGGCTAATTGGTGAGCTGGGAGAGTTTGGCGAGTGATGAATTGACACACATGCCGTCATGGCCTCGTAGCTGGCCATGACGGCAACGGTGATGGCAACGTCAGCGGACGGCTGATGGGGGCGGTGGCTCGTGAGGGCCAGCGCCCTCTTCGGTGAGTGCGGCAGTGAGCCGGTCGATGGCTTGGCGTTGGAGGCGGAGCCGGACGTGGGCGTAGACGCCGGCGGTGACGCCGATGTGGCCGTGACCGAGCAGTTCCTTGATCACGACGAGGTCGACGCCTTGTTCCAGGAGGAGGGTGGCGGTCGAGTGCCGGAGGTCGCGGAAGCGGATCGTCCGGAGCCCTGCGCTGCGAAGGAGGCGGCGGAAGCGGCGGGTGAGGTTGGTGGGGTCGAGCGGCCTGCCCTTCGGGGTGGCGAAGACGAGCCCGTTGCCCATCCAGCCCCATCCGGCCGCCTGACGCTCGTCCTGCTGCCTTTCCTGGTGGATCTTGAGGGAACTGAGGCATTCGGTAGGGAGGGCGATGCGCCGCTCGGAGGCCAGGGTCTTGGTGTTCAGGACGGTCAGACCCTGGCTGCGGGTCCGCTGGAGGGAGCGGTGGATGGTGGCAGTGCCGCCGTCGAGGTCAAGGTCTTCTCAGTGGAGGCCGAGGAGTTCGCCCTTGCGGAGTCCGGTGCGCAGGGCGAGCTCGTACAGGGCGTGAAGCCGGTCGCCGTTGGCCGCATGAAGGAGTTGCCGGGCTTCGGCGGCGGTGAGGGGCTGGAAGCGCCTGGGGCGGGGCGCGGTTGTCTTGACGTTCCGGGCGACGTTGCGCGGCAGTTCGTCCTCGCGCACGGCGAGTTCCAGGGCGGACTTGAGGACTGCGTGGACGTCCGTCACGGTCAGTGGCGACAACCGCTTCTCGCAGCACTGGCCGATGGCGCGCACGTCGCGGGCGGTGAGCTGCGATCTCTCGGGTTGGTGTCGGTGGGGGTGAGAGTCGGTCGTGCTGGTTCAGGGGTGGGTGTTGCGGGGCTGGTCAGTGGGTGTTTACGCGTGGGCAGGTCGCTGTCACGGGGTGAGAGGTTGATGGGTGGGATCGCTGTCGTAGGGCTTTACCGCATGGCAGCTGATGTTGTCTCAGGTTCGTGAGTTCTTATGCGGTGAGGTGGGCCCGGCCGGTGTGATCGGGGGGTGGATCAAGAGGTAAGGGCCGGTCGTGGGCCTGTGCTGCCCCGGGGGCTGGTGGTGCGTCGTCTGCTGGAGCGGCAGCAGGCGGGAGAGCTGGCCACGCGGCATGTGCGTGCGGTCGCTGAGACGGTGGGTGTCTCGGAGCGTACGGTGTGGCGCTGGCTGGAGCAGGCGAAGGCGACCGGGCAGGTGGAGGCCGGGGTTCGGCAGGGGTATGCGGTGTCGGACGAGGTGTGGGCGCTGCTGGGCGAGGTGGGAGGGAATGTCGCTGAGCTGAGGCGCCGGCTGGCGGAGCCTCGGTGCCGTCGGCGTCGACGCTGCACCGGGTGATCCGCAGAGACCGACGGGCGGGGCGGGCTTTGCTGGTCGAGCGGGAGCCCGTGGCGGCCGGGCCGAGCAGGCCGGATCCGCTCAGCGAGCTGGGCTTGAACGTCGTGGCCGGCCAAGGCGCGGGTGGGCAGGTCTTCCTGCGGGAGCAGAAGCATCTGGAACAGGTCCCGGTCCTGGTGCCGGGCGCGCAGGTGGTGCACACGCCCGCTGTGCGGTCGGTGCTGCGGACTGTCGCGCACGCGGCCGCGGTCGGGGCGGTGGTGTGCTTGTACGGCGATGCCGGCCAGGGCAAGACCGTCGCGTTGCAGTACGCCCTTTCCCAGTTGCCGCACCCGGCCCGGGTCCGCCGGGTCCATGTCGGTGTGCATCCGACGGTCCCCGAACTGCGTCGGGTGCTCGCGGACGCCCTGGAGCTGGGCGGGCGTCTGCCGCGGGGGGCGGGGGAGGCCGACCTGACGCTGGTGAACGCGCTGCGGCAGCCCCGCGTGCTGGTGCTGGACGAGGCACAGCGCCTTCCGGGGCCGGCGCTGGAGTTTCTGCGCGGGCTGTGGGACCACCCGGGCACGGATACGGCACTCGTGCTCGCGGGTGCGGGCAGCGAACGGGCGCTGCGCCGGGTACCTGCGCTGGCTTCTCGGGTGCTGACCTGGGAGCTGGTGCCGTGCCTCAGCCAGCGGGAGGTGGCCATCGTGATGGCTGCCTTCCACCCGCTGTGGGAGGACGTGACCGCGGACGATGTCGCGTGGGTGGACGAGCATGTGGGGCACGGCAACTTCCGGACCTGGGCGAAGCTGACCTCGCACCTGACTGCCGAAATCTATGGCAAGAGCCGGGCGGTGGTGGACCGCCGGATGCTGGAGCGGGCCTGCGCACGGCTCGTGGGACCGCTGTGACCGGCGCGGCCGAGCCGGGAAAGGACGCTTCCCGCTCCGGCGCGCACGGGGAGGGACCGGGCGTGCGGGGAGGCCTGCCTTCCTCCTCCCTGTCGGCGCTGCGCGGCCCTGCCGTGCGCCGGCTGCTCGCCCTGCGGCAGGACCAGCAACTGACAACGCGGCATGTGCGGCTGATGGCTCAGTCGTTGGAAGTGACCGAGCGCACGGTGTGGCGGTGGCTTGCCGCTGCCGAGCATGACGAGTCAGCGGCCGCAGAGCCCGGGGCACGGGCCCAGAGTAAAAACCGCTTCTCCGTCACCCCCGAAGTGCGCCGTCTGCTGGCCTTGTGGAAGGGAAACGTTGCAGCGGTGCATCGCGAGCTGACCGCTCGCGCGGCCAAGGGCGAGGGGGATCCGCCTCCCTCGGTCCCGACGCTGCACCGGGCGATCCACCGTGATCTGACGCCGGGGGAGCGGGCTGGACTTGCCGGTGGTGAGCGGGCGGCACGCAAGCACGATGTGTTCCTGGCCCGGCCGCGGGGGTGGCGCAACCGCGTGTGGGAGACCGACCACATGCAGGCCCCCGTCCTGGTCGACGTCGAGGGCAGGGCCCGCAGACCGTGGATCACCTGGTTCACCGACTGCGCCACCAACGCGATCACCGGTGTTGCCGTGACGCCGGTGCATCCGTCGCGGGAGTCGGTGCTGGCCGCGCTGCGCTCCGCTGTCCTGCGCGAGGACCCCTACGGCCCGTTCGGCGGCCTGCCCGAGAAGGTACGTGTCGACCGTGGCAAGGACTTCCTGTCCCGGACGGTGACCGCCGCGTTCGATCTCCTGGACGTGACGGTGGAGGACCTGCCCGCCTACACCCCCCACCTCAAAGGCACCGTGGAGGGCCTCAACCGGGCAGTGGAGAGCATGTTCCTGGCCGCGCTGCCCGGCTACGCCCGCCAGCCGCGCCCCGGCAAACGCCCTTCCCGCCCGAAGGACGAGGTGCTCCTCGCCTTCGAGTACTTCACCACCCAGCTGCTCGCCTGGACGTCGTGGTGGAACACCGAACACCAGCCCGCGCCGCTTGCGGGCAGGACCCCGCTTGAGGCGTGGCAGGACGATCCCACCCCGCTGCGGGACGTGGTCGCGGCGGATCTGTGGACGTTCACCCTGGAGGACGCCGGCACCCGCACGCTGACCACCCGCGGTATCCGCTTCAGGAAACGCGACTATGTGGGGCCGTGGATGACCGGTCAGTCCGGTATCCGGGTCCGGGTCCGCTTCATGCCCCACCACGACCACCGCATCGAGGTCTACCACGCCGCCACCGGCCGCTACCTCGGTCCCGCGGACCTGGCCGACCAGGCAACCGAGGAACAGGTCAGCGCTGTACAGCGGGCACGGGCCGCCCGCGCCCGCCGTCTGAAGAAGGACCTGGAGGCATCCCAGCGCGAGCGCTACGCGGCCGTGAACCAGCCCGAGGCCCCCCGGCGGCTCGGCACCCTGACCACCGTGCAGGCCGAGGCCGAGCTCGCCCAGGCGGCCGGCACCGACCTGTCGGATCTGGCGCTGCCGGACCTCATCCCGCCGACCGCGCCCCCGGCCGGCTGGCGTACCCCTGCCTCCCTGGCCGCGCTGACCACACCAGCCCAGCCCGCCCCCGTCCCGTCCAGCCACCATGACGACCCCGCCCGCGACGGTTCCGGCAAGCGGGCCGCACCTTCCACCATCGACGAAGACGCAGACGTCTCGTGAGCGCGGCCACCTACCAGTACGTCGACCTGCCCGATGCCTCCGTGGTCACCACCCGCGCCCTGCTCACAGCCCGGGAGAACATCGGCGACACCGTCGCCGCCCGCGCGATGATGTGCATCCACGGCGGCGCCGGCTTCGGCAAGACCCTCGCCGTCAACACCTGCCTGCGCGAACTCGAACCCGCCGAGGACGTCCGCAAAATCACCTTCCGGGCCCGTCCCACCGCCCGCGCCGTACGGTACGAACTGTTCACCGCCCTCGACCTCGCCGGCGAACCACCCCGCCACCCCAGCGAATTCGACCGCCTGCTGAAAACCGCCCTGGCCGAACGCCCCCGCACCTTCCTCGTCGACGAAGCCCAATGGCTCAACGGCGAGGCATTCGAGTACTTCCGCTACCTATGGGACGAACCCTCCACCCAACTCGCGATCATCTTCGTCGGCGGAGCGGGTTGCCACACCGTGCTGCGCCGCGAACCGATGCTCTCCTCCCGGATCTTCATCTGGCAGCAGTTCACACGCCTCACCCCCGCCGAGGTCCTCGAGGCCATCCCCCTGTTCCACCCGCTCTGGGCCGACGCCGACCCCGACGACATCACCTTCGCCGACAGCCACGCAGCCCACGGCAACTTCCGGGCCTGGGCCCAGCTGACCGCCCACACCAGAACCGCCCTGGCCCGCACCGGCCGCCCCCGCGTGGACCAGGAACTGCTGCGCTGGGCCTTCAGCCGCCTTGCCTGACCGCCACACCACCATGTTCCCTGCCGCGCCACCGCCGCCCGTCACCGTGGTCATCGACCCAGGCGACGACGCGATTCATACGCACACCGCCCTGGCCGCCCACCACCTGCTGTCCGGCCGGATCACCCTGCACCCCGGCCCGGGCACCACCAGCGAAACCGGCCTCGCCCACGACCTTCTCGCCGCCCTGGGCAAACCGCCCCTGCTCCCGGGCCGCTTCCCCGCCGGCCGTCAGCCCGCCTGGGAAGCCGCCACGGCTTGGATCGCCGCCCTGCCCGTCACCCGGCTGACCGTCCTGCGCGCCCACCGACTCACCGCCCGCCGCACGATGCGCCTCCTGCAACTACATGCCCTCACCGGTGTCCACCTGACCCTGGTCTGCCACCGCCCCCACCCGCCCGCCGCCCTGCACCAGGCCCTGCAGACGGCCGACTACGCCATCACTGCCGACTTCGAGGCCGCCCGCCGCCACTACTACGGCACACCTGCCGCCGAACCCCGTCCTGCGGACGAGCCCGCCGGGCCGGCCGGCCGGTGGCTCACCCTGCCCGCACTGGAACGCCTCATCTCCTACGACAGCCCTCGCCCCTGCGCTGACCCGTGCACGCCACCGTTGATCGCCTGGCGGCACCGCCCCCCCCCGCCCGCTCCTCCCACCGCGCCCACCGCCCAGCGGATCGCCCACCGCCTGCACGCGGCGACCGCCCATCCTCGCCTGGCCGCAGCCCTTGCCACCGCACTGTTCACCGGCGCCTCCCTCCAGCAACTCGCCACCGCCCGCTCCCGCGACTACGACGACGCCGCGGCCACGCTCGCCCTGCACGACCAGGCCCGCTACACCGACGGCTGCGCCGCCTACCCCGTACACCCTGGGCCAGCGTCTTCCTGAGGGCCATTGTCTGCTTCACCCGTCTCGTATCCGGTGAAGACCAGGAGCTGCTCGCCGCGCCAGGTGACCGTGGACACCTGCTGCGTGTGGCGGAGACGGCCCGGCTGCGCCCGCCGCAGCCACCCGCCGCTCGACAAAGCCGCACCGTGTGGGACTGGCGCGAGCAGCGGGAAGCTGGCTGCTATGACGCGATGCTGTCCCCAGGCGGGAAAGCGCGGCCACGCGTGTGAGGGCTACCCGATCGAGAAGTCAGCGAACTCGACGTCGGTGAAGGCGATGTGCACCCCGTGGGCACGCTGGCCGTCAGCGCGGAAGTAGGCGTGCCCCAGCGCGCGGGCGAGGACCATCAGTTGCTGCTGCTCACCCGCGCCGGCGTCCCGAGCGGCGAACAGCTCCCGAGCGACCTCCCCGGACAGACGCTGGGTGATGCGCCGCACCCGCGGATCGTCCGATGCCCCCGCCGCAGCAGCGAACCCGAACCGCGCCCTGGTGTGCAGGACGAAGCCCTCCGCCTCCGCCCTTGCCTGTAGCCGGGCCCGGATCCGCGGCTGCCACCGCTCAAGGACCGCCGCCTCGATTGCCTGGATCTGCGCAGGACCCGGCTGGCGCCGGGCACCGGGCTTCTTCGTCACCCACCGCTGCACTGTGCGCTGCGACACCCCCAGAACAGCAGCAACCCTCAGGGTGGAACCCCGGTGTGCCGCGAGCAGGAACCGCAGGCGAGCCTTGGTGTCCGAGGGAACTGGCCGGGTGCGCAGCGCACGCTCCAGCCCCTGCACGATCTCTCCCATGCCCATCCCCTCGAGCAGCTTGCAAGCGGCTCCTGCAGCCGGTGGCCTCAGGCCTTCCACACTTGGCCGCCCCTTCCACCCAGTTCCGGTGTCTTCAGGACAACGCCCGCAGCCGTCGGCTACGCCCCGACCTTCCCCAAGCCGGTCGACAAACACGGCGCCAAACTCCTCTACGACAGGCCTTGGTCATGGAGGGAGGCAGCACGGCGCTGGCACCAGAACTAGGCACCACTGTCGTACTGACGACGTCGGCGTTCGAGCCAGTTCGGGTCCCGTGCAGGTACGGCTACGGACGGCCCTTCCTCCACCAGATCCGCGTCAGACACGGCCATGATTTGGTCGAAGAGCCACACGAAGCGGGCGAATCGCAGGGCCGCGAACACCATGGCGTACTCGAAGACGAAGCGGACGGAGAAGGGATCGTCGTCCCGGTCCAGCGAGAAGGCGGCCAGGATCAGAGCACATGCCAGCGCAGTGCCCTGCAGCAGACTGCGCCAGGTACGTCGAAGCTCACCATGACGCTGCTGCCGTACGGCACGCAGACGCTCACCGTTGGCTGTGGTGTAGATGGCGATAGCGATGGCGCTGAGACCGCCGATGGCAGATACGGCGCCTGTTGCTGCCGCATACATGTCGGTGCGTTGGGTAGCGCCGATCCACGTGAGCCAGTCTCCCGACCCGGACAACCGGATGATGAGGAGGTGAGCCCCGATGACCGTCACCGCGATCAGATAGTCGGCCCAGGCTCGCTCGGCCCACTTGTCGATGATGCTCGTACGGACGCCCACACGATCCCCCTAGGTCATGATTCCCCCGCATCCACCGCGAGCCGGAGCGCGTCCTCATGCTCGGCCGCTGCTGCCAGGATGGCATCCACCGCTGACACGATCCGGATCGAGTTACCTTCCGCGTCCGTGGCCGGCACCCGCTTCTTGGCCGTGATGCTGTGTTCGACCAGCTCGACGAGGCGGGTCTGTTCCGGGCCCCCCGGGTCCGAGTACACAAGCCGGGCCCGCGCTCGTTCGGCACCGGTGACGACATCGGAAATCTCATCGAGGTCTGCCAGCAGATGCTGCCGGTGTTCCCGCAGTTCCTTCCCTCTCGGCACGGAGATGACCATCGTGACGCTGATCTCTCCGTAAGCGTCGCCTGCAACACGCAGGAGTCGGGCGAGGCCGCCGGTTCGCGGCTGCTCCCGCAGAGCGCCCATCTTGTTACCCATGACCTTCACTTCAACGCGGCTTGCCCCCACTGCGGTCTTGAGTTTCTCGATCTCGGAGTGCGCAACGACAGGGCGCAGTTGCAGCTGGGAGCTGGGAAACATCTCGATGCCGTTGAGCCAGGTTTCAAGCGCCTTGTGGCTGGGCGCGGACACACCACCCTGCATGATCCCCACCACGTTCCCGAACGGCAGGAAGCAGACCACGGAGGTGTCCAGGTAACCCTCATGTGCTGACTGCTCAAGTTCGCGGAGGTGGCCGGTGTCGAAGTTGATGACCGACAACCACTCACCGGCATCCTTCACCCGGTGCAGCAGCAGGTGGTCCTCCATGTTGTGGGTGATCGTAGTGCCTACGATCCGGTGTTCGCCCTCATGCGAACGCGCTCCCACAGGCGCCTGCGCCAGAGCCGCGAGCGCCCCGTCCCAATCCATGAGTTCTGGAATGCGTCGGGCCTTCCCCTCTTTGACAATGACGACCTCGAAGAAGCCGACGGTGCGTTCCTTGTGGTTCAGCGTAGCCACGACGTACCCCCCTCGGTCCTGCCGCTCAGCAGTTGAGCCTTTCAGCTGCCTAGCCCAGGTTCTCGGAAGATCGTAGGCCGACATGGAGGAAGCAGATCCACATTTGCCCAGAGCGACCAAGGCACGTTCTTCCCTGCAGTACCCGTCTCGGCCACGGCCGCCGGCGTGAAGGAACCCAGCCTCAGCTCTGACCACCTCCGGTGACTGGCCGACAACTCTCCTGACCTCCGCCGGGTGGCGCCGAAAGGGCACCACCCGGCGACGGCCACGGCACCCTTGCCAGTCCCGTCCTCCGCGAAACCAACGCCGCCTACTGCCGCGCACCCGCCTCGCACGAGCGCTCTACACCCACGGTGAGCCACCTCACCGAACCCCTCCTGGCCGCCCAAAAGGGGAGCGGCCGGGGATCCCAGTGTCTACACACACTCCAGTGCGATGCCGCAGACCCCGAGACGACGAAGCCCGGAGCGCACCGCGCACCCAGGGGGCCTCGTTCGGCAGCGTCACGCCACCGCCCACTCCAATCCGAGCGCGGCCAGGGCCTGGAGCTTGTCCGCCGCGAGTTTCCCGCGCCTCGACTTCGCGTTCGACAGGAACACCCCGAGCCGGATGGGATGTTCCTGGCCGTCGACCACAATCGTCTCTGTGTGTCCCCTGGGCACGGTCACCGTGCCCTCGCGGGTCTTGTACTGAGCCAGGGCCGCAACGCCCTTCTCGAAGGCACTCACGGGCGCCGCAGACGGCACCGCGGCCTCCTCCGTTCCGGCAGACCCTGCGAGGGCCGGGGCGTGCGGGACGACGCCGATGTCCTGCAGGCGCTCACGCTGCCCGTCGGACAGCCCGGCCCAGACCTCGGGCCGGCGTTGCCGGGCGAGCCACTTGCCAATGTCCATGCCGTGGACGGTGACGCCGGGGTCGATGTACCCGAGGATGGTCTCTTCGGCGAGCATTTCCCGCACCACCGCGTAGTGCCGCTGCCATACGGGCGCCCAAGCCGGGTTCCAGTCCGCATCCACCGCCTCCAGCGCCGCTGCCCATTCCGGCTTGCCGTCCAGGGCGCCGGGGCGGCGGAGGTTCGCGAGCCACTGCCCGATCGGCCGGTCCAACACGGTCGCGGTCCTCGGCGCGCACAGCGTCCAGTACTCCCCGTAGTACACCCGGGCCGCGGCCAGGTTCTCCTGGAACCGTTCATCGGCGACCGACCACACCATCCCGAGCTCTTCCAGCCGGCGGGCACGCAGACCACTCATTTCCCCGGCCCCATACGCCCGCCGCTGCTCAGCAACCCACTGCCCCAAAGGAGTTGCTCCCTCACGGTGCCCGTACGGCACCCGGGCATGACCCTCGCGCTCGACGTACGCCTTCAGCCTCGCCCAGCCACGCGCCCAGTCCTGACGCTCGGTGTCGATCACATTGAAGCTGACCCAGTCCGCGACCATCACCGGATCCCTGGGAGCCGCAAAACGAAGCAACAAACGAGCCTCTTCTTCACCCTCCCCAGGCGGCGGACCGATGTTCACAGACGGCTGCGCCCAGTTCCTCTGCGGCTCCTGCGGAATAGCCAACAATTCCACGGCCTCTTCATCATGAGCCCGCAACCCCTCCAACACCTTCACCAACGGCCGATACGACCCGGAGGTGAACATATCCTCCGGCTGCTCTCCGGGCTGGAGAAACACCGGCACAATCAAAGAAGCAACCTTGCCCTCACCGGGCTTCTGACGCAAAGCCCGCCCGATCGCCTGCACGATGTCATGCGGCGCACCCTTAGGGTCCAACAGAGCCACACTGTCCACGGCCCGGATGTCCACACCCTCACCCAGCACACGACAGTTCGACAGCACCGCCCGCCGCCCGGTCGCCCCGAACCCGCCCAGCACCTCCCGCCGCCGCTCCGGCGCGTGCTCACCACACAACCAGTCCGCCCAGACCCGCGCCGGATACACCTCAGGCCGATCCGCATACAACTTGGCAGCCACGCGCTGAAGGCCCTCCGCATACGCCTGCGCCTCCATCGTCCGATGATGAAACGTGATGCACGTCGACAACCCGTGCTCCGCCATCGCGTGCAACAGCGCCGCCTGCAACGCCCCCAGCCGCTCCCCACGCACCTGCTCGCTGCGCCGCTCCTCACCCATCAACCGCTCCGGCGTGACAACCGGGTCCTGAAGCTCCAACACGATGATCTGATACCGCGCCAGCAGCCCACGCGACACAGCCGACGCCAAAGAAAGCTTGTACAGCACCGGCCCGAACACAACCTCGTCGTCCATGGAAGCCGCCAACTCCCGCGGCAACGGATCACGCACCCCCTCCGCGACCTCCCGATCCAGCCGCTCCTCCCAGATCCGCGGCGTCGCCGTCAGATACAACCGCCGCCACGACGGGATCACACCCTGGACATGAACATCCGCCCACGCCTTACCCATCGACCCCGACGTCCGGTGCGCCTCATCCACCACCGTCAGGTCCATCGGCTCCAACCGCTGCCCGTAGACCCCCTCGAACGCCTCCGCCAAGACACCCAGCGAGGCGTACGTCCCGAAGACGGTCACAGGCCCTGAACCGTGCCACAACGCCAGCTGCACAGGGTTCGTAGTGGAGCGCACCCTGAGGTTCCACAACTCCGGGTCGTCCTGAAGCGAGCACACCGCAACCGCCGGCCCCGCATGCCCCACCTCACGCCACGCCCGCACGGTCTGAGTCAGAAGGTCCAGCGTTGGCACCAGCACGAGAATGCGCCCCTTGGGCACCAGACGCTTCGCCGACGCCGCCGCAATGATGGTCTTTCCCGTCCCGCACGCGGCGTGCACCTGCCCACGCAGCCCATTAACAGGGATGCCACCCGGCGGGACATCGAGACCGCGCACAATGGCGGCAACGGCCTCGATCTGATGGTCACGCAGTTTCACGGCCATGCCCTCCGCGTTCTCCTTTTCGCAGATACGGCGCGTAATCAGAAAGAGATTCGCGCGAGGTGCGCGACGCTGGGGTGTGATACCTAATTCCAGACTCTACACAGTAGACACTTGTGATGCATCATCCATGAGACAGCCTCGCCCCCCAGAGTGACACATGACTCAACCCTGCCCACGAACAGGCGATCGCCCTGCATGCCAGCGGGGTATAGGTGAACGTGAGCGGCCGGTTCGAGAGTGGGGGAGAGGTTCAGGGCGGAGCGCAAGCGGAGCCCACCACCACCGCGGGGCCGGCACCCCGTCAAACCGACGGCCAGTCACCCCTCCCGACTAAGGAGGGGTGACTGGGAATCCCAAACCCTACACAGGCCCGCGCCGTGATGCACCTCCCCTCACAGCCAGCCCAGGGCAACCGCGCTTGCGCGGGTGCCCACAATTCGCGCTTGCGCGAATTGTCTCGCCTTTTGAATTCCGCTTGCGGAATTCCATTCCGGCGCAAGCGCCGGAATGGAATTGCGCTTGCGCAATTCGCGCTCTATGACCCGGCTTGCCGGGTCATATCCCGCGGAGCGGGATAT
>NZ_JBEOVH010000012.1:0-204967 GCF_040295385.1 Streptomyces sp. NPDC002825
CACCCCGTGCGCAGTGCACTGGTGGTGCGGGTCCAGGCGCGGAACGCGGAGGCGCCGCTGAAGGGCGCCGTCCCGTGTGCCCACCCGTCCCGCCCCAGCGGGACGATTGCCCACACGGCAGCGGGGCACCGCCCAGGCGGGCGCGGGCCCCACACGGCAGCGGGCGCGGCCACACGCGGGCCGGCTAAGGGCGCGGCGTGGGCGCGAGCCCCCCGCGGGCGGTGGGAGCCGGCCCGCCAAGACGCCGCCCGCGACAGGGCCACGGGTCAGCCCCTCGTCGGCGTCTCCGCGTGCCACGGCGCACCCGGTACCACCAGCGGAGACCCCGTCACCGGGTCCGGGACCACCACCGACGACAGGCCGAAGACGTCCCGTACGAGCTCCGCCGTGACGATGTCCGACGGCGCGCCCGCCGCCACCACCCGCCCCGCCTTCATCGCGACGAGGTGGTCGGCGTACCGCGCGGCCTGGTTCAGGTCGTGGAGGACGAGGACGACGGTCCGGCCGCGGAGCCGGTTGAGGCGGCGGACGAGGTCGAGGACCTCCACCTGGTGGGAGATGTCCAGGTAGGTGGTGGGCTCGTCGAGGAGGAGCAGGTCCGTCTCCTGGGCGAGGGCCATCGCGATCCAGACGCGCTGCCGCTGCCCGCCGGAGAGCGCGTCGACGGACCGGTCGGCGAGCGCGGCGACGTCGGTGCGTTCCATGGCGTCGGCGACGGCCCGCTCGTCCTCCTCCGACCACTGCTTCCACCAGGCCTGGTGCGGCTGGCGGCCGCGGGAGACGAGGTCGGCGACGGTGATGGCCTCGGGCGCGACGGGCGTCTGCGGCAGCAGGCCGATGGAGCGGGCGATCCGCTTCGTGGGGAGCTTCGCGAGGGACTCCCCGTCGAGGAGGACCGCGCCGCCCGCCGGCTTCAACAGCCGCCCGAGCGCCCGCAGCGTCGTGGACTTGCCGCAGGCGTTGGGGCCGACGATCACGGTCACCTTGCCGTCGGGGATCGCGAGGTCGAGCTCCTCGACGACGGTGCGGTCCTCGTACGCGAGCGTCAGCTCACGGGCCTGCAGTCTGCTCACGGCTTTCCTCCAACGGCTCGGCTCCGGACGATGAGCCAGATCAGGTAGGGGGCGCCGACCGCCGCCGTGAGGACGCCCACGGGCAGTTCGACGGGGGAGAGGAGCCGCCGGCCGAGGAGGTCGGCGACGACGACGATCACCGCTCCGGTGAGCGCGGAGCAGAGCAGCGGGATCTGCGCCGTCCGTGTCATGCGGCGGGCGATCTGCGGCGCGAGGAGCGCCACGAAGTCGACCGGTCCTGCGACGCCCGTGGCCACCGACGCGAGGACGACGCCGACGGCGACGAGCCCGAGGCGGACCCCGCCGAGCCGGGCGCCGAGCGCGGTCGCGGTGTCGTCGTCGAGGGAGACGGTCCGCTGGGCGCGGGCCGCCCACAGCACGGCGGCGAGCAGCAGGAGGAGGGTCCAGCGGATCGGCGCGGACTCGTCCCAGCCGCGGCCGTTGAGGGAGCCGGTCATCCAGATCTGGGCCTGCTGGGCGACGAGGTAGTCGCCCTTCGTCATGAAGAGCGTGATGAGGGACCGCAGCGCGATCGCGATGCCGATGCCGATGAGGACGAACCGCGTCGCGTGCAGCCCGCCGCGCCAGGCGAAGGCGTACACGAGGGCGGCGGCGAGGATGCCGCCGGCGATGGAGACGTACGGCAGGACGGTGTACGAGGTGAGGCCGAAGGTCATCGCGGCGACGGTGACGGCACCGGCGCCCTGGCTGATGCCGATGATGTCGGGGCTGGCGAGCGGGTTGCGGGCGACGGTCTGGATGAGGCCGCCCGCGATGCCGAACGCGGCGCCGACGGCGAGCGCGACGACGAGCCGCGGCTCGCGCAGCTCCTCGACGACGAACGCGGACGGCGACCACTGCCCGAGGAGGATCCGTACGACCTCTCCGGGCGCCACGAACTTCTCGCCGACGCAGAGGTACGCGACGCAGGCCGCGGCCAGGAGCAGGAGCAGGCCCGTGGCGATCAGGGCCGAGCGGCGGTGGACGAGGAAGGAGGCCCGTCCGGCGCGGACGAGGCCGTATCCGGCGGGGCGGACGTGCGGCGCGGCGCTCGCGCCCGTACGGCCGGGGCGGACGTGCGTGGTGCTCATGCCGGCACCGCCTTCCGGCGTACCAGCGTGACGAGGAACGGGACGCCGATCAGCGCGGTCGTCACGCCGGCCGGGACCTCGCCCGGCGGGAACACGATCCGTCCGGCGACGTCGGCGACGAGCAGCATCACAGGCCCGATGACCGCGGCCATCGGCAGCACCCAGCGGTGGTCGGAGCCGACGACGGCGCGGGCGATGTGGGGGACGGCGAGGCCGACGAAGGCGACGGGACCGGCGGCGGCGACGGCCGCGCCGGTGAGGACGGTCGCGCCGAGCCCGCCGACGATCCGTACGGTCGCGACGCGCTGGCCGAGCCCCTTGGCGACGTCCTCGCCGAGCGCGAGGGCGTCGAGGCCGCGCGCCACGGAGAGCACGAGGACCGCGCCGAGCAGCAGGAAGGGCCAGATCTGGGCGACGATTGCGGTGTCGCGGCCGTCGAGGGAGCCGATCTGCCAGAACCGGAACTCGTCGAGCGCCGAGGCCCGGGTCGTGAGGACGCCGGTGGTGACGGAGAGCAGCAGCGCGTTGATCGCGGCTCCGCCGAGCGCGAGTTTCACGGGCGTGGCGCCGCCGCGCCCGGCGGCGGCGATCGCGTAGACGGCGACGGAGGCGAGGGCGGCGCCGAGGAAGGCGAACCACACGTACCCGCTGAGTTCGTGCACGCCGAGAAAGCCGATGGCGAGGACGACGGCGACCGAGGAGCCCTGGCTGATGCCGAGGATGCCGGGGTCGGCGATCGGGTTGCGGGTGATGCCCTGGAGGGCGGTGCCGGCGAGCGCGAGGGCGGCGCCGACCATCAGCCCGATGAGGGTGCGGGGGACGCGGAGCTGCCGGACGACCTCGGCGTCGTCGCCGGTGGCGCCGTGCAGGAGGGCGTCGAGGACGGTGGCGGGCGCGATGGGGCGGGCGCCCACGGCGAGGCTGAGGAGGACGGCGAGGAGCAGGGCGACGAGGGCCGCCGAGGTCGCGAGGACCCGTCTGGTTCGGAAAGCGGCTGGCATCGGGACCCATCGGCGGAGTGCGGGTTTGGTTAGGCTCGCCTCAGTTTAAGCAGCCGCTCTGTGCGAACACATGTGCCATTCAGGGGTCCCCGGACAATGACTGCATGACGACCACACCGCCCGCGAACCCGCCCACCGTCGGCTTCGACCTCGACCTGACCCTGCTCGACACCCGCCCCGGCATCAGGGCGACCTGGGTCGCCTTCTCCGCCGAGGTCGGGGTCCCGGTCGACGCCGACCTCGTCGTGAGCCGCCTCGGGCCGCCGCTGGAGCAGGAGATGGCGCACTGGTTCCCGGCCGAGCACGTCACCGAGATGACCGCCCGCTACCGGGCGCTCTACCCCTCGTACGCCATCGAGCCCACCGTCCCGATGCCCGGCGCCCGGGACGCCATCGAGGCCGTGCGCGAGGCGGGCGGCCGCACGATCGTCGTCAGCGCGAAGAACGGCCCGCACGTCGAGCTGCACCTGGCCCACCTGGGCATCGAGCCCCACGCGGTCGCGGGCGGCCTGTGGGCCGAGGGCAAGGCGGAGGCCCTGCGCGCGCACGGCGCCACGGTCTACGTCGGGGACCACGTCGGCGACGTCAGGGGCGCCGCCACCGCGGGCGCCCTCTCGGTGGCCGTCGCGACCGGCCCCTGCCCCGCCGAGGAGCTCCGGGCGGCCGGCGCGGACGTCGTCCTGCCGGACCTGACGGACTTCCGCGCCTGGTGGGAGGGGTACCTGGCCTGAGCCTCAGGCCGCCTGGCCGGAACGGGCCTGCCGCCGCTGGGCCGCGACCGACCGCAGCACCCCGGCGGCGGCCACCAGGAATCCGACCCCCATCAGCATCGACACGAGGTACGCGACGGTGGGGAACGGGTCCGTCCCGAGGAACAGCGGGGCCACCGTGACCAGCGTCGCGACCGCGCCGACCGCGAACAGGATCACACCGGCCTTGACGAGTCCGTCACCCGGGGCACTGTCGTCCACCGGCACGGCGGGGGTTTCACTACGCATCCGGCCAGGGTAGTTCCCAGGCCGGAGGAACACGTCGGCGGCGTCTTGTCACCGGCCTCCAGACCATTAGCCTGGTGCCGGCGGGTCGGTCGACGACCCGCTGTTTGCCATCCCCATCGACGAGGACGAGGACGAGGACAGACGTG
Source organism: Streptomyces sp. NPDC002825 (assembly GCF_040295385.1). Lineage (NCBI taxonomy): Bacteria > Bacillati > Actinomycetota > Actinomycetes > Kitasatosporales > Streptomycetaceae > Streptomyces > Streptomyces sp. NPDC002825. The sequence goes on from NZ_JBEOVH010000012.1 coordinate 4,310, forward strand.
CCTACCGGCAAGGTCAAATGGTTCAACAGCGAGAAGGGCTTCGGCTTTCTCTCCCGCGACGACGGCGGCGACGTCTTCGTCCACTCGTCGGTGCTCCCTGCCGGAGTCGACGCACTGAAGCCGGGGCAGCGGGTCGAGTTCGGAGTCGTCGCCGGTCAGCGCGGCGACCAGGCGCTGTCCGTCACGATCCTCGACCCGACCCCGTCCGTCGCCGCGGCGCAGCGCCGTAAGCCCGACGAACTGGCGTCCATCGTGCAGGACCTGACGACGCTCCTGGAGAACATCACGCCGATGCTGGAGCGCGGCCGCTACCCGGAGAAGGCGGCGGGCAAGAAGATCGCGGGCCTGCTGCGGGCGGTCGCCGACCAGCTCGACGTCTGAGTCCGGTGCCCTTACGGGCTACGGGCTACGGGCTACGGGCTACGGGCTTACGGGAAGCGCAGCGCGTCCGGGCCGAGGGGCGGGACGAGCCCCTCGGCCGCGGCGCGCGTGAGCAGCCCGCGGACCGCCGCGTAACCGTGCTCGCCGAGGTCGGCCGTGAACTCGTTCACGTAGAGACCGATGTGCTGGTCGGCCACCTTCGGGTCCATCTCCTGGGCGTGCTCCAGCACGTACGGCCGGGAGGCCGCCGGATCGTCCCAGGCCATCCGCACCGACGCACGGGCGGACTCGGCCAGCAGCCCGAGGGTCTCGGCGCCGAGGGAACGGCGGGCGACGATCGCGCCCAGCGGGATCGGGAGCCCGGTCGTGGACTCCCAGTGCTCGCCCATGTCGGCGAGGCAGTGCAGCCCGTAGTTCCGGTACGTGAAACGGGCCTCGTGGATGACGAGCCCCGCGTCGACCTTCCCGTCCCGTACGGCGGGCATGATCTCGTGGAACGGCATCACGACGACCTCGCCGACACCGCCGGGCACCTTCTCGGCCGCCCACAGCCGGAACAGCAGGTACGCGGTCGAGCGCTCGCTCGGCACCGCGACCGTCCTGCCCGCCAGGCCTTCGCCGCCGACCGGCTCGCGCGTGAGGACGAGCGGGCCGCAGCCGCGGCCCAGGGCGCCGCCGCAGGGCAGCAGGGCGTACTCGTCGAGGATCCACGGCAGCACCGCGTACGACACCTTCAGGACGTCGTGCGTGTCGGTGCCGCTCTCCGCCCAGCCGTTGGTGACGTCGATGTCCGCGAACGTCACGTCGAGCCGGGGCGCGCCCGGGACCCGGCCGTGCGCCCAGGCGTCGAAGACGAAGGTGTCGTTGGGGCAGGGCGAGTAGGCGATCTTCAGCTTGGGCACGACGGCTCCCACGACTCCACGAAGACGGTTCTGCTGAGCAGCTCGAAGGTGTGCCGCAGGGCGCCCAGGGCCTCGCCGATGCGCCAGGCGGCGCGGTCGCGGGGGCCGACGGCGTTCGACACGGCGCGGATCTCGACGACGGGCACGCCGTACGCGGCGGCGGCCTCGGCGACGCCGAAGCCCTCCATCGCCTCCGCGGCGGCCGTCGGATGCCGCTGCGCGAGCTCGGCGGCACGGCGGGCGGTGCCGGTGACGGTGGAGACGGTGAGGACGGGCGCCAGGGCGTACGGGGGGCCGCCGGTGCCCTCCAGGGCGGTGGTGATCCGCTCGGCCAGCGCCTCGGGAACAGGATGGACCGACCGGCCGAAGCCGAGCTCGTCGACCGCGAGGTACCCGTCCGGGGTCTCGGCCCCGAGGTCGGCGGCGACGATCGCCGAGGAGACGACGACGGACCCGAGCGGCGCGGCAGGCTGGAAGCCGCCGGCGATCCCGGCGGACACGACGAGCCCGTACCCGTCCCCGTCCCCGGTCAGCGCCCCGTACGCGAGCGCGGTCCCGGTCGCGGCGGCGACGGCGGCGGGCCCGACCCCGCCCACGAGAACGTCGAGGCGGTCCTGGTGACGGCGCAGCGTGAGACCCCCCGGCAGCGCGAGGAGCCCGGGGTCGCCGAGGCCGAGGCCGGCGGAGACGGAGTCCGCCTCCGCCGCCACGGCCGTCACGATCAGGATCCGGTGGACCACCGGCGGATCAGGAGTCCTTCTTCAGCTGGAAGTGCCAGATGCCGGTCAGCTTCTTGCCGGTGTTCTCGACGATGGTCACCTGGGTCTTGTCGGTGACCTCGCCGGTCGGGGACTGGGAGAAGAAGGCGCTGGCCGGGATGGTCCGGTACGTCTTCTTGTACGGCTCGGGCTCGGCCTGCTGGCCGCCGAGGAAGATCGTCCAGCCGTGGTCCGCGATCTCCGGGTCCACGCCGAAGCGGATCTTGTCGTCCGTGGAGACCGTGATGGTCTTCTCGGCCTTCTTGTTGAGGCACTGCTGGATCTGCGACTCCTTGATGGCGTCGCCGTCGTTGTAGCAGGCGGCCTCGGAGTGCACCGAGTCGGTCCCGACCGTCAGGGTCGCGAGCGGAGTCGGCTTGTCGCAGGCGGAGAGTACGAGGAGCCCGGCGGAGACGGCCCCGAGGGCGACGGCGGCCCGGCGGCGCGAGCCGGAGAAGAACGCAACGGTCATGAGCCGAAGGCTATCGGGCCGCCGCGCCCGCGCCACGCGGGGGTACGGCGTGCCGCCACGGCGTACCGCTTCGTACGGAGTGTCCCGGGCGCCGGGCGGGGTGTCGGCGGCGTCTCCCGGGGGTGTCTGCGGCGTCTCCCGGCGGGTGTCCGCCGCGTCTTCCGGGGCCCGGCTAGGCCACCTTCGCCTTGGGCTGGCCGCCCTTCGGGCCCGGGCGGCGGCGGGCCTCCGACAGGAGGCCGCGGACCGAGAGGAGTGCGCCCACGGCCAGGATCCCGGCGGCGACGGCCATGCCGAGGGTGCCGTTCAGGGGCAGGGAGATGCCGATCCCGCCGCCCACCACCCACGCCATCTGCAGCGCCGTCTCGGAACGGGCGAACGCCGAGGTCCGCACCAGCTCCGGCACGTCCCGCTGGATCAGCGCGTCCAGGGACAGCTTCGACAGGGCCTGGGTGAGCCCCGCGACCGCGCCGAGGACGGCCACCATCAGGCCGCCGAAGAAGATGGCCGTACAGATCGCCGTACCGCACACCACGGTGATCATCGTGGCGATGATCACCTCCGGCCCGTGCCCGCGGTCCCGCAGCAGCGAGCCGACGGCCGTACCGCAGGCGTTCCCCGTACCCGCCGCCACACCCACGATCCCGAGCGAGACGGCGGCGCTCTGCCCCGACAGCGGGTGCTCGCGCAGCAGGAACGCCAGGAAGAAGATCAGGAACCCGGACAGCATGCGCTGCGCCGCGTTCGCCTGGAGCCCGTGCAGCACCGACGGGCCCACCGTCCGCAGGCTCGGCTTCTTCTCGCCGTGCGTCAGCAGGTGCGCCCGCCGCTCGCCCTTCGCGGAGTCCACCTTGGGCGGCATCCGCAGCGCCCAGAACGTACCGAGCAGAAACAGCGCGCACGCCCCGTACAACGGGTAGCGCGGCCCGAGCAGCTGCAGCCCCGCCCCGATCGGCGCGGCGATGCCGGTGGCGAGCAGCCCGGCCAGGGTGACCCGGGAGTTCGCCTTCACGAGCGAGAAGTTCGGCGGCAGGAGACGGGGCACGACGGCGCTGCGGACGACGCCGTACGCCTTGGAGGCCACGAGCACGCCCAGCGCCGCCGGATACAGCTCAAGACCGCCCGTCGCCACGGCCCCCGACATCATGATCGCGAGGACCGCGCGGGTCAGCATCGCGCCCGCCATCGCCGCCCGCCGCCCGTGCGGGATCCGGTCCAGGAGCGGACCGATCACCGGGGCGAGGAGCGTGAAGGGGGCCATCGTGACGGCCAGGTAGAGCGCGACGCGGCCGCGGGCCTCGTCGGTCGGCACGGAGAAGAACACGGTCGAGGCGAGCGCGACGGTGATCATGACGTCACCGGCGCCGTTCACGGCGTGCAGCTCGATCAGCTTCCCGAGCCCGGACTCGCCCGCGCCATGCGCGTGCGTGGCCTTCCGGATGCCCTTCGCGGTCCCCGTGAACGGCAGGTGCAGGGCACGCCCGACCTTCCGGCCCGCTCGGCGGAGCGGCCCGGCGGGATCATGCGATCGTACGGGGGACCGTGCGGCTGCCACTCCGTCATAGTGCCCCACGGGCGAGCCGGACGAACCGTGGCACGACGGGGGACGGCGTACTGGAGGGGGCTTTACGGCACGTACGGGCTCCCGCGGCAGGTCAGTTCGGGCACTCGCGTCGGGCCGGTCCGGACGGGCGGGTCGTCCGCGATCCGGGCCACTTGGGACGGGCAGGTGGGCGGAGGCCCGCGAACGGGGTAGCGTGCGTAGCGCGTCACCGGCGGAATCTCTCGGCCGCGCGCCTCTTCGGCATCCCGCAGAATGGATGACGTTAGGTGTGCCCGAGACGCGCGAGACAAGTCGGGTGCGGACGTCGATGCGGCCCTCTGGTCCGCTCCGCCCGCCGCCCGTGGCTTCGCTCCCGCCCCTCGGCCGGCGCACCCGTGAGACGGCGTAGGAGAGAAGCGAGACCTGTGAGTGCTGCGACGACGCGAAGCGGTACCCCGCGTACCCCGCGAGCCACGCGTACCCCCGACCGCCTGTGCGCCGAGGCCGTAGACCTCGCGCGGGAGGCCGCCGAGGAGGCGGCCGCGCCCGGGATCGTCGGCGCGCACGTCGAGGTGGTCGCGGAGGGCGACCGCGTCGTCACGCACTACTTCGAGTCCAAGGAGCCCGGCTACCGGGGCTGGCGCTGGGCGGTGACGGTCACGCGCGCCTCCCGCGCCAAGAACGTCACGCTTGACGAAACCGTCCTGCTGCCGGGTACGGACGCCCTCCTCGCCCCCGAGTGGGTGCCGTGGAGCGAGCGGCTGCGGCCGGGCGACATGGGCCCCGGGGACCTGCTCCCGACGGAGCAGGACGACCTGCGCCTGGAGCCCGGCTACTCGGGCGAGGACGCGCCGCCGCCGAACTCCGCCGTGTCCGAGGAGATGTCGGAGCACCTGGACGAGGAGGACGCGGAACTGACCTCGCGCACCCCGTCCCGGTCCGCGATCGCCGCGGTCGCCGAGGAACTCGGCATGCGCCGGGCCCGGGTGCTGTCCCGGTACGGGCTGCACGTGGCGGCGGACCGCTGGGACGAGGCGTTCGGGGCGAAGACCCCGATGGCTCAGGCGGCGCCGGCCTCGTGCGAGTCCTGCGCGTTCCTGGTGCCGCTGGCGGGGTCGCTGAAGCAGGCCTTCGGAATCTGCGCGAACGAGTTCTCGCCGGCGGACGGGCGCGTGGTGTCGCTCGCGTACGGCTGCGGGGGGCACTCGGAGGCGGCGATCATGCCGAAGCCGCCGCGGCCGGCGCCGCCGGTCCTCGACTCGATGGCGTCGGACGTCTTCCCCCTCCGCCCGGCGAAGGACTCCGGCTCCACGACGGAACCGGACGCGTCCTCGGAAGACCTGGGCCACTCGTAACCCGGGTCCGCCGGGCCCGCACGTGGGCGAGCGTCGCCCACCGCAGTGGCCCCGCGCCCGTGCCGGACGGCGTCTTGGCCCGCGCCCGCCGTGTGGGGCTCGCGCCCGGGGCTTCGCCCCGCCCCGCGTGTGCCCGCGCCCGGGTGCGGTGCCCGCTGCCGTGTGGGCAATCGTCCCTCCCCCAGACTTCGTCCGGGGGGGGGACCCCAGGGCGGGACGGGTGGGCACACGGGACGGCGCCCTCTCGCGGCGCCTCCGCGTTCCGAGCCTGGACCCGCACCGCATGCACCGAGCGGGTGGTGCGGGTCGGGGCGCTTGAGCCTCTGGCGCCGGTAAGGGCGCCGTCCGTTGTGCCCACCCTCCCCCAAGCTCTCGGCTTCGCTCGAGCAGGGGGGACCCCATCGCCCCGGCGGAACGCATGCCCACAACGGGGGCGGCGGGCGCCACCGGGCCCGGCACCCGTGCCGCCCCCCGCCCGCGCAGGCCCGTACCGGCTGGTCTTCGCGCCGCGCTGCAGGTCAACGACCCCACGCGCCCCCGGCCGCCGCCGTGCCCCGTCCACCCCCGTACTGCCCCGCACGGTACCTTCGGCGCGTCAGCATCCCCGCCCCCCCAGAGTGGAGTCAGACGTGAGCGTCAGCGTCCGGACGACGACCGACGGAACCGACCCCTTCGGCACCGCACGGCTGCGGCGGGGCGTGCTCGACGCCTGGGGCGCGAGTCCGGCCCGCTTCCGGGAGGACGCGAACGCCGAGGAGGACCTCGCCCTCGGCGGCTACCGCGACCGCCTCGTCGTCGAGCTCGCGCAGAACGCCGCCGACGCCGCCCACCGCGCCGGCGTCACCGGCCGCCTCCGCCTGACCCTGCACCCGGCGGACCACGAGGGCCCCGCGGTCCTCGCCGCAGCGAACACCGGCGCGCCCCTGGACGCCGCGGGCGCCGAGTCGCTGTCCACCCTCCGCGCCTCCGCCAAGCGCGAGCAGACGCACGGCGCCGTGGGACGCTTCGGCGTCGGTTTCGCCGCGGTTCTCGCCGTCTCCGACGAGCCCGCCGTCCTGGGCCGGCACGGCGGCGTCCGCTGGTCCCTCGCCGAGGCGCGCGAACTGGCAGCGGAGACCGCCCGGTACAGCCCGGGCCTCGGCGACGAACTGCGCCGCCGCGACGGCCACGTACCCCTCCTGAGGCTCCCGCTGCCCGCCGAGGGCACCGCGCCCGAGGGCTACGACACCGTCGTCGTCCTCCCGCTGCGGGACACGGCCGCCGAAGACCTGGCAGAGCGGCTGCTCACCTCCGTCGACGACGCTCTGCTGCTCACTCTTCCGGGTCTCGCCGAGATCGTCGTGGAGACGGCCGAGGGCGTACGGACCGTCCGCCGCTCCGAGGACGACGGCTACGTCCGCATCGACGACTCGGCGACCGGCACGCACCGCTGGCGGACCGTCAGCCACGGCGGCCCCCTCGACCCGGACCTCCTCAAGGACCGTCCGGTCGAGGAGCGGCTCCGCCCGCACTGGTCGGTCACCTGGGCCGTACCCGTGGACGCGGAGGGGGCCCCGCGCTACCCCCGTACGACCCCCGTCGTGCACGCCCCGACCCCCACCGACGAGCCCCTCGGCATCCCCGCCCTGCTCATCGCGTCGCTCCCGCTGGACACCGCACGCCGGCACCCGGCGCCCGGGCCGCTCACCGACTTCCTGGTGCAGCGGGCGGCCGACGCGTACGCCGAGCTGCTCGCCGACTGGCATCCGGTGACCACCGCGACCCTCGACCTCGTCCCCGGCCCGCTGGGCAAGGGGCACGTCGACGGGGCGCTGCGCGAGGCGATCCTGGACCGGCTGCCCAGGGTCGCGTTCCTGGCGCCGGCCGCGCCGTCCGAGGAGCTGCCGGCGCTCCGCCCGATCGAGGCGGAGGTCGTGGAGGGCGCGGGCGCGGAGACCGTCGACGTCCTCGCCGAGGTCTTCCCCACGCTCCTGCCCGCCGGTCTCGAGCGCCGCCCCGAGCTCCGTACGCTCGGCGTCGGCCGCGTCCCCCTCACCGAGGCGATCGACCGCCTGGCCGGGGTGGACAGGGCGCCGACGTGGTGGTGGCGGCTGTACGACTCCCTCGCCGGTGTCGACCCGGACCGGCTCACGGGCCTCCCGGTGCCGCTCGCGGAGACCGAGGAGGGCGCCAGGATCCGTACGACGATCGGCCCTCGCCAGGTCCTCCTTCCGCAGGACCGTACGCCCGCGGAGTTGACGCGCCTCGGACTGAAGGTGGCGCACCCCGACGCGGCCCACCCGCTCCTGGAGAAGCTGGGCGCCCTGCCGGCCACGCCCCGCGCGGTCCTGACGACCCCGCAGGTACGGGCGGCGGTCGCCGCGTCCCTCGACGCGGGGGAGATCTGGGACGAGGACGCGGACGCGCCGGACGCGGAGGAACTGGCCGACACGGTCCTCGCGCTGGTCCGCGACGCGGAGCTCGGCCCCGGCGAGGAGCCGTGGCTGGGCGCGCTCGCCCTCCCCGACGAGGACGGCGAACTCTCCCCGGCGGGCGAACTGGTCCTCCCCGGCTCGGCGTTCGCCGCCGTGATGCGCGAGGACGAACTGGCCTTCGTGGACGCCGAGCTGGCGTCCCGCTGGGGCGAGCAGCCCCTCGCCGCGTGCGGGGTCCTGGCGAACTTCGCCCTGGTCCGCGCGACCGACCTGGTCCTCGACCCGGACGAGCTCGAGCCCCGCGAGGGCGACTACCCGGAGCCGGACGACGCGGGCCTGCTCGACGCGGTCGACGTGTGGTGCGAGGACGTCCTGGACCGCCTCCCGATGACCGCCGTACCCCCGGTGGCGACGGAGATCGTGGCCGTGCGGGACCTGGACCTGGTCGACGACGACGCCTGGCCGCAGGCCCTCGCGCTCCTCGCGCAGCCGCCGCTGCGGGACGCCCTGACCCAGCCCGTACGGATCCTCCTCCCGGACGGCACGACGCAGACCGTCCGCCCGTACACGGCCTGGTGGCTGCGCGACCACCCCGTCCTCGACGGCCGCCGCCCGGCGGGCCTGCGCGCCGAGGGCTCGGACCCGCTGCTCTCCGGCCTGTACGACTCCGCCGACGCGACCGGCTTCGAGGACGAGCAGGTCCTCCGCGCCCTGGGCGTCCGCACCTCGGTCGCGGTGCTCCTCGACGAACCGGGCGGCGCGGCGGAGCTCCTGGCCCGCCTGGCGGACCCGACGCGGGAGGTCACGGCGCCCCAGCTGCACGCCCTGTACACGGCCCTCGCGGACCTGGACCCCGAACAGGTGACGCTCCCCGACGACCTGCGCGCGGTCGTGGACGGCACCCTGGTCGTGGTGGAGGCCTCGGAGGCCCTGGTGGCGGACGCCCCCGACCTCCTCCCGCTGGCGGGCGACCTGCCGCTCCTCCCGGTCTCCCCGACGCGCGCGGACGACCTGGCCGACCTCTTCCAGGTCCGGCGGCTGAGCGAGGCCGTCGAGGCCGAGGTCACGACGGTCGGCGAGGAGCACGAGGTCCCGGCGTCGGTCCACGCCCTCCTCGGTCCGGCGACCCCCGACTCGTACATCGAGCACGAGGAACTCCGCGCGGGCGGCGTCGAACTCGACTGGCGCCGCACCCCGGACGGCGTCGTCCACGCCGCCACCCTGGAGGGCGTGGCGGCGGGCCTCGCCTGGGCGGCCGGCCAGTGGCCCCGCCGTTTCGAGGTGGCGGCACTCCTGGAGGACCCGTCGAGGACGGCGGAGCTGGCGAGGGACCGCTGGTTCGACTGACCGGGGGCTGCGGCGGCGCGGCGGCGGGCGGGGGCGGAAGGGTGCTGGTAGAGACCTGAAAGGTGGCGGCGGGCGCCGGTCGGCCGCCGCCCGCACGGGTTTCACCGCCCTCACCGCCGTCATTCGTCCCGAGGAGGCACCCCCGCATGCCGCAGGTCCGCGCCAACGACGTGAATCTCGCCTACGACTCCGTGGGCGAAGGCGAACCGCTCGTCCTCGTCCACGGTTCGTGGAGCGACCGCACGAGCTGGCAGGGGGCGATCGAGGCGGACATCCGCGCCTCCTTCCGGGTCGTGGCGTACGACCGCCGGGGCCACGGCGACAGCGAGGCGGTGCCGGGGCAGGGCACGCGGAGGCAGGACGAGGACGACCTCGCCGCGCTGATCGAGGAGCTCGGCCTGGCCCCCGCGCATGTCGCGGGCAGCTCGTTCGGCGCGTCGATCACGCTCGGCCTCGCGGCCCGACGGCCGGAGCTGTTCCGCACCATCACCGTCCACGAGCCCCCGCTGGTGGAGGTCGTGGCCGACGACCACGAGGCGATGGCGCAGCTGCAGCAGACGTTCGTGTCCTTCGACGCGGTCCTCGACCACCTCCGCAAGGGGGAGGACGAGCAGGGGGCGCACGCGTTCGTGGAGGAGGTGGCGCTGGGCCCGGGCATGTGGGACAAGCTTCCGCCGGCGATGCGCGAGACGTTCGTACGGCACGCCCAGACCTGGCTGGACGAGCAGAACGACCCGACCTGGCCCGAACTGGACCTCGAAGGCCTCTCGGCCTGCACGGTCCCGGTCCAGCTGAGCCGCGGCACGGAGAGCCCCGCCTGGCTCGGCACGGTCCTGGACCGACTGGCCGCGGTGCTGCCCCACGCGCGGCACCAGACCTTCGAGGGCGCGGGGCACATCCCGCACATCACGCACCCGGAGGAGTACGCGAGGGTGCTCACGGACTTCATTCGGGCGGCGGAACGGAGCGCCTGAACGGGGGCTCGGCGGACGGCGGACGGGGGACGGCGGACGACGGACGGCCCGGGCCGGTCCAGGCACGAAAAATGCGTCGGAAACTTTTGACGCGTCGGAAAATTCCGACGTATGGTGGATGTCATGCCGACCGACGTGTTCGGCGTGCTGGCCAACCCGGTGCGCCGCAGACTGCTCGAAACGTTGCGTGAAGGGCCCCGCTCCACGGGCGAGCTGGCCGGGATGTTCGAGCTCGGGAGGCCCGCGGTCTCCGAGCACCTGGCGGTGCTCCGTACCGCGGGACTGGTGCGCGAAGAGCCCCGCGGGCGGCACCGCTTCTACCACCTCGAACCGGCCCGGCTGGCCGAGGTGAGCGAGTGGCTGCATCCGTTCGAGCACTACTGGAAGCAGCGCCTGGACGCGCTGGCCCATCTCCTGGACGAGGAATCCGAGACATGACCGAGAACAACACGATCACCTGCGAGAAGTTCCTGCCGCACGCACCCGCGGCGGTGTGGAAGGCCCTGACCGACCCCGAACTGCACGCCCGCTGGTGGGCCGCCGGCGACGTCAAGCCGGTCGTCGGACACCGCTTCACCCTCGACATGGGCAACTTCGGGCAGCAGCCGTGCGAGGTGACCGCCGTCGACGAGGAGAAGCTGCTCGCCTACCGCTTCGCCGAGGGCACGCTCGACACCACCATCACCTGGACGCTGCACCCGGAGGGCGAGGGCACCCGCCTCGTCCTCAAGCACGCCGGCTTCGACCTCGACTCGCCCCTGGGCCGCCAGGCATACGAGGGCATGGGCCACGGCTGGCCCCACGTCCTGGACCGCCTGGAGGCGACGCTCGCCTGAGGCTGCGGGTCTTGAGGTCCTCGTGTGATCCGGTACCGGACGGCGCGACTCTCGGATAGAGGGCGGTCCCACCAGGAGCCCACGAAGCCGGCCCACCCCGTGGACCTGCAGGCCCGTCGGCAAAATGCCTCGACATTGATCGCCGCCTTCGGGGATGCTGCGCGCGATGACCAGAATCGACGACACTCCGCCCGCGTGGGACGAGCGCACCCAGCTCACCACGTTCCTCGACTACGCACGTGACACCGCCCGCGCCAAGTGCGCCGGGGTCTCTGCGGAGAACGCCCGCAAGGCGCTCCTGCCGGGATCGCCGCTGATGACCCTGAGCGGGGTGATCAACCACCTCCGCTGGGTCGAGTACTACTGGTTCCAGGTGGTCTTCCTCGGAGAGGAGGACCAGGGGCCCTGGACCGAAGAGGACCCCGACCGCGAGATGCGCATCGCCGTCGACTTCCCGCTGCCCCAGCTGCTCGACGAATATGCCGGACAGAGCGCCCGCTACCGCGAACTGGTCGCCGGCAACAGCCTCGACCGTCAGGCCGAGCGAGCCGTCCGTGACGGCCTCCACGTCGACCTGCGCTGGATCCTCCTCCACCTCACCGAGGAGACCGCCCGCCACAACGGCCACCTGGACATCCTGCGCGAGATGCTCGACGGCACGACCGGCGACTGACTCCGGCGGATCCACCGCCTTCACCCGGCCCGACCGGATCGAAGGTCCCCCTCACGCCGGGAACCTCCGGTCCACCCACCGCCACGCCAGTTCCAGCAGCGCCGCGCCCGCCGCCGCGATCGCCACCGCCGTCCACGGCATCGTCACTCCCACGAGCTTCAGGGCGAAGAAGTCCTGGAGCCACGGGACGGCGAGGACCAGGAGGAAGGCGGCGGCCATCGCGGCCACCAGGGCGATGCGCCACCAGGTGTAGGGGCGGGCGATGATCGCCAGGACCCACATCGACACCAGGAAGAGGGTCAGCGTGGCCGCGCTCGTCTCCGCGCCCAGGGCGTCCTCGCCCGTGTAGTAGTGGCGCGCCAGCAGGTACGTCGTGAAGGTCGCCGCCGCCGCGATGACGCCCCCGGGGATGGCGTACCGCATGACCCGCCGTACGAAGTTCGGCTTCGCGCGTTCCCTGTTGGGCGCCAGCGCGAGGAAGAACGCCGGGACGCCGATCGTGAGGGTCGAGAGCAGGGTCAGGTGGCGGGGGAGGAAGGGGTACTCCACCTGCGAGACCACCACCAGGATCGCCAGGAGGACCGAGTAGACCGTCTTCGTGAGGAAGAGGGTGGCCACCCGGGTGATGTTGCCGATCACCCGGCGGCCTTCCGCGACCACCGACGGGAGCGTCGCGAAGCTGTTGTTCAGGAGGACGATCTGGGCCACCGCCCTCGTCGCCTCCGAGCCCGAGCCCATCGAGACGCCGATGTCCGCGTCCTTGAGGGCCAGGACGTCGTTGACGCCGTCGCCCGTCATGGCGACCGTGTGGCCGTGTGACTGGAGCGCCGCCACCATGTCCCGCTTCTGCTGCGGGGTGACCCGGCCGAAGACCGCGTTCTCGTCCAGGACCTTCGCCATGTCCTCCCGCACGGCGGGCAGGTGGCGGGCGTCCACCGTGTTCTGCGCGCCCGGCATGTTCAGCTTTCCGGCCACCGCGCCCACCGAGACCGCGTTGTCGCCCGAGATGACCTTGGTGGCGACGTTCTGGTCGGCGAAGTAGGCGAGGGTGTCGGAGGCGTCCGGGCGCAGTCGCTGTTCCAGGACCACCAGGGCGGTGGGGTGGGCGTCGGCCGCCACCTCGGGGGAGTCGAGTTCCCGGGTCGTACGGGCCAGGAGGAGGACCCTCAGCCCCTGCTCGTTCAGGTGGTCGATCTCCGTGAGGGTCGTGTCGCCGGTCTTCAGGAGGACGTCCGGGGCTCCCAGGAGCCAGGTCGAGTTCTCCCCGTCCCCCTCGCTGAACGACGCCCCGCTGTACTTGCGGGCCGAGGAGAACGGGAGCGATTCGGTGCAGCGCCACTCCACCGTGTCCGGGTAGGCGTCGATGATGGCCTGGAGGGAGGCGTTCGGGCGGGGGTCGGACTCCCCGAGGGCGCCGAGGACCTTTCGTACGTACGACTCGTCCGATCCGTTCAGGGCGCGGAGCTCCGTGACGTCCATGCCTCCCTCGGTGAGCGTGCCCGTCTTGTCCAGGCAGACCACGTCCACCCGGGCCAGGCCCTCGATCGCCGGCAGCTCCTGTACGAGGCACTGCTTGCGGCCGAGGCGGATCACGCCGATCGCGAAGGCGACGGAGGTGAGGAGGACGAGGCCCTCGGGGATCATGGGGACGATGCCGCCGACGGTGCGGGCCACCGCGTCCTTGAAGTTGTCGTCCTTCACGACGAGCTGGCTGATGACGAGCCCGATCGCGGTCGGGATCATCATCCACGTCACGTACTTGAGGATCGTGGAGATGCCCGTACGCAGCTCGGAGTGGACCAGGGTGAAGCGGGACGCCTCCTCGGCGAGCTGGGCGGCGTACGCCTCGCGGCCGACCTTGGTGGCGGTGAAGGCGCCGCCGCCGGCGACCACGAACGAGCCGGACATCATGCGGTCGCCCGGTTTCTTCACCACCGGGTCCGCCTCGCCGGTGAGGAGCGATTCGTCGATCTCGAGGCTGTCGGCCTCCGCCACCTCGCCGTCGACGACGACCTTGTCGCCCGGGCCGAGTTCGATCAGGTCGCCGAGGACGATCTCCGAGGTGGACAGCTCGGCCGCCACTCCGTCGCGGCGGACGGTGGGTTTCGCCTCGCCGATGACCGCGAGGCCGTCGAGGGTCTTCTTGGCGCGGAGCTCCTGGATGATGCCGATGCCGGTGTTGGCGATGATCACGAAGCCGAAGAGGCTGTCCTGGATCGGCGCGACGAAGAGCATGATCACCCAGAGGACGCCGATGATCGCGTTGAAGCGGGTGAAGACGTTCGCCCGGACGATCTCGGTGATCGAGCGGGAGCTCCGTACGGGTACGTCGTTGACCTCGCCGCGCGCGACGCGTTCGGCGACCTCGGCGGAGGTCAGTCCGGCGGGGCGGTGGACGACCGGCGGCCCGGTCGTCGCCGTCTGGCCGCCGTCCGTGTCGATCTTCGCCCGCTGAGTCATGTTTTCGACGGTACGACCGGATTCGGTCGTTCACCTGCCGAGGAGCGCGAAGATCAGACCGGGGGAGGAGGGGAATCGTTCCCCGGTGCTACGCGCCCCCGTGCCGCGTGTCCTGTGTCACGCGTCCCCGGGTCTAGGCGGTCGCACCGGGGTGGGACCCGGGGGTCTGCCCCGTCGCCCGGGCCGCCTGCGCCGCCGCGTGTCGCTTGATCGCCGCGTCCCGCTTCCGTACGTACCAGATGCCGATCAGGCCGAGGCCCGCGCCCGCCAGGCACGTCCACACCCACCAGGTGAGGTCCCGGTCGTCGAACCAGCCGTAGAACGGGACCTGGACGACGAAGAGGACGAACCAGAGGATCGTTCCGCCGGTGATGGTGCCGACGACCGGCCCTTCGAGGGGCTCGGGTGCCTCGTGCTTCGGTGTCCACTTCGCCATGGGGCTCAGTTTAGGCCGGTCATTTTCGTGTCTACGCGCGGAGATGGACTCCTGCTCGTTCATGTGTTCATACTGAAACGGTTTGCCTCTGGCGGGTTCCACTCGTATGAACCGCCAAAAAGGACTTCTGACCTCCGAAGAGGAACCCCCCATGAGTACGACGGCCACCGCCAAGGCCATGCCCCCGGAGACCCCTGAAAACCCCGTCTCCGGCCTCGACCGCTTCTTCAAGATCTCCGAGCGCGGCTCGACCGTCGCCCGCGAGATCCGTGGCGGATTCGCCACCTTCTTCGCGATGGCGTACATCATCGTGCTGAACCCGATCATCCTCGGCAGCGCCAAGGACATGTACGGGCACCAGCTCGACAGTGGTCAGCTCGTCACCGCCACCGTCCTCACGGCGGCGTTCACGACCCTCCTCATGGGCGTCATCGGCAACGTCCCGATCGCCCTCGCCGCCGGCCTCGGCGTCAACACGGTCGTCGCCCTCCAGCTCGCGCCGAAGATGTCCTGGCCGGACGCCATGGGCATGGTCGTCCTCGCCGGCATCGTCGTCATGCTGCTCGTCGCCACCGGGCTGCGCGAGCGCGTCATGAACGCCGTCCCGGTCGGCCTCCGCAAGGGCATCGCCATCGGCATCGGCCTCTTCATCATGCTGATCGGCCTCGTCGACTCGGGCTTCGTCTCCCGCATCCCCGACGCCGCGCACACCACCGTCCCGCTCCAGCTCGGCGGCGACGGTCACCTCACCGGCTGGCCGGTCCTCGTCTTCATCCTCGGCACGCTGCTGACCCTCGCGCTGATCATCCGCAAGGTGTCCGGCGCGATCCTCATCTCGATCGTCGTCATGACGATCGTGGCCATGGTGATCAACGCGGTCGCGACCGTCCCCTCCTGGGGTCTCACCACCCCCGAGTGGCCCGGCAACCCCGTCGCCTCGCCCGACTTCGGTCTCGTCGGCCAGGTCAGCCTCTTCGGCGGCTTCGGCAAGGTCGGATTCCTGACCGGCACCCTCTTCGTCTTCACCGTGCTGCTGTCCTGCTTCTTCGACGCCATGGGCACGATCCTCGGCGTCGGCGACGAGGCCAAGCTGATCGACAAGGACGGCAACTTCCCCGGCATCAACAAGGTGCTGCTCGTCGACGGCCTCGCCGTCGCCTCCGGCGGTGCGACCTCCTCCTCCGCCACCACCTGCTTCGTGGAGTCCACGGCCGGTGTCGGCGAGGGTGCCCGCACCGGTCTCGCCTCGGTCGTGACCGGCGGGCTGTTCTCCGTGGCGCTGTTCTTCACGCCGCTCGCGACCATGGTGCCGTCGCAGGCCGCGACCCCCGCGCTGCTCGCGGTGGGCTTCCTGATCCTGGCCGGGTCGGTCAAGGACATCGACTGGAGCGACTTCACCATCGCGGTGCCGGCGTTCCTGGCCATGGTCATGATGCCGTTCACGTACTCGATCACGAACGGCATCGGCATCGGCTTCATCGCCTTCACCGTGCTGCGTCTCGCGGCCGGCCGGGGCCGTGAGGTCCCGGTGGCCATGTACGTGGTGTCGGCGGTCTTCGTCTTCTACTACGCGATGCCGGCGCTCGGCCTCACGTGATCGTCCGTGCCGGCTCCCGGTGAGCCGTAGAACTTCTCCGTCTCGTCGACGGCGGTCTTGAACCGCTCGTCGAAATCCTCGCGAATGAGCGTCCGGGCCACATAGTCCTGGACGCTCATTCCTCTTTTCGCGGCGTGACTCCTGAGCCGGTCGAGCAGCTCACCGTCGATGCGCAGGCTGAGCACTGTCGATCCCATGCCGTTCAGGGTCGGGGCAGCCGGGGCCTCTTTGCGTCACTTTCCGGATCCGACTCACTCATTTGGGTGATACATGGATGCCGAAGCGTGATCTGGCGTGTGCCGTGCTGTCACCTCGCCCGGGAGTTGTGGGTGTGATGCGCGTGACGTCCGACCACTCCCGTTGGTATTTAGACAGAGTAATGAGTTAGGCTAACGAACATGCCAGATCTGTCCCACGGCACCGCCGACGACGCCGCGGCCGTGAACGCGCTCCGCTCCTCCGTCATGCGACTGGGCCGACGCCTCAAGCACCAGCGCGTCGACGAGTCGCTGAGCCCCACCGAGATGTCGGTGCTCGGCACCCTGTCGCTCTGCGGCTCCGCCACCCCCGGTGAGCTGGCCCGCAAGGAGCACGTCCAGCCGCCGTCGATGACCCGCATCGTCGCGCTGCTCGAAGCCAAGGGACTGGTCCGGCTTGAGCCGCACCCCGACGACCGCCGGCAGAAGGTGGTCAGCCAGACCGAGCAGGCCGAAGCCATGCTCGAAGAGTCCCGCCGCAAGCGGAACGCCTGGCTGGCAGCCCTCGCCGAAGGCCTGGACGAGGACGAATGGGCGAAGCTGCGCGCGGCCGCCCCGGTCCTGGAGAAGCTCGCCCACCTGTAACCGAGGCGCCAAGGAGGCGACGCACTTTGAGTACGGGACCCGGAGCAGACTCCGCACCCGTCCATAAACCCACCCTCAAGACCCGGGGGCGGGGGGAAACCTTCTCCTCGCTCCGCATCCGCAACTACCGGCTGTTCTTCACCGGAGCCATCGTCTCCAACACCGGTACCTGGATGGCGCGGATCACCCAGGACTGGCTGGTCCTGAGCCTCACCGGCTCGGCCGCCGCCGTCGGCATCACGACGGCCCTGCAGTTCCTGCCGATGCTGCTCTTCGGTCTTTACGGCGGTGTCATCGCCGACCGCTACCCGAAGCGGCGTCTGCTGCTCGTCAGCCAGGCGGCCCTCGGCCTGTGCGGGCTCGCGCTCGCCGCGCTCACGCTGTCCGGGACCATCCAGGTCTGGCACGTGTACCTGATCGCGTTCCTGCTCGGCATGGTCACCGTCGTCGACAACCCCGCGCGGCAGACCTTCGTCTCCGAGATGGTCGGCCCCAAGCAGCTCCGCAACGCCGTCTCCCTGAACTCCGCGAACTTCCAGTCCGCGCGGCTCATCGGACCCGCCGTCGCCGGTGTCCTCATCGCCGGGGTCGGCAGCGGCTGGGCCTTCCTCCTCAACGGGCTGTTCTTCCTCGGGCCCATCGTGGGCCTCCTGCTCATGCGGCCGGCCGAGCTCCACCCGGTGGAGCGCGTCCCGCGCGGCAAGGGGCAGCTGCGGGAAGGCCTGCGGTACGTGGCGGGGCGGCCGGACCTCATCTGGCCGATCGTGCTCGTCGGCTTCATCGGGACCTTCGGGTTCAACTTCCCGATCTGGCTCACCGCCTTCTCCGGCGACGTCTTCCACGTCGGCGCCGGGTCGTACGGCCTGCTCAACACCCTCATGGCCGCCGGCTCCCTCGTGGGCGCCCTCGCCGCCGCCCGCCGCGGCTCCACGCGGCTGCGGATGCTGGTGATCGCGGCGGCCGTCTTCGGTGTCCTGGAGATCGCGGCGGCCCTGTCGCCGGCCTTCTGGGTGTTCGCGCTGCTGCTCGTGCCGATCGGCATGATCGGCCTCACCGTGAACATCACCGCGAACTCGGCCGTCCAGATGGCCACCGACCCCGCCATGCGGGGGCGGGTCATGAGCCTCTACATGATGGTCTTCGCCGGCGGTACGCCGATCGGGGCCCCGCTGCTCGGCTGGGTCACCGACACGTACGGCGCGCGCGTCGGCTTCGCGACGGGCGGCGTGATCTCGCTGGCCGCGGCGGTCGTCGTGGGCCTGGTCCTGGCGCGGGTCGGCGGCCTCAAGGTCGCGATGGGCTGGAACCACGGGCACCCGCAGGTGCGGTTCGTGGCGCGCGAGCGGCTGGCCACGGCGGCGTAGCCCCCGGGCGGGGGCCGGGGCCTGTGTGGCCCCGGCCCCTCCCGCCGTCGTTCTCAGACGCGCCGTTCCAGGACCTGGCCCGGCCAGTCGCCCACCTGGAACGGTTCGGTGCGGGTGAAGCCCTGGCCTTCGTAGTACTCGATCAGGCGGCCCTCGCTGCCCGCGAAGCAGTCCACCCGGAGCAGCGACACCCCCTGGCGGCGGGTCTCCGCCTCCGCGTGCCGCAGGAGCGCCGCCCCCACTCCGTGACCGTGGAAGCGGGCGTCCGTCGCCAGGAGGCGGACGTACACCTCCGGCTCGTCCGCCGGCTCGACGTACTGGCCGGGGTGCGGCGTCAGCGTCATCGTGCCCGCCGGTACGCCGTCGATCTCGACGATCCACGGGTCGCCCTCGGACATCGTCCGCTCGACCTGCTCCACCGCCTTCGGCCGCCCGGAGAACGACTCCGTGCCCCACTGGGCGGTGATCCCCTTGCCGTTGAGCCACACCACGGCGCTGTCGAGTATCGCGAGTATCGCGGGGAGGTCCTCCGCCCCGCCCTTCCGGATCTTCATCCCGCCGACATTAGCCGTACAACCTTTCGGCGAGGGGCGGAGTCAAGTAGGGCGTATCCGTTGGGGTTGGGGAGGAATACGTCTTGCGTGGTCATTTGTCTCACCGTCGGGTGTCCTCGGTCGCGGTGGGCGTCGTCGTCGCCCTCGCCGCCACGTCGCTGACCCCGGCGGCCTTCGCCGCGCCCGCCGCCGTGGCCCTGCCGGCGGCCGTCACCGCCGCGCCGGTCCCGGTGCCGTTCCTGGCCGCCGGCGGCACGATCGAAGGCGCGGGGACCACCGGGTTCCTCTCCAGGGACTCCGAAGGGGTGTCCCGCTGGACCCGGTACGCGGACGGGGTCTCGAAGGTCATCACGACGTACACCAATACCCGGGTCGAGGGCACGGCCTCCGACAAGGTCGCCGTCGTGAAGAACATCTGGCACGCCGCCGGCGACGAGCAGGTGACCCTGACCGACATGGCGAGCGGCGCCGCGCCCGTCGCCGTCGACCTGCCGAGGAGCCCAGACGGCTGGGTCACCGGGGTGGTCGGCTCGGACATCGTGATGAACGAGCTCGAGGACGAGGGTCACGCGAAGCTCGTCCGCAAGGACGCGGGCACGGTGACGGTCCGGCGGGTGACGGAGCCCGACGGCAGCCTCGTCACGAGGCTCTACGCGGGCGACAGCCTGCCGGGCCTCCTGCTGAGCGATGACAAGGTCGTCGACCTCAAGACCGCCCGGGTCGTCGAGAAGTACCCCGGGTCCCGGTCGTACAAGGGCCTCAACCGCTTCTCGTCGAGCCACGTCGCCTGGACGGAGCAGGGGGACGGCCGGCTCCTGCTCGCCTCGGCGAAGCGCGGTACGGCCGAGGTCACGCGCGTTCCGCTCGACTACGACCCCGAGGCCAGCCTCGTCGGCGGTCTGCTGGGCGGCTGGTTCATGTCCAGTGGCACCGGTCCGTCCGGTGACGCCGCCGCGATGTACCCGCTCACCGCGCGCTCGCTGACGGACGGGACCTCCTTCGCCCTTCTCGATCACGCCGAGAGCGTGACGAAGGGCCCCGGCAACACCCTGCTCGCCCTCGGTGTCACCGCCGCCCACGGCTCCGGTGTGTACCGGATCGCGCTGGGCGCCGACGGCAGGCCCTTCGCCACGCTGATCGCCGCCACCGGCGAGCCCAACGAGGGCTTCACCCCCCTCTCGTACGTCGAGAGCGGCGTCCCGGCCGTGGTGAACCTGGACGGCGCCGCCAAGACCCCGCTGACGTGGAAGTTCTCCACGACCCGGGCAAACCTCACCGTGGTCCTCAAGAACAAGGAGACGTCGGAGTCCTTCCGCACGACCGTCCGGCCGCCCGTCGACGGCTCCGCCGGCACCGGGGTCTACCCCGGCGGCGCGCTCGGTTTCGCCTGGGCGGGCGAGTTCCGGGACGGCGACGACGAGGGCAAGCGCGCCGCCTTCAACGGCGACTACACGTGGGAGGTCACCGCGACCCCGTGGAACGGGACGCCTCCCGTCACCGCCACCGGCAGCTTCACCGTGACCCGCGGCCCCAAGCCGCACGACTACACCGACAACGGCTCGCCCGACCTGTTCGCCCGCGCCAAGAACGGTTACCTCTACCGGATCGACACGCGCTGGGACGACGCGACGGGACGGTTCGTCCCCGCCTACGACTGGGAGTACTCCAGCGAGGCGGGCTGGGGGTGGAACAGCCTCGACCGCGTCGAGTCCGTCGGTGACGTCGCCGGCTCGAGCGCGCCCGACACGGTCGGCCGCGACCTGGAGGGCGTCCTCTGGCTCTACCAGGGCACCGGCGACAACAACAGGTTCCCTCTTGAGTCCCGGGTGCGGATCGGCAGCGGCTGGTACCGGTACGAGGAGCTGGCCGGCGGCAGCGACCTGACCGGCGACGGGCGGGCCGACCTGGTCGCCATGGAGTACGACGGCGGCCTGTTCCTGTACGCGGGGACGGGGGACGCCGCCGCGCCCTTCGCACCCCGCCGGAAGATCGGCTTCGGCTGGAACATCTACGACCAGCTGGTCGCCGTCGGGAACGTCGCCGGCGCGCCCGCCGGTGACCTGCTCGCCCGCGACAAGGCCGGCGTGCTCTGGCTCTACCTGGGCAAGGGCGACGGCTCGTACGCGCCGCGCGTCAAGGTCGGCGCCGGCTGGGGGGTGTACGGCGACCTCGTCGGCATCGGCGACGCGAACAAGGACGGCCGCCCCGACCTGTTCGCGCGCGGCGCGAACAACACCTCGTACTTCTACGCCGGTACGGGCGACTGGCGGGCGCCCTTCAAGCCGCGTGCGTCCACGTCGGTCGGGGTGTACCGGGAGGGCATGTACGGCACGCCCTTCAACAAGTTCGCGTAGCGCCGCGTCCGAATCGTTCGGTTCTCTTCGTTCCATTCATACTCAAGTGGGGGGAATGCGCCTTGCGTACCACTCTGTCCCGTCGACGTCTCTCGGTGTCCGTCGCGGTCGTCCTGGCCGTCGCCGCGGCCACGCCGGTCCTCGCGCCGGCCGCCGTCGCCGCACCCGTGTCCGCGGCTGCGACGGCCGCCGCTCCGATCCAGGTCCCGTTCCTGGCCTCGGGCGGCACGATCACGGGCGCGGGAGCCACCGGTTTCCTGTCCGTGGACCCCGACGGTGTGTCGCGCTGGACCAAGTACGCGGACGGGACCTCGAAGGTCGTCCCGACCGGCTTCCTCGAATACGCCATCGGTTCGGGCTCGGATCACGTGGCGGTCGTGAAGCAGGTCTGGCACACCTACGAGGACAGCCAGGTCACCCTGTACGACATGGCGAACGGCAGCGCGCCCGTCACCGTCGGCCTGGGGGGCGAAGCCCGTGGTCACGTCGAGGGAGTGGTGGGCACGGACGTCGTGGCGCAGGATGGCGACGGACCCGTCTTCGGGAAGATCGTCAGCAAGGAAGGGGCCGACGTGTCCGTCCGGGCGGTGACGAACGCGGACGGCAGCCTCGCCCGTGGTGTCGGGGTGGGTGACTACCTGCCGGGTGTCGTGTTCAGCGGCAAGACGGTCGTCGACCTGAAGACGGGTCACACCGTCGAGACGTACCAGTCCGACGACTCCTCGACGTCGGGCGACGTCGAGGTGATCTCGCCGAGCCATGTCGCCTGGACGGAGCGCGCGGACGGCCGGGTCGTGCTCGCCTCGGCGGTCCGGGGCACGGACGCGGTCAAGCGGGCGCAGCTCGACTACGACGGCGACGCACGACTCGTCGGTGGTCTGCTGGGTGCGTGGTTCATGTCCGACAACATCGCCCCGACCGGCGGAAGCACGCCCCCGTCCGGGTTCACGGCCCGCTCGCTGACGGACGGGACGAGCTTCCCGCTCCTCGCCCACGCGACGAGCGTCAAGAAGGGTCCCGGCGACACCCTGCTCGTCCTCGGCACCACCGCCGAGCACGGCAAGGGCGTCTACCGGGTCGCCCTCGGCGCGGACGGGAAGCCGGCCGCCGAGCTGATCGCCTCGACGGGCCAGACCGACGGGGGCACCGCCCCGCTGGAGTACCTGGGCCATGCCGTCCCGGCCTCGATGAACCTCGACGGGGTCGCCAAGACCCGCCTGGCCTGGAAGTTCTCCACCACCAAGGCCGACCTGGACATCGAGTTCAAGCACACGGCGACGGGGCGGACCTACCGTGAGACCGTCCGTCCCGGCACCACGGGCACCGGGGTCTTCCCCGACGGCTCCCTCGGTCTCGACTGGTCCGGGGACCTGAGGGAGTACGCCGGCTGGGGCTACGAGCAGGCGCGCAACGGCGCGTACGAGTGGAAGGTGACGGCCAGGCCCTGGAACGGGATGCCGTCCGTCACCGCCTCCGGCACCACCGAGGTGGTCCGCACGCCGAGGGTCCACGACTACACCGACAACGGCTCGCCCGACCTGTTCGTGCGTCCGGCGAGCGGCTACCTCGACCGGCTCGACACCCGCTGGGACGACGCCGCGGGGCGGCTCGTCGAGGCCAGGCCCGGCTGGGACTCCTCGGTGTCCGGGCTGAACTGGAACACCTACGACCGCGTCGAGTCCGCCGGTGACCTCGCCGGCTCGACGGCCCCCGATGTCGTCAGCCGCGACACGAGCGGTGTGCTGTGGCTGCACCTGGGGAACAAGACGGGCTGGATCGAGCAGCCCGCCCGGAAGGTCGGCGGCGGCTGGGGCGTCTACAACCTGCTGGCGGGCGGCAGCGAGCTGACCGGCGACGGCCGGGCCGACCTCGTCGCCGTGGACAAGGCCGGAGACCTCTACCTGTACAAGGGGACCGGTTACGCGTCCGCCCCGTACGCACCCCGACGGAAGATCGGCTTCGGCTGGGGGATCTACAACGAGCTGGTCGCCGTGGGGAACGTCGCGGGCGCTCCCGCCGGTGACCTCGTCGCCCGCGACAAGGCCGGGGTGCTGTGGCTCTACCTCGGCAAGGGCGACGGCACGTACGCGCCCCGCGTGCGGATCGGCGCCGGGTGGAACGAGTACCGGGACATCATCGGCATCGGCGACGGCAACAAGGACGGCCGGCCCGATCTGTACGTGCGGACCGCGACGAACAAGGCGTACTTCTACGCCGGTACGGGCAGCTGGCGGGCCCCGTTCGCGGCGCGCTCGGCCACTCAGGTCGGCGTCGCTCCGGCCGGGACGACGTACAGCCAGGTCTTCTGACCCGTCCGGCCGACGGGCCCGGGGCGTGCGGGCGGCCCCGGGCCCGTCGGCCTGCCAGACTCTCCCCATGAGGCTTTTCGCCGCGGTGGTGCCGCCGGAGGAGCGGCTCGACGAGCTCGGGCAGGTCGTCGGGCGGCTCCGGCGGCTGCCCGGAGCGGAGCGGCTCCGGTGGACCGCGCGGCCCGGCTGGCATCTCACGCTCGCGTTCATGGGGGAGGTCGGGGAGGAGCTGCTGCCCGAGCTGCGGGTACGCCTTGAGCGGGCCGCGCACCGGACGCCGCCGTTCTCGCTGCGGCTGCACGGCGGCGGGCACTTCGGGCGGCGGGCGCTGTGGGCGGGGGTCGCCGGGGATCTGGACACGCTGCGGCTCCTCGCCGAGCGGTCCGACGCCGCCGCGCGCCGCGCCGGGGTCCCGATGGACGAGCACCGCCGCTACCAGGCGCATCTGACCGTGGGCCGGGCGCGGGGGGACGGGGTGGCGCTCGGTGCCTTCGTGGACGAGCTCGGCGGGTTCGAGGGGGCGCGGTGGCAGGTCGGCGAGCTGGCGCTCGTACGGTCGAACCTGCCCGGGGGCGGGGTGCCGGGCGCGCAGCCGCGGTACGAGACGGTCGGTGCCTGGCCCCTTGAGGGGCGCGAGGGGCACTCGGGTTAACCTCGTCGGGTGGACCCGAAGACCCGTAACCGGATCATGGCCGGCGTGCTCGTACTGATGTTCGCAATCATCGCGGTGGCCTCGCTGGCCGGTCAGTAGTACCCCGACCCCTCTCGTGGGAAGTCCCTTGCTTCGAGTGCGCTCGAAGCAGTTGGCTTGACGCCCATGGAGTACACGCAGCTCGGACGCACCGGACTCAAGGTCAGCCGACTCGTCCTCGGGACGATGAACTTCGGACCGCAGACGGACGAAGCCACCAGTCACGCCATCATGGACACCGCCCTCGACGCGGGGCTCAACTTCTTCGACACGGCGAAGTAGGCACTTTAACGCCGGCTTGAGTAAGAGGTGGTCGCCGCCCAAGGCGAAGGGGCGACGACCACCGTACGTACGGCTAGCTGATCACCAGGCGAAGGCCTCCGGGGAGGGACCCGGGCCCGGGAAGATTTCGTCCAGGGCGGACAGGACCTCGTCGCTCAGCTCCAGCTCCAGCGCGCGGAGCGCGCCCGCCAGCTGGTCCGGGGTGCGGGGGCCGACGATCGGGCCCGTCACGCCGGGGCGGGTGAGGAGCCAGGCGAGCGCCGTCTCGCCGGGCTGGAGACCGTGCTTGTCGAGCAGGTCCTCGTACGCCTGGAACTGTGCCCGCACCCCCGGCGTGGCGAGCGTCTCGGCCGCCCGGCCCTCCAGACGGCGCTTGCCCTCGGCGTCCTTCTTGAGGACGCCCCCGAGGAGACCGCCGTGGAGGGGCGACCAGGGGATGACCCCGAGCCCGTACTCCTGGGCCGCCGGGATCACCTCCATCTCGGCGCGCCGCTCGAAGAGGTTGTACAGGCACTGCTCGCTGACGAGGCCGACCGAGCCGCGCCGGGCGGCGATCTCGTTGGCCTGGGCGATCTTGTAGCCGGGGAAGTTGGAGGAGCCGGCGTAGAGGATCTTGCCCTGCTGGATCAGGACGTCGACGGCCTGCCAGATCTCCTCGAAGGGGGTCGCCCGGTCGACGTGATGGAACTGGTAGACGTCGATGTAGTCCGTACCGAGGCGCTTCAGGCTCGCATCGACGGCACGGCGGATGTTCAGCGCCGAGAGCTTGTCGTGGTTGGGCCAGGAATCACCGTCCGGGGCCATGTTCCCGTAGACCTTGGTGGCGAGGACGGTCTTGTCACGACGGCCGTCGCCCTTCGCGAACCACGAGCCGATGATCTCCTCCGTGCGGCCCTTGTTCTCACCCCACCCATACACATTGGCCGTGTCTACGAAGTTCAGACCTGCGTCCAGCGCGGCATCCAGGATGCCGTGACTTGTCGGTTCGTCTGTCTGCGGGCCGAAGTTCATCGTGCCGAGGACGAGTCGGCTGACCTTGAGTCCGGTGCGTCCGAGCTGCGTGTACTTCATGAGGCACAAGCCAACTGCTTCGAGCCCACTCCAAGCAAGAGCCGACCACTCAGCCGCCCGTTTATGCGACAACGCGCATAAGTCACGTCCGTGCATGGACGGCCGCGAGCGGCCCCCGTACGGTCGTCTCAGGCGGCCCCGCCGGGCCGACAAGTCACGGGAGTTCGCATGGCACGCGAAGAACTGACTCGGCTCACCGGCAACGGCAACGGCACGTGCGGAGAGGACGACTGCCCGAACGTCTACCGCACCACTTCCGGCTCCATCGTGGTTCAGGGCGACGTGTCCGACGCCTTCACGCCCCCGCAGGGGGAAGGGCTCGTGGAGATCCCCGAGAGCGTTCTTCGGGAGGCCGTTCGTGCTCTTGGATGGTGACGAGTGGCGGGCGACGCTCCGAGGCTTCCGGACGGAAGCGTGGCGACTGGAGACCCTGCCCCAGTACCTCGTACCGCAGGAGGCGGAAGAGCTCGAAGCCTTCCGCGCAGGCAAGCGCGTCGACCCCCACACCTACTCGTCCGCGTACACGGAGGATCTGAGGCGGTTGCGCGGCGAGGGGAGGAGTAAGGGGCGAGTGCATGTCCTGACTCGACCGCTCTCCGAGTACCTGCGCTTCGAGTTCTCGCGTTACTACGCCCCGCACGTGCTCGCCGGGGAGGACATCCGCATCCTGGACGTGACCGAGCGAGAGAACCCGTTGCCGGATGTCGAGGACTTCTGGATGTTCGACTGCTCGACGGTCGTCCTGATGCGCTACGAGGGCGATGGCACGCAGATCAGCCGGGAACTGTACGAAGGTGACCCTGCGCCGTTCGTCGAGTGGCAGCGCATCGCCGTTTCCGAGTCGGTTCCCTTCCTGGAGTACGCGGAGCGCGTGACGGAGTGACGTTCGAAGCTGAGCAGCTTGGCGAGTCTGGTACCGAACTCGCCTCTCTGCTTCGGGACTTGCGCAAGCGAGCCGGCCTCTCTGGGGACCGGCTCGCGGCGCGCTGCAACATGTCCCAGTCGAAGGTGTCTCGCATCGAGAACGGCCGGACACGGCCGTCCCTGGTCGACGTCGAGCAGATCCTGCGAGCGCTTGACGCTCCGCCGGAACTGGTCGCCGAGGTCTCTGCCCTCGCCAGGATGGCGAACACCGAGTGGCGGAACGTCCGAGAGCTTCGGCGCAAGGGGCTCGGCACGAGGCAGGCCGAGCTGAAGTCGCTCGAAGCGTCCTCCACGCAGATGCGGTATTTCCTGCTCTCGATGGTCACCGGCCTGCTGGCAACACCGGAGTACGTACGGGCGAGCCTGGCCCACTCGACGGCCGACACAAGCAAGGCAGTGGCGGGGAAGCTGGGACGGCAAGCCGTCCTCTACGACGCCTCGAAGCGGTTCACGTTCGTTCTGACCGAGCAGGCGGTTCGCTGGCCGGTCGTCTCCCCACTGGCGCTGGCCGAGCAGATGGACCGCTTGGCGTCCCTGTCCTACCTCCCGAACGTTCAGATCGGGGTGATCCCCGTAGGGGCACCGACGCCCCGAACCCCTCTGAGCACGTTCACCATCTACGACGCCGCGTTGGTCACCATCGAGACGACCGCGGGAAGTCTCGTACTCCGCGACGGCCGAGACGTTCAGGCGTACCTGAAGGAGTTCGCCGGGTACGAGGAGCACGCCCTCTTCGGCGAAGATCTCCGGGCGCGGCTCGCCGAGTGGTCCGCTGCTTGCCGTGCATGACTTCAGTCGACTACGCGACTGAAGCGCCATCCCGTGCGCACCCCGGGGGATCATCCTTCGGCAGGCGAACAGTCGGGAGGTCGCACGGATGAGCACACCCAAGACGACGATGGCAGGGCCGGTGAACCTGACCCTTCCCACAGGAGAACCGAACCCCGTCGCGGGCTGTCGGCAGTGCCTCGGCGTCGCCGTGACCCGAGCCAACGCCCGATCGGTCGGCGACTACTCGAAGGCGACGGACGCGAACGTCGTACTCCGCACGCACCTCCGGGAAGACCACGGGACCGAGTGATGGCTCGCACGGTCCTGCGGTTCGTGACGCACCGGATCATGCGGCATCCGGACACGGACGTGACCTTCGAAGCGGAGTGCCTGCACTGCAAGTGGAAGGCAGAGCCTTCGCCGGACAGCGCGGCGGTCGACGTCGAGTGCATGAGCCACACAGGCCTGAGCAACCATCGCGGCTTCCGGCGGATCTGTACGTCATTCGCCATGGTGGTGCGGGCTGAGTAGGGCAGTGTTGTACGTCCATGTACGGCAACGGCCCCCGACGTAGCCGGGGGCCTGTCTGAACTGCTGTGCGCCTGACTCAGGCGCTCTCTCCCAGGTGTCGGTACAGCGTGGCTCGGGAGACTCCGAGGGCCTTGGCGATGGCACTGATGCTCTCTCCCTCGGCCTTCCTCGCACGGGCCACGGTCAGTACGTCCTCGTTCACCACAGACGGCCGGCCGCCGGTACGGCCCTGCGCCCTGGCCGCTTGCAGCCCGGCCCGTGTGCGGTCCTTGATGAGCGACCGTTCGAACTCCGCCATGGCCGCGATGATCTGGAAGAACAGCCGGCCGTCGGCCGATGTGGTGTCGACGGAGGAGAGTGCACCGTCGAGCACGCGGAAACCTATGCCGCGCTCGCGCAAGCCGTCGACGATGGACACGAGGTCGATGAGCGACCGGCCGAGCCGGTCAAGCTTCCACACGCACAGGACGTCGCCCGGTCCGCGGTGACCTGGCCGGAATTCTACAGAGCGCGGGAGGGCCCGCTGTAAGGCCCTCCGGTCGTGCAGCGGCGAGGTGGTCAGCTTTCGCTGTGTACCGCCGCCAAGTCGCGGACGCGTCGCTTGAAGTCCATCGGGATCAGGATTTGCACGCGGTCCTTCCCTTCCTGCCACATGCCGTCGTGCCCCTCGGGGGCCATGGCTTGCGCGGCCGTCATGGGCGGGAGCTCTTCCGAGTGGATGACCGCCTTGATGCCGGCTGCCCGGAGTTCCCTGCCCTTCTCGTGCTGGGTCGACAGCTTCGCCCAGCGTTCCCGGTAGGTCTCGCCCGTCGGGATCTTTTCCCAGTTGTCCGGGCGGGTGGGTTGGGCCATGAGTTGCTCGCGCCTCGCGTCCAGCCGCTTGTAAGTCTCCCGGTACTCCTGCTTGCCCAGCTCGCTGGAGTAGAGACCGGCTTCGCGGTCCTCCCGGAGTTCTGCCAGAGCGCGGGTGACCTCTTCGATGTCCCGTGTGAAGTCCACACCCGGGCGGAAGACCTTCCGCACGATCTCGACATCGCCGGCCGCGCGCAGGAAGACCTCCTCGACCGCTCCCTCCAGGACG
Source organism: Streptomyces sp. NPDC002825 (assembly GCF_040295385.1). NCBI lineage: Bacteria > Bacillati > Actinomycetota > Actinomycetes > Kitasatosporales > Streptomycetaceae > Streptomyces > Streptomyces sp. NPDC002825. The sequence continues at coordinate 33,232 of NZ_JBEOVH010000012.1, forward strand.
TGCGCCGCGATGCCCTTGCTGCCTGTGGGGCACGGCTTGTGTGTGGTCCGCGAGGCGCACCGGTAGTACGGCCAGTTCCGCCCCGGGCCGAGGTACGCCGGTTCACCACAGGTGCAGAACGCGACCCTGAGAAGCGGAGAGCCGCCCTTCCTGTTGCCGTTGCGCTTGCTGGTGTTCTCGTCCAGCTTCTTGTTCGCCAGCTCCCACTCCTCTTGAGTGATCAGCGGCTCCGCCCGCTGGAGGGGGCGCCCTTCCGTGTCACGGACGACGCGGGTTCGCTTCGTCTTCTGGCCGTCAACGACGACTTCCTCCGTCACCTCCATCTGACCGAGAACGTTCAGGGAGCGCACCACCTTGGCTGTGTTCGCGGCGGTCCACCGGCCGCCCTTCGGGGGCTTGCCGTTCCTGATGAGCTGGGCATCTAGCGACACCGGGGTCTTGGTCGGGTCCTCGTTGAGCCACTGGGCGATGCTGTTCGCCGACTCGCCCTCGATGAGTCGGCGGACGATCTCGCGCAGCGTTCCAGCGGTGTCCGTTCCGTAGTCGTCCGGGACCAGCCGCCAACCGTCACCGGTGTCCTGCTTCTCCGCCCGGTAGCCGTACGGGATACGGCCACCCCGCCAGCGGCCTTCCTTCACCAGGTGGTTGTACGAGGACTTCGCCCGGGCCTTGATGGCTTCGAGCTCCCCTTCCGCGAAGGAGGCGATCAGGCCGAACAGCAGCTTGCCCATCTGCGTGTTCAGGTTGATCCCGTCCTCGACGGTGGCGACCTCCTTGCCGTGTTTCTCGCACCATTCCACGAGCGTGTGCACGTGGAGCACGCGCCGTGAGAGGCGGTCCAGCTTCAGCGCGCAGATGATGTCGTACTCGTCGGCCCGGGACTCATCCAGCGCGATCCGGTGCTCGATCGAGCTGACCTCCTTGCCGATCGTGGACGGCAGCCACTTGCCGAACTCCGGGCGCTTCCACGGCTCGACACCGCCAGATACGTCGATGTCCTCGACCCACCCGACGACGACGTGCCCTTCCTGGTCGGCCCATCGTTGAATCGATCGGCGCTGGCGCTCCGGCGATGTGGTCTCGTCCGACACCTTCGACAGGCGGACCACTCCCAGGACTCTTGCCACTTGCTCTCCCCATCCCCTGTGGTGCTTGGGGATCGACGCTAGGGCCCCGGCAGACGCGGCGTCAAAATAGACTGTTCGACACCGCCAATGTGTACGGGTGGGCGGAGAACAAGGGGCGTACGGAGTCGATCATCGGCTCCTGGTTCGCCAAGGGCGACGGGCGCCGTGACCGCACGGTCCTCGCCACCAAGGTCTACGGGAACATGGGCCCCGACGGCGAGGCCTGGCCCAACCACGACAAGCTCTCGGCGCTCAACATCCGCCGCGCGGTGGAGGCGAGCCTCAAGCGGCTCGGCACCGACCACATCGACGTCTACCAGTTCCACCACGTCGACCGCGCCACTCCCTTCGAGGAGATCTGGCAGGCCGTCGACGTCCTCATCCAGCAGGGCAAGGTGCTCTACGCGGGCTCCTCGAACTTCCCCGGCTACAAGATCGCCCAGGCCAACGAGGCCGCCGCCCGGCGCGGCTCGGTCGGGCTCGTCAGCGAGCAGTGCCTCTACAACCTCTTCGAGCGGCGCGCCGAGATGGAGGTGATCCCGGCCGCGCAGGAGTACGGCCTGGGCGTCATCCCCTGGTCGCCGCTGCACGGCGGTCTGCTCGGCGGTGTCCTGAAGAAGGAGACCGAGGGCAAGCGGCGTACGGAGGGCCGCGCGGCGGCCACCCTGGCCGACCCGGCCGTACGGGCGCAGCTCCAGGCGTACGAGGACCTGCTCGACAAGCACGGCCTCCAGCCGGGCGAGACGGCGCTGGCCTGGCTGCTCACCCGTCCCGGTGTCACGGGCCCGATCGTCGGCCCCCGCACCCCGGACCAGCTGGCGGGCGCCCTGCGCGCCCTGGAGCTTGAGCTGGGCGAGGAGGTGCTGGCCGGCCTGGACGAGATCTTCCCGGGCCCGGGCCCGTCCCCGGAGGCCTTCGCCTGGTGATCTAGGGCGTTCCCAGCCAGCTCGTGGCGTCCAGGCGGAACGCCGTCTCCGGGGGGACGACGTTCCGCAGGGCCGCCTCCATGTCGCGGACGCGGTCCGTGCCGAGGGTGGCGGCCCACTCCGCGCGCAGGTCGTCGAAGATCGCGGCGGAGCGGGCCAGGGCGTCGTAGCCGCGCGGAGTGAGCCGGACGAGTTTGCGGCGCGCGTCGGCGGGGTCGTCGGCGCGCTCGGCGTAGCCGAGGGCGAGCAGCCGGTCGACGGTCTTGCCGGCGGCCTGCTTGGAGACGCCGAGGCGCCGGCCGATGTCGCTGGCGGTGGTGCCGTGGACGCCGATGGCCTGCATGGCGAAGCCGTGGGCCGGGCGCATGTCGGGGTGGCCCTCGTCGGCGAGGCGCGCGTGGAGCCGGTCGATGAGGGTGCGGAAGCCGCCGAAGAGGAGCAGGGGCAGCTCGTATCCGGGGGTGTCACGGGGCACCCCCTTGCCAGAATCGACAACCTGGTTTACGTTTTCTCCAGCGACATGGTCAACCATGTTGTCCATTCTAGTCAGGGGGAACCGTCTTGTCCGCACGCACCGACATGTCCGCCCGCACCGCCGCCGCCGTCGCGCTCCTCAAGGAGTCCCCGGAGACCCTCGACGGCTTCCTCACGCTCAGTGCGATCTTCGAGTCCACCACCCTCGACCCGCACTCCCGCGAGACCGTCATCCTGACCGTCGCCGAACGCAACCAGTGCCACCTCTGCGTCGACATGCACGAGGCGAAGATGGCCGCCCTCGGCCCGGCCCCCGACGCCGAACGCCTCGCCGCCGTGCGGACGTTCACCCTCCGCGTCCTCGCCTCCTCCGGCGCCGTCGGCGACGAGGACCTCGCCGCCTTCGAGAAGGCCGGCTACACCCGCCGCAACGCCCTGGAGGTCGTCCTCGGCGTCGGCACGTACACCGTGTCCACCTTCGCCAACCGTCTCACCCGCGCCGCCTGACCGGTCAGACGGCGTACGGGCCGCCCAGGCCCCACGCCTGGTGCATCGCGTCGGCGAACGCCCCCGCCAGCTTGCGCTCGCCGCTCGGGCCGGGGTGCGTCCCGTCGTACGTGTCCACCCGGAGGTCGTACGACTCCGGAACCGTCGCGAGCAGCAGCGGCGAGGCCGCCGAGTCCAGGTCGGCGACCGCCTTCGCCAGGAGCTCGTTGAAGCGGGCGCACTCGGCGGCGAAGGCGGCGTCGTACCCGGCGCGCACGTTCGGGATGACCGGCAGGAGAACGGCCCGGACGCGCGGGTTCGCATCCCGCGCCGCCGCCACGAACGCCCGGACGTTCTCCTCCGTCTGGTCGCTGTTGGTGTAGAAGCCCAGGTCGATCAGGCCCAGGGAGATCAGCAGGACGTCCGCCCCCGTCGCCGCGACCGTCTCGCCGATCACCGGCGCCATGTGCAGCCAGCCCTCGCCCCACCCGGCCAGATGACGCCGGGCGGCGGCGGGGAACGCCGGATCGGGGTACGCCTCCGAGGCCGGGGCGTCGGCGGCGGGGTCGTACAGACCGGAGCGCGGGCCGACGATCTCGTACCCGCCGGGAAGCGTCGCCTCCAGGTGCTCCCACATGCGGTAACGCCAGGTCCAGTCGCCGGCGCGTCCGATGGTCATGCTGTCGCCGACGAACAGAAAACGCATGGTCACATCATCGCGGACCGTGTCCCGGAGCTGCGACGTGATCCGGGACACGGGAGCGCGTCCTGGTCCGGGAACGGGAGCGCGACCTGATCCGGGAAACGGTCCGCGATGACGCGATCCGGGACACGGGCGCGCTCACCGCGTCAGGAAACCGCCGACCGTCGCCGCGACCCACTCCGCGTCGTCGTGCCACGGGAAGTGCCCCGCCCCCGCCAGAACCGCGAGTTCGGCCTTCGGGAACAGACCCGCGTACGCGCCGGCCGTCGGCTCCGGCGTGTTCGCGTCGCCCTCCCCGGCCACGACGAGCACCGGACGGTCGAACTCCGCGAACACCGCGCGCGTGGCCTCCGGTTCGAAGGCGCCCTCACTGCCGTAGACCCCCGCGGCCTCCCCGTTCCGCTGCCGCACCATGGCCGCGTTCCGCTCCCGCGCCGCCTCGTCCCAGGTCCCGTGGAAGAACGGCGCGACCGCCTTGAAGGTCTCCGCCGAACCGCGGCCCGCCGCCAGCTCCTCCAGCGCCGCGTACGCCTCCGCGAACCACGGCTCCCGCTCCCGCCACGGCTGCCGCGCCGCCGCGAGCCGCTCCTCCCCGGTCGTGTCGAGCCCGACGGCGGCCGTGCCCGGGGTCAGCAGGACGAGCCGGGCCACCCGCTCCGGATACCGGGCCGTGTACAGCGCCGCCAGGTTGGCGCCCGCCGAGTGCCCCAGCAGGTCGACGGTGTCGAGCCCGAGGTGCACCCGCAGCGCCTCCACGTCCTCGACGAGCCGGTCGCAGCGGTACGAGGCCGGGTCCTCCGGCACCCCGGACGCACCCGTACCCCGCAGGTCGAGACGGATCAGCGTCCGGTGGGCGTCGAGCCCACCCAGCTCCCCGAGATAGACGGAGTCCTGCATGGGGCCGCCGGGCAGACAGATCAGCGGGTCGCCGGAACCGGACGCGTGGTACGCGAGCAGGGTCCCGTCGGGAGCGGAGAACGTAGGCATGGGCGCGACCATGACAGCGGCTTCGGAGCAGGTCAAGCAGGTTTCCGTGCCGTCGTGGCAGGCTTGATCCATGCGATCTGCTCTCTGCGCCCTCGGCGCGGCCGCTGCCCTGGCGCTGCTCCCGGCCGGCCTCGCCCGTGCCGAAGGGCAGGAACCCGACCGGGACTTCACGATCGAGGACTCCCGGATCACCGAGTCCAGCGGCCTCGCCGCGAGCCGCGCCCACCCCGGGATCTACTGGACGCACAACGACCAGGACGCGCCCCTGATCTACGGCATCGACTCCCGTACGGGAGAGACCGTCGCGACCCTGACCATGGCCGGCGTCGGCACCCCCCGCGACATGGAGGCGATCGCCGTCGGCCCGGACGGCGACCTCTACGTCGGCGACATCGGCGACAACCGCGACGGCTCCTGGGACCACGTCTGGATCTACCGCTTCCCCGAGCCGAAGGAACTGAAGGACCAGACGGTCCACGCCCGGCAGTACGTCGTGAAGTACGCCGACGGGCCCCGCAACGCCGAGGCCCTGATGGTCCATCCGAAGACCGGCCGGGTGTACATCGCGAGCAAGAAGGAGGACGGCGGCGGCCTGTACGCGGGTCCCGAGCACCTCTCCGCGTCCGGCACGAACGTCTTCCGGCGCGTCGGCGAGGTCCCCTGGGTGACGGACGGCGCGTTCTCCCCGGACGGCGACCGGCTCGTCCTGCGCGGCTACTTCAGCGCCAAGGAGTACAGGTGGAAGGACGGCCGCCTCGCCGACGAGGGCACGGCGGTCGGCGCCCCCTTCCAGGGGCAGGCCGAGTCGGTGACGTACACGACCGACGGCTCGGCCTTCATGTTCGGCACGGAGGGCAGGAACAGCCGGGTGGTGCGGGTGGACCGCGCCTCCGGAAACCCCACGGCAAGCCCGACGCGGGCACCGGCCGGGACGCCGAAGCCCCCGGCAGCGGCCGGCGAGAACGACCAGGGAAGCGGAAGCGCCACCACCGGCTTCCTCGTCCTGGCAGGAGCGACCGTCCTCGTCGTGGGCGTCAAACGCCTGCTCCGCAAGGGATAGACAAGCCGAAGGGCCCGGCATCGACGATGCCGGGCCCTCCCAGGCCTCCTACGGCCGTACGGTTCAGAGCTTCCCGATGACGTGGTCGATGCAGGCCGTCAGGGCGCGCACGTCCGCCGGGTCGATCGCCGGGAACATCGCGATGCGCAGCTGGTTGCGGCCCAGCTTGCGGTACGGCTCGGTGTCCACGATGCCGTTGGCGCGCAGCACCTTCGCGACCGCCGCCGCGTCGACGTCGTCGGAGAAGTCGATCGTGCCGATGACCTGCGAGCGCTTCGCCGCGTCCGTCACGAACGGGGAGGCGTACTTGGACTCCTCGGCCCAGGTGTACAGCGCGTCCGAGGACTCCTTCGTCCGGGCCACGGCCCAGTCCAGACCGCCCTGGCCGTTGATCCACTTCAGCTGCTCGTTGAGCAGGAAGAGGGTCGAGAGCGCCGGGGTGTTGTACGTCTGGTTCTTCAGCGAGTTGTCGATCGCGGTCGGCAGCGAGAAGAACTCGGGGACGTGGCGGCCGGACGCGTGGATCTTCTGCGCCCGCTCCAGGGCGGCCGGGGAGAAGGCCGCGAGCCACAGGCCGCCCTCGGCGGCGAAGGACTTCTGCGGGGCGAAGTAGTAGACGTCCGTCTCGGTGATGTCGACCGGGAGGCCGCCCGCGCCGGAGGTCGCGTCGACCAGGACGAGCGCGCCCTCGTCGGCACCCGCGACCCGCTTGATCGGGGCGGCGACACCGGTGGAGGTCTCGTTGTGCGTGTACGCGTAGACGTCGACGCCCGCCTCGGCCACCGGCTCCGGGTGCGTGCCCGGGTCGGAGGAGATCACGGTCGGCTCGGCAAGCCAGGGAGCCAGCTTGGCGGCCTTCGCGAACTTGGAGGAGAACTCGCCGAAGGTGAGGTGCTGCGACTTGTTCTCGATGAGGCCGTGGGTCGCGACGTCCCAGAAGGCGGTGGAGCCGCCGTTGCCCAGGATCACCTCGTAGCCCTCGGGCAGCGAGAAGAGGTCGGAGATGCCGGCACGTACCTCGCCGACCAGGTTCTTGACCGGAGCCTGGCGGTGGGACGTGCCGAGGAGGGAGGTGCCGGTGGCGGCCAGGGCGTCCAGCGCCTCCGTACGCACCTTGGAGGGGCCCGCGCCGAAACGGCCGTCGGCGGGCTTGATGTCAGCGGGAATCTGGATCTCAGCCACGAGGCGGAGAGTATCGGGTCGGGGCGGGGCCGGTCGCCGGATGTCCGCCCGATGAGACGAGGACTGAGACATCCTGGGTTGGTGGGAAGACACCAGGAACACGCGTCCGGACTGGCCTCCGACCTGCGCGCGGCGGTCGCGGGAGACGTCGACTTCTCCGTCACCGCGAGGGCCCTGGCGACGATGGACGCCTCCAACTACCGCCGCGTTCCGGCCGGTACGGTCGCCCCGCGCGACGCCGCCGACGTCGCCGCCGTCCTGGAGGTGTGCCGGGCGCACGGCACCACGCCCGTCGTCGCGCGGGGCGCCGGGACCTCGATCGGAGGCCAGGCGACGGGCACCGGCGTCGTGCTCGACCTCACACGGCACATGGGCGGCATCGTCTCGCTCGACCCCTCGGAGCGCACGGCGGTCGTCCAGCCGGGCCTCGTCCTGGACCGGCTGCGGGCGGCGGCCCGCCCGTACGGCCTGACCTTCGGCCCCGACCCGTCCACGCACAGCCGCTGCACCCTCGGCGGCATGATCGGCAACAACGCGTGCGGGGCGCACTCGGTCGCCTGGGGGACCACGGCGGACAACGTGCGCTCCCTCGAAGTGGTGACGTACCGAGGCGACGGATTGACACTGGGCCCCGGCGGCCGGGGCGCCCCACCAGACCTCCTGAACCTCGTGGACCGCCATCTGGCCCTCCTCCGCACCGGCTACCCACCGGGCCTGCCGCGCCGCATCTCCGGCTACGCCCTGGACGCACTGCTCCCCGAGCGAGGGGTGGACGTGGCCCGTTCCTTCTGCGGCAGCGAAGGCACGCTGGGCGTACTGACGCAGGCGACGGTCTCCCTGGTCCCGCTCCCCACGGATCCGGTCCTGGTGGTCCTGGGATACGCCGACGAGAGTGCGGCGGCGGAAGCGGCGGCCGGCCTCCTCCCCTACGGCCCCCTCACCGTCGAAGGCATGGCGGCCGACCTGGTCCGCGGGGCGTCCGGGCTCCCCCGTGGCGGGGCCTGGCTGTTCTGCGAGGTCGACGGAGCGTCGGCCGCCGCGCGACTGGTGAAGGCGGCGGACGCCGTGGACGCGACCGTCGTACGGGAGGCGGCCGGCCGGCGGGCGCTGTGGCAGATCCGGGAGGACGCGGCCGGGACGGCGACGCGGATGCCTGGGGGCACCTCCCGGACGGAGTCCGGGGGAGGGGCCGAGGCCTGGCCCGGCTGGGAGGACTGCGCGGTCCCGCCACCCCGGCTCGGCGCGTACCTCCGGGAGTTCCGCGCGCTCCTCACCGACTTCGGCCTCAGGAGAACCCCGTACGGGCACTTCGGCGACGGCTGCGTGCACGTCCGCATCGACTTCGACCTGTGGACGGGGAAGGGCGTACGGGACTTCCGCCGCTTCTCGGAGGCGGTCGCCGACCTGGTGGTCGCCCACGGAGGCTCGCTCTCCGGGGAGCACGGGGACGGGCAGGCGAGGGCCGAGCTGCTGCCGAGGATGTACGGCCAGGAGCTGGTCGACCTCTTCGGCGCGGTCAAGGACGTATGGGACCCGGACGGCGCCCTCAACCCGGGGATCCTGGTCAGGCCGCGCCCCCTGGACGAGGGCCTCCGCTTCGAGGGCCTGCCGGTCGTGGGCCTGGGGAGGTCGGCCGCCCGCTGCGTGGGAGTGGCGAAGTGCCGGGTGGAAGGCCCGAGCACGGGCCCGGGCGTGATGTGTCCCTCGTACCGGGCGACGGGGGAGGAGCGGCACTCCACCCGCGGCCGGGCGCGGCTGCTGCACGAGATGGCGCTGGGCGAGGTGATCACCGACGGCTGGCGTTCGGAGGAGGTCAGGGAGGCGCTCGACCTGTGCCTGTCGTGCAAGGGGTGCCGCAGCGACTGCCCGGTGGGCGTCGACATGGCGGCGTACAAGGCGGAGTTCCTGGACCGGCACTACGCGCGCCGGCCGTTCGCGCGACCGCGCTCGCACTGGACGATGGGCCGGCTGCCGGGCTGGCTGGCGCACTTCGGGCGGGGCCTGAACGCGGCGATGCGGCTGCCGTTCGCGGCGCGGCTCGCGGGGGTGACGCCGGAGCGGACGATGCCGAGGGTGGCGGAAAGGCCCTTCGCGTACTGGTTCGCCCAACGGGCCTCGACCCGGGCACCCTCCCTCACGCTGTGGCCGGACACGTTCACGAACCACCTGGCGCCCGAGGTGGGCGAGGCGGCGGTCCGGGTCCTGGAGGACGCGGGCCTGGGGGTGGAGCTGCCGCCGGGAAGGGTCTGCTGCGGCCTGACGTACGTGTCGACGGGCCAGCTGGGAGCGGCGCGAAAGGTGATGACACGAACGCTGGACGTGATGGCGGACGTGAACGGAGCGGTCGTCGTCCTGGAACCCTCCTGCGCGGCGACCCTCCGCACCGACCTGCCGGACCTGCTGCCGGACGACCCGCGCGCGGCGCGCCTGGCGGCCTCGGTCCGCACCTTCGCGGAGGCCCTGGAGGAGCTGGCCCCCGACTGGACCCCGCCGCGCCTGGACCGCCGGGTCACCGGCCAGACCCACTGCCACCAGCACGCGGTCCTGGGCGACGCGGCGGACCGCAGGCTGCGGGAACGGGCGGGCCTGACGGGCGAGTTGGCGGGCGGCTGCTGCGGCCTTGCGGGCAACTTCGGCTTCGAGCCGGGTCATTACGAGGTCTCGGTGGCGTGCGCGGAGGACCAGCTGCTCCCGGCCCTGCGGACGGCCGGGGAAGCGACGGTCCTGGCGGACGGCTTCTCGTGCAGGACACAGATCGGGGACCTGACGGACTTCCGGGGCCGGCATCTGGCGGAGGTGCTGGCGGAGGGGATCGACAGCGGACGAAGAGCTTCCGAATCTTGACGCCGACCTCGGGTGCGGTGCGGCCCGACCGGCCGGTGCGGCGCGACCGGCGGCCCCGTGGCGCCCGCCCGGTGCCGCCCGCCCGGCCCGGCCTGCCTAGAGTGCGGGGATGAGTGCTTCCCCCGCCTCCTGTTCCTGCTGCGGTGAGCCGCTCGTCGACGAGCGGCGGATCGACGTTCGTTTCGGGCTGCCCGACGTCGCCTTCGAGCTGCCCGAGGAGGCGCGGCGGTCTCCCGGGCCGAGTGCGCTCCTCGCGCTCGACGGGGCCGGGTTCTTCGTGCGGTGTCTGCTGCCGGTGCGGCTCACCGGGGACACCGAACTCGTCCTCGGCGCCTGGATGGAGGTGGACGAGGAGACCTTCCGGCACGCCGCCGCCGTCTGAGACGACGACGCCGCCTACCCGGAGCTCACCGTGCGCGGACGCCTCGCGAACAAGGTGAAGCCGTGGGGCGCCGGGGTCCTGGGCGCCGAGATGACGGGGCGGATCTCCGACCCCGAGGAGTTGCCGTACCTCGTGGAGGGGCACGAGCCGGTGGCCGTAAGCCTCCTGAGCGAGGTCTGGGATCGCGACCACGTCCTCGCCCGCTTCCCCCACCCCCTGCCGGTCCCCGTGCGGACCGATCTCGACGACGGGTGGCGGGTGGAGCGTACGGCGGGGTTCTCCGCCCGGTTCGAGAACGGCGCCGACCAGTTCGCGGCGGCGGACCGCAGCGTCGCCGTGGGGCTCTTCCAGGACACCGAACCGGGCCGTGACGCCGAGGACTTCCTCGCCGCGCTCCTCGCAGGGGCCCCCGAGGCGGGGGAGGGGCAGCAGCACACCGAGCGCCTGCCGGGCGGCGGGGTGCGGCACGCCTTCTGGTTCACGCCCCAGGACACGGGCCGGACGCGGCACGAGTTCCACGCGTACGCGGTGGAGCCCGGCGGTTCGGCGGCGGGGCTGTTCTGCTCGTACGAGGACGCGGAACAGCACGCCTGGGCCCGGCACGTCTGGCGTTCCCTGCGGCGGGAGGCCGTGGCCCAGGTGGTCAGCCCCCGCTGACGATCTCCCGCGCCATCGCCACCAGCGCCTCCGTCGCCGGGTGCGGGAAGGCGTCCCGCCACGCCAGGACCACCGGCAGCGGCGGGGCGTCCGGGAGGGGCCGGTAGGCGACGCCCGGGTGCGGGTGCAGGGCGGCCGTGGAGGCGGAGGAGACCCCGATGCCCCGGCCGGCGGCGATCGCGGTGAGCCAGTCGTCGGTGTTGGCGACCGTCAGGGTGGCGGCCGGGCGGGCGGTGGCCGGCCAGAGGGACAGCGTGGTCGTGCCCGACACGGTGTTGAGGACGACGGTCTCTCCGGTGAGGTCGGCGAGGGCGAGCCGGGGACGGTCCGCGAGCGGGTGGTCGGCGGGCAGGGCGGCCACGCGGTCTTCCGTGGCGAGCTCCTCCGTGACCAGGCCGGGGGCGTCCACCGGGCCCCTGAGCAGAGCCGCGTCGACCTCGCCCCGGGCGAGCCCGGCGGTGCGGTCGTCGATGCGGAGCAGTTCGAGCGGGGTCTCGGGATGAGCCCGCTGCCAGCGCCGCAGCAGCGGGGTGGTGTACGGGCCGAAGGCCGACCAGGCGTGTCCGAGCCGCAGCGGCCGGTGGCGCAGCCGAGCGGGGTCGACGGCCGCGTCGAAGGCGGCGAGGGCGGCGGCCGCCCGGTCCTGGAAGGCGCGGCCTTCGGCGGTGAGGGCCAGGTGGTGGGTGGAGCGGTCGACGAGCCGGGCGCCGAGGTGCTGCTCCAGGGCGGCGAGGGTGCGGGAGACGGCGGGCTGGGTGAGGTGGAGCCGGGCGGCCGCCCTGGTGAGGCTGGATTCCTCGGCGATGGCGAGGAAGCAGCGGAGGTGGCGTAGCTCGATGCTCATGCGTCCGGAGCATAACCGCAGCGCAATTGGCATTTCCGGTGCCGCGCGAGGGCTCGTAGCGTGGTGGGTGACGGGGGAGGGGAATTACCGGCTGCGGCCGCGACGGGGGTGCACTATTCTGGACTGAGGGTCCAGCCCATTGAACTAACTGCGCAAGCGGATGAGGAGCCCCGGTGGACAGTCCGGTCAAGGAAGCGACACCGGCGCCGGTCTCGGCACCGGTCTCGACCGGGACCTCATCCCCGGTCTCGGCCCCGCAGGCAGAAGCGGCCCGCTCTTCCGCAGCCGCCACCAGCCACCGGCTCGGCCCCGTCGCCCTCGTGGTGGCCGGCGGGCTCTCCGTGCAGTTCGGCTCGGCGGTCGCCGTCCTGCTGATGCCCCGCGCGGGAGCGCTCGGGGTCGTCACGCTCCGGCTCGTGCTCGCCGCCGCCGTGCTGCTGATCGTGTGCCGGCCGAAGGTACGGGGTTACGGCCGGGGCGACTGGGGGACGATCGTCGCCTTCGGTACCGCCATGGCGGGCATGAACATCCTCTTCTACCAGGCCGCCGACCGGATTCCGCTGGGTGCGGCCGTGACCCTGGAGGTCCTCGGCCCGCTGATCCTCTCGGTCGTCGCCTCCCGTCGCCTCGTGAACCTCCTCTGGGCGGGGCTCGCGCTCGGCGGCGTCGTGCTCCTCGGGGGCGGCGGCTTCGACCGCCTCGAGCCGCTCGGCGCGGGCTTCGCGCTCGCGGCGGGCGCGATGTGGGCGGCGTACATCGTGTTCAGCGCGCGCACGGGTCGCAGGTTCCCGCAGGCGGACGGCCTGGCGCTCGCGATGGCCTTCGGTGCGGTGCTCAGTCTGCCGCTCGGGATCGCGGAGGCGGGCGACAAGCTCCTCGTACCGTCGACCATCGGTCTGGGCCTCGCGGTCGCGCTGATGTCCTCGGTCCTCCCGTACACGCTGGAACTGCTCGCGCTGCGCCGCCTGCCCGCGCCCACGTTCGCGATCCTGATGAGCCTGGAACCGGCCATCGCGGCGGCGGCCGGCTTCCTCGTCCTGAGCCAGGCCCTGTCCGCGACGGACGCGCTGGCGATCGCCCTGGTCATCGGGGCGAGCATGGGGGCGGTCCGCACGCAGTCCCGAAGGGCGCGCCAGGAGGGGTGAGGTTCCCGGGCCGGTTCCATGACGAGCCGGACCCGGCCGTGGCCGGCCCCCTAAGCTCCGCCCGTGATCGCCGACCTCCAGTGCATCGTCCTCGACTGCCCCGAGCCCCGCGCACTCGCCGCCTTCTACCGGGCGGTGCTCGGCGGGGACGTCGACCGGCCCGACCCCCGCTGGTCCCTCGGCGAGTCCTGGTCCACGCTCCACGCGCCCGGCGGGCTCGTCCTCTGCTTCCAGGGCGTCGCCGACCACCGCCCGCCGACGTGGCCGGGCCCGGAGCGCCCCCAGCAGTCCCACCTCGACTTCGGGGTGCCCGACCTGGACGCGGCCCAGGAGCAGGTCCTCGCGCAGGGCGCGAAGCTCCTCGACGACGGCTCGGGCACGCGGAGCTGGCGGGTCTACGCGGACCCGGCGGGCCACCCGTTCTGCCTCGTCAGGCACCGACCTGCCGGGGCGGCCTGACCCGATCCCTTCGATCCTTGGCCACCGGGCTGTTTCCCGGGCGGGCGGCCGCTCCCGATCATGGACTCGTTCTCGGACGTTGTCAGTCGTACGAAGAGGGGGAGCCGACCATGGCCCTGGAGATGCGTGACCGCTGCGAGCGCTGTGAGACGGCGACCCTGACGGCGGACGGGCCCGCCCGGATCTGTTCGTACGAGTGCAGCTACTGCGTGCCCTGCGCCGACGCCATGAACGACGTCTGCCCCAACTGCGGCGGCGAGCTCGTCCCCCGCCCGCGCCGGGCCGTCGCCTAGGCCGGCCCCGCCCTCCCGGCCGCGAACGGCCATCCTCGCTGGTGGGCCGGGGGTTTCCCCCGGCCCTGCGGCCCCCGCCACCCCATCCGTCCATCAGCGTCGCTGATGACAGTTGATACCTTCGCGAAGGTTTTTATTTCATGGGGGCATGACCGCATCCACCAGCTCCACTCCGGAGCCGGCGACACTGCCGGCTCGTCCCGGGGCCCACCCGGACGGCAGGACCCCCCTCGCCGACGCCGTGCTCGCAGTCGCCCGACGGGACATCGCCACGTTCCACGCGCTGCCGCTCTCGCACGGCCGGTCTATCCGCGACTCCCACATGCGGGAGACCTACGAGGCGCTCTTCGGCGTCGCGCAGCTCGCGGCCGACGTGTCCTACAGCGGCACGATGCTCGACTCCTTCTTCCGGCCCCGCGGCCCGCTCCGCGAGGCCCAGCGCCTCGCCGCCCGCAGCTTCGGCGCCGACGCCACCTTCTTCCTCTCCGCCGGCACCAGCACCGCCAACCGGGTCGCCCTGACGGCGCTGACCCAGCCCGGCTCCCGCGTCCTCGCGGACCGGTCCTGCCACCAGTCGGTGCACTTCGCCCTCAACTCGCTCGGCGTCCAGGTCGCGTACGCCCCCATGCAGCGCTGCTGCGACGGCTGCCCCCGGACGTACGCCGACCTGCCCCGGCTCCTGGAGATGTTCCGGGCCGCCGCCGCCGAGGGCCGGCCCTTCGACACCGTCGTCCTCTCCGCCGTCTCCTACGACGGCGTCCGGTACGACCTGCCGACCGTCCTCGCCGAGCTCGCCGCCGTCCACCCCACCGTCTCCGTCCTCGTCGACGAGGCCTGGGGCGCCGCCCACCGCTTCCACCCCCGGCTGCGCCCGCTCACCGCGCTCCACGCCGTCGAGACGCTGCGCGCCGAGAACCCCCGACTCGCCATGAACGTGGCCGTCACCCACTCCGCGCACAAGTCGATGTCCGCGCTCCGCCAGGGCTCCTACCTGCACCTCATCGGCGACGGCGAGGCCCAGGAACGCACCGCCCAAGCCCTCTTCCAGCACCACACCACCTCACCCAGCTGGCCCGTCCTCGCCAGCCTCGACCTGGCCCGGCTCCAGGCCGAGACCGAAGGCGAGTCGCTCCTCGGCCGCTCCCTCGGGCTCGCCCGCACCCTGCGCGTCGAGCTCGCCACGGACCCGCGGCTCTCCGCGTACCGCCCGCTCGGCCCCGACGGCCACCTCACCGACGCCGCGCAGCTCGTCAGCGACGACCCCACCCGGGTCCTCGTCGACATCAGCGCCCTCGGCATCACGGCCGCCGACTTCCGCCGGATGCTCTTCGACGAGTACGCGCTGTACGTGGCCCGGGAGAGCGGCGACGCCGTCCTCTTCCACATCCACATCGGCGTGGACGAGGCCACCCTGCTGCGCCTCCTCGACGCCCTGCGCACCATCCAGCGCACGTACCGGAGCGCCTCCGCGGCCCTGGCCACCGGCACCTCCGAGCACTTCATCATCGCCTACCCGCCCGGCATCCCCATCACGGTGCCCGGCGAGAAGCTCTGCGAGCGGACGCTCAGTCAGATCGACGAGCTGCGCTCCAGCGGCTGCGAGATCTACACGCTGCGGAACCCGACCGTCTCCGCGCGCGAACTCGCCGTCCAGGCCGCCGTCACCGGCTCCGTGCCGGCCACCGCCGACCACCTGACCGTCGAGAGCGTCACCACCGAACAGCTCGCCGGTGCCGCCACCGCCGTCTCGGCGACCGGCACCACGGCGGCCACGGTCACGACAGCGGCCAACCTCACCACCGCGGCCACGGTCACCACCACGGCCACCGTCCCGGCCCTCGCGACCGCCACCGCGCCCGTCGCGGCCACCGTCCCGCCCCGCGCGACCGCCACCGCGACCGCCGTCGCCACCAGCTGATCCGCCCGTCCAGATCCCGAGGGGGAAACTCATGATCAAGATCGCGGACATCCGCAAGCACGCCGCCCGCTGGCCCCAGCGCGTCGCCGTCGTCGACGGCGAGACCCGCATGACCTGGGCGAGCTTCGCCGACAAGGTCAGCCGGGTGGCCTGCGCCATCCAGGACCTGCTGCCCGAGGCCCGGCCCGCCCGGGCGGTCTTCCTCGCCGAGAACAGCTGGGAGCTCGTGGTCTCCATGGCCGCCGTCAGCTCCCTCGGCATCCCCTGCGTCGGCCTCGACTACACCGCGGGACCCGTCGCGACCAGCGCCGCGCTCGACCAGCTGGAGCCGACCGTCGTCATCACCTCGAAGGCCCACCGCGGGCTCGTGGAGGAGTGCGGCTGGCCGGGCGGCCGGGACATACTCGACATATTCATCGACAGCGAGCCCGCGGGCCTGCCCGACGGCCAGACCGTCTCGGTCAGCTTCACCGACCTCCTCGTGTCGGCACCGGGCGAACCGCAGCCGGTGGAGCAGCCGTTCGAAGCCTTCTCCTTCACCTCGGGCACCAGTGGCGTCCCCAAGATGGTCGTCCGCCGCACCTCCTTCGAGGCCCGCCGCTTCGCCGACCTGGTCGACCAGTACGCCTTCGACGAAGAGGACGTCCACCTCGTCACCGTCCCGCTCTACCACGCCTCCGGGCCGGGCTGGGCGCGGATCTTCCTCACCCTGGGCGGCACGGTCGTGCTCGGCCCGCACGACGACGCCGAGGAGCTCATCCGCATCATCCAGGACGAGGGCGTCTCCACCACCCTCATGGTGCCGCCCGTCCTGGCCCGGGTCGTCGCGCACCCGAACTCGGAGCACCTGCACAAGACCTCCCGCCTGCACTTCGTGCTCTCCGGCGGCCGGCACCTCAACCGGTGGGTCATCAACAACGCCTGGGACCGCCTCGGCCCGGTGCTGCACCTCTACTACGGGACGACCGAGACCGGCGTGAACGTCATGATCGGCCCCGAGGAACTGCACGTGGCGCCCTGCCGCTCCGGCCGCCCGATGCCCGGCAACACCGTCGTCGTCCTCGACGCCGACAACAAGCCGCTGCCGAAGGGCAGTCGGGGCCGGGTCGCCATCGCCAGCTACCAGCTGATGGACAGTTACGCGACGAGCGAGCCCGACTTCATGACGCTGGACTACGGCGGCCGTACGCAGCGCTTCCTGCTCACCGGTGACAGCGGGCTCGTCGACGAGGCGGGCCGGCTCGAACTCACCGGCCGCAACGACGGCGTCGCCAAGGCCGAGGCCGGCAAGCCGCTCGACGTCAACATCTTCGGCCTCGAAGCCGATCTGATGGACCTGCCCTGCGTCCGCGAGACGGCCGTCCTGCGGACGAGCCTCCCCGGCGCGGGCGAGGTGCTCGTCGTGCCCTTCACCCCCGTCGCGCCCGAGCGCCAGGAGAGCGGCTACCGGGCGGTCAGCGCCGCCTGCGCCCGCCGGGTGCCCTGCCTCCCGGCGTACGTCGTGCCCGTCGACGCCATCCCGTACAGCCCGACCGGCAAGGTCCGGGCCGCCCAGCTCCTGGAGTCGGTCCTGCCGCTGCTCGACATCCGTCCCGCGGAGTCCCCCGCGCCGGAGCCGGCCGGGGTCTGACCCCGCCCCCGTCCGTCCACGCCACGCCCGGGGCCGGGTTCCGCACCCCCTCCGCGGGGCCCGGCCCCCCTCCCCCCTCTTCCCCCCGGCAACAAACCACCTCCCATCCGGCTCAGGCCCGACAGGAAGACTCATGAACAGTCAGAACACGTACACGCGAGGCGTTCTCCTCTGCCTCCTGGCCACGGTGTCCTGGGGCGCGATGTTCCCCCTCATGGACTCCACCCTGAAGCACATCGACCCCTTCACCTTCACGGTGATGCGCTACACCATCGCCGGTGCGATGTTCCTGGTCTTCCTCCGGATCCGCGAGGGGAAGGAGGGGCTGCGCCTCAAGGGCGAACGCATCGGTCTGGCCTGGCTGTTCGGCACCGCCGGCTTCGCGGGCTTCCAGTTCCTGGTCTTCTTCGGCCAGGACCTCATCGGTGAGCGCGGCGCCCTCAACGCCTCGATCATGATGGCGACGATGCCCATGATGGGCTTCCTGGTGAACTGGGTCCTGAAGAAGGTCGTCCCGCCGAAGTTCTCGCTCGTCTTCATCGCGATGTCCTTCGTCGGCACCATCCTCGTCGTCTCCGACGGCAACATCGGCCAGCTGATCGCCTCCCCGAAGGAGGCCGGCGCCGACGCCCTGCTGCTCTTCGCCGCCCTGTGCTGGGTCGTCTACACCTCGGGCGCGAGCTACTTCCCGACCTGGTCCCCGATCAAGTACACCGCCATCACCACGGTCCTCGGCCTCGCCAGCGCCGCCGTGATCACGGCGATCATCCTGGCCGCCGGCGGCGTCCCGGTCCCGACGGCGGGCGCCGTGGGCTCGATCCTGCCGCAGCTGGCCTACATGAGCGTCATCGCCGGCTTCGTCGGTGTCCTCGGCTGGAACTTCGGCAACCGCTACCTCGGCCCGCTGAACGGCGTCCTCTTCATGGACGTGGTGCCGATCACCGCGTTCGTGATCTCCGCCCTCACCGGTGTCGTCCCGGCCGGCATGCAGATCGTCGGTGCCTCGCTCACGGCGGCGGCACTCGTCTTCAACAACCTGTACCTGCGCCGCGTGGCCGCCAGGGCCGCCGCGGCCGCCCCGACCCCCGTGGTCGCCTCGGGCTCGGGCTCCGGTTCGGCTTCCGGTACGGATTCCGCTTCCGCTCCCGCGCCGGTCGCGTCGGGCAGCAGGTCCTGACCGCTCCCGACGCGCTGAACGCGTACGGCGTGGCCTCCCACACCCGTGGGGGGCCACGCCGTTTTCCGGTCTCCCACGGCGCGCACGCGGCTGATCAGCCGCGCAGCCCTTCGAGGAGGACGACCCGCAGCTCCGCGTGCCGCTCGATGAGGTCCTTGCGCCGGCTGAGGACGTCCGAGATGTGCTGCATGCCGAAGAAGGCGGAGACCAGGACGCGGGCCGCCGCGCGGGGTTCCACTCCGGCCCGCAGTTTTCCCGCGTCCCGGACCTCGGTGATCAGCCGGGTGAGGTAGTCCTCCCAGCCGACGTACGGCTCGGGCAGCTCTGCGTCGATGAGCGCCCGCTCGATCTGGAGCCGCGCGCCGGCCTGCACGACGATGTCCGTCGCGAACGCCCGGGTGACCGTGTCGAGGACGGCGACGAGCGTGTCGAACGGCTCCTCGTGGCCGCCCTCGGCGCCCTTGAGGATCTCGGGCCAGCGCGCGTAGTGCTCCTGCACGACCGCGACGGCCAGGGCCTCCTTGTTCGTGTAGTGGAAGTACACCGCTCCCTTGGTCATCTCCGCGCGTTCGGCCACGTCCTGGAGGGTGACGGTCGCGTAGCCGCGCTCGGAGAAGAGCTCGGCGGCCGACTGGAGGATGTGCACCTTCGTGCGCCGGGCGCGCTCCTGTTTCGGTTCGCTTCTGGGGGTCGTCATGCCTGTCCGCCTCTCTCGTTCCCAACGCCTTGCAATATACATTCCCGAAGGTATATTTCTTGCTGCCGAGGGACCACCGAGGTCCCTCGTCGCCACGATGCTTCACCTTGAGGGGGATAAGGATGTCCATCGGTGTGCTGCAGACCGTGTTACCCGCCCAGCCGCTCACGCCCGTAGAGCCGCTGGCGCCCGTCGAGCCGCTCGCGCCCGTCGAGTCCCTGGAGTCGCTGATCCGGGAGGCCAAGGAAGGGCTGAGCTTCGACCGCACGATCTCCCGCAGGTTCGTGCACCGCGCCTCGGTGACGGAGGTCTTCCTCACCGACGCGGTGGCCGCCGGGACCGACCGCTTCCTGGTCGGGGCTCAACTGCCCCGGAACCACGCGCTGTACCGCCCGGAGGAGACCGGGCAGGCCGACTTCATGCTCCTCGTCGAGACCGTCCGGCAGGCCGGCATCTTCCTGAGCCACCGCTATCACGACGTGCCGCTCGGCCACCACTTCATCTTCAAGGCCCTGTCGCTGCACATCAGCGACCCCGCCGCCCTCCGGGTCGGCTGCGGGCCGCTCGCGGTGGTCCTCGACGTCAAGGTCGTCACGCCCGCCGGAGCGCGCAACCCGCGCCGCTTCGACGCCCGCTTCGACATGGTGATCGAGGTCGGCGGCCGGGAGTGCGCCCGCGCCTCCGCCGGCGTCGTCGTCATCGACGGCGTGCGGTACGGGCGGCTGCGGCAGCGCGGCGGGATCGTCGAGACCGCGAGCCCGGGGACCGCGACCCCGGAGAGTCCTCTGTACGGCGCACCCGAGGGCGCCGCCGACGACCGGGCCGTGCTGCGCCCCGTACGCGCCGAGGAGGCCCTGACCAGGCCGGCCGGCGCGCGGGAATGGCGGCTGCACGTCGACCCCACCCACCCCGGCTACTTCGAGCACCCCTCGGACCACGTGCCCGGGATGCTGCTCCTGGAGGCCTTCCGGCAGGCGGCCCGGCAGACGGCTCGGCGTACCGGCCGGCAGACGGACCCGCAGCCGGCCCGGCAGGCGGCGGGAGGCGCGGCGCTGACCACGCTGACCTCCCTGGACGCCGACTTCGCCGTCTTCGGCGAGCTCGCCGAGGCCGTGACCGTCGAGGCCGTGCCGACCGAGGACGGCCGGGTGCGCCTCTCCGCGACCCAGGGAGGACGCGTCCTCGCCACGGCCGTGGCCCGGTGCGCCTGAGAGCAAGGCTCCCCAACGGACCAGCGTAGAAAGGCAGAAGGATGGAACTCCAGCACTTACGGGCCTTCCGCGAAGTTGCCCGGGAACTCAGCTTCACCCGCGCGGCCCACAACCTGCACTACTCGCAGCCCGCGGTGACCGCCCAGATCAAGGGCCTGGAAGAGGACATGGGGGCCTCGCTCTTCCAGCGGCGCGGCAACCGCTCCGTGGAGCTCACGCCGGCCGGTGCGCGGCTGCGCCCGCTGGCGGAACGGATCCTCGAACTCGTCGAGACGGCGCAGTACGAGATCGCCGACCCGGCCCCGTCGGTGGTGGACCGGCGGATGGCCCCGCAGGGCGGCATGACCGGCCGCTTCGGTGACGCCCACCGCGCCGGCGCCCACCGTGCCGACGCCCACCGCGCCGGCGCCCACCGTGCCGACGACCTCCGTGCCGACGCCCTCCGTGCCGACGCCCGCCGCGGCGATGGCCGTCTCCTCGACAACGGCCGTCTCCTCGACAGAGGAGGCAGAGCATGAGCATCGCTCCCGCCCGGGCCGCGTTCTTCGACGTCGACGAGACCCTGATCACCTGCAAGAGCATGGCCTGCGTCCTCGCCCGCCACTGGGGGCGCGGCGAGGTCGCCGCCCGCCGGCTCGCCACGGCGCGCGCCTCGCTCCAGCGCCAGATCCGCGAGGGCGTGCCCCGCGAGCAGGTGAACCGTTCCTTCTTCCGCTTCCTCGCCGGCAGTCACCTGGACGCCCTGGAGGCCTCCGGCCGGGAGTGGTACGAGAAGGCCCGCGCCGGCGGGCTGCTGCACACCCCCGTGTACGAGGCGCTGCGCCGCCACCGGGACGCCGGCGACCTGGTCGTCCTCGTCTCCGGAGCCTTCTCCGCCTGCCTCGACCCGCTCGCCCGGGACGTCGGTGCCGACCTCGTGGTGTGCACCGTGCCCGAGGTGACCTCGGAAGGCGTGCTCACCGGGGAGCTGTCGGGGCCGCCGATGATCGGCGAGCCCAAGGCGGAGGCCGCCCGCCGCATCATGACGGCCTTCGGCCTCGCCGCCGAGGAGTGTTTCGTGTACGCCGACGACGAGAGCGATCTGCCGCTGCTGCGCTCCGTCGGTCATCCGGTCCTGGTGGGCGAAGGGCCGATCTCCGCGCCGCCGTCGGAGACGGCGTCCTGGTCCTGGCTGCCCGGCCCGGCGCCGATGACCCCACCTGTCGCCCCGGCCGCTTCCCCGACGGCCGCGCGCACGCCGGCGCCACGGGCGGCCTGAGACTCCGGACCGGGGCGCGGACCTCTCCGCCGCCGCCACCCGTCCCGGACATCGTCCCCATGGCGCCGACGCCCGTGGAAGCCCGCACGCAGGAGGGCCCCGCCGCCACGGGGGCTTCGAAGGCCGGCAGGCCTCGCGCGCGAGCTGCGTGACCGGTGGGCCTTCGGTAGGCCGCGGTTTCCCGCCGTCACCGCGGATCCCCGCCGTGACTCACGTACCCCCACAGCGGCCCACGGGTCCGCGCCGTGGTCCACGTACCCCCACAGCGGCCCCACGGGTCCGCGCCGTGGTCCACGTACCCCCACAGCGGCCCACGGGTTCGCGCCGTGGTCCACGTACCCCCACAGCGGCCCACGGATCCCCGTAACCCGCGGGCCTCCCGTAACTCCCTTCATTCCACCCCCACATGTGCGGCCCGGCCGACCCCACTCAGCCGCTGCAGGAGCCCGACAACGCGGGCTCCAAGAGGTCCCACACCTCGCTCACCAGCTCGGCGGGACCCGTCGTGTCCGTCGCCGTCACCACGGCGGGGGCCCCGGCGAGCAGGGCCACGGCGAGCCGCGCAAGCAGTTCGGCCGGGTAGGCGGCGCGGACCGAACCCTCCTCCTGGCCCCTGCGGACCAGGAGGGTCACCACACGAAAGAGTTCGCCGAGCGGGGCGGGCGAGGTTCCTTCGGCGAGGGCGGCGTCCATGACCAGGCGCAGTCCGGCGGCGAAGGTCACGTCCTCGTGCATGCGGCGGGCGAGGTCGACGAGCAGTCTCCGCAGGGTCGGCAGGGCCGCGCCGTTCTCCTCCGCCTCGTCGGCGGCGGTGGCGACGGCCTCGGCCCAGGCCGCCTCGAAGGAGCGGGTCAGTTCGCCGGCGAGATCGGCTTTCGAGGAGAAGTGCCCGTAGAGGGCTCCCTTGGTCAGTCCGGTGCGGGCCGTGATGTCGGCCAGGTTCGTCCCCGCGAATCCGTGCAGGGCGAACTCGGCGGCTGCGGCGCCGAGCACCAGGTCATAGGTCATGCGGGCCCTGTCCTGTTGCCTCACCGAGCGTCCGCCTCCTTCCGGGCTAGGCCCTCCATGGCCTTCATGACGGGCTCTCAGAAAATACCTTCCGGACCGAATCTTTTTCTACTCGCATCAATACCACCACTGAACCTCCACGCAAGGAGTACTCGTCATGACCGTCGTCGACGCCCCCGTCCTCCTCCCGGCCGACCACCTCCGGGCCGTCGCCGCGCGCCACGCCGACGAGGCGGAGCGGACCGGGCGGCTCCACCCGGAGGTCGTCGGGGCGATGACCGCCACCGGCCTCGCCCGGCACTTCGTGCCGCGCCACTGGGGCGGTACGGCCGGAAGCTTCGCCGAACTCGTCGACACCGTCGCCGGAGCCGGTGCGGCCTGCGCCTCCACCGCCTGGTGCGCGGTGCTGCTCGCCGCCCACGGGCGCCTCGCCGCGCACCTTCCGGTCGAGGGGCAGCGTGAGCTGTGGGGCGACTCGCCCGACGTGCGGGTCGCCGCGGCGATCGTGCCACCGGCGGGCCGGCTCGTCCGGGCGCCGGGCGGCTGGAGCCTGTCGGGGGAGTGGGCCTTCGCGAGCGGGGTCGAGCACGCCGACTGGGTCCTCCTCGCGTCCCTCGACCACTCGGGGGACGGGGCGCCGGCGTACCGGGTGCTCGCGGTGCGGCGCGAGGAGGTCGGGATCCGGGAGACGTGGGACGCGGTCGGGCTCCGCGCCACCGGCAGCCACAGCGTGACGGTCGACGGGGTGTACGTGCCGGAGCACCGCAGCTTCCTCCGCGAGGCCCTGGTGAGCGGCGTCGCAGACGCGGACGCGGCGCCCTGCCACCGGGTGCCGTACCAGCTGGTCGCCGGCCTCCTCTTCGCCCTGCCCGCGCTCGGTGCGGCGCGCGGGGCCCTGGACGCCTGGACGGGGCTCGTCGGTCCGCGCCGCCTCCCCGACGGGCGGCCGCTCACCGACGACCCGACGGTCCAGCAGACCCTGTCCCGCTGCGCGGCGGAGACCGAGGCGGCCCGGCTGCTCCTGGAGGCGGCGGCGACGAGGGCGGACGGGGCGGGCGCGGACCGAACGGGGACGGCGGCCTTCGGCGGGCACGAGGCGACTGGCACGACCGTCAGGGCGGCCTCCCGCCCCGACGTGACCCGCGCCGCCGCTCTCAATCAGCGGGACGTGGCCCTCGCCGTCGATCTGCTCACCGGTGCCGTCGAGCGCCTGATGCGTACCGGCGGCGCCCGTGGGCTCAACGCCGGCGGCGGCCTCGAGCGTGCCTGGCGCGACATCCACGCCATCGCCGCCCATGCAGCCCTCCAGCCCGCCCCGGCGGCCGCCGCCTACGCGGCGACGGTCTTCCCGCCGGCATCCTGACCGCCGCCCGACGAAAGGCGAGGCGATGAGCTGCGCAGAGGTCAATGGTCTGTCCCTGTACTACGGGGAGTACGGCTCCGGTGAGCCTCGTTCGCGATCTCCGCAATGGATTTCCCGATCTTGCTCGGGCGAAGGGCCGTTTATGAGAAGGGGTGCACGCTGATGCTCGGCCTCACGGCGGGCGGTCCACCGCGCGGCGGGGTGCTGGTGATGATCTCGGGACGCACGAGACGAAGTCATCACGTGCCGTCGCCGTCAGGTGAGTGCTGCTGACGCAGCCCCTGGAGAAGCAGTTCGATCAGCCGACGGGGGTCGTAGCGGGGGTCGGTGTCCCGTCCGATGCAGAGGTTGCCGATGCCGCGCATGAGTTCGTACGGCTGGATGCCGGGCCTGATGTCGCCGGCTTCGGTCGCGGCGTCGAGCAGTTGGGCGCAGGCGGGCATCAGGCGGTCGAGGAAGTGGGTGTGGAGGGCAGCGAAGCGGTCGCTGTCGGACTGCAGGGCGTCTGCGAGTCCGTGCTTGGTGACCAGGAAGTCGACGAAGAGGTCGGTCCACTGGCGCAGCGCGTCAAACGGGGAGGCGGCCTCGGCCAGGAGGTTCGGGCCGGCCTCGGCGCATGCATCGATCTGGTGGCGGTAGACGGCGGTGACGAGCTCCGCCCGGGTCGGGAAGTGGCGATAGAGCGTCCCCAGGCCGACGCCCGCCCGGGCCGCGATCTCCCGGATCGGCGCATCGACCCCCGAGCGCACGAACACCTCCGCGGCGGCGTCGAGCAGCGTCTGCTGGTTGCGCACCGCGTCCGCCCGCTTGCTGCGGGCGGACGCCCCCTTGGCCTGGCCTGCAGTGGGCACCGCGTACCCCTTCCAGTGGGTCGTTGACGAAACGGATCAGTGTTCCATATCTTAAATGGAACAGTGATCCGCTTTCAGCGTAGCCGAAGGCGGGCACTCCGCCGTACCCGCCGCCGGCCATGCGACCGGCAGCAGGAGCCATGGAAGGGCATCCGCACCATGACTGATCCCGCTCACGCCGACATCCTCGGCTCGCCTGCACCCGTCCTCTCCGTCAGCCCGGTGGTGCTGCCGGCTCCCGGCCGCGCCGTGGACCTGCACGTGCGTGTCTCCGCTCCGGTGACCGGGAGCGACTTGCCGGTCATCCTCCTCTCGCACGGTCTCGGCTTCTCCAACAACCTTTCCTCTCTGAACGGCTACGCCCCTCTGGCGAACTTCTGGGCGGCGCACGGCTTCGTGGTGATCCAGCCGACCCACCTGGACTCCCGGACACTGACCCTGGACCCCGACCAGTCCGAGGCCGCACCGCACTGGCGCACCCGGGCCGAGGACATGAAGCGCATCCTCGACCAGCTCGACGCGATCGAGGCCGCCGTCCCCCAGCTCTTCGGACGCCTCGACCACAGCCGGATCGCGGTCGCCGGGCACTCGATGGGCGGGCACACCGCGAGCCTCCTGCTGGGCGCCCGCCTCACCGATCCCAACGACGGAACCGAGGTGGACCTGGCCGAGCCCCGGATCAAGGCAGGGGTGCTGCTCGCAGCGCCCGGCCGGGGCGGTGACGCCCTCACGGAGTTCACCGTCGAGAACTACTCGTTCTTCCTGACCACGGACTTCTCCACGATGACGACGCCCACGCTCGTGGTCGCCGGCGACAAGGACGACTCCGCCTTCCTCACGGTCGCCGGCCCGGACTGGCACGCCGATCCGTACACCCTCTCGCCGGGCCCCAAGTCGCTGCTCACCCTGTTCGACGCGGAGCACGGGCTCGGCGGAGTGTCCGGATACGACGTCGCCGAGACCACGGACGAGAACCCCGAGCGCGTCGCCGCCCTCGCGCGGCTCTCCTGGGCCTACCTGCACGGCGAGCTCTACCCGGAGGACTCCGCCTGGAAGGCCGCGCGTGACGCCCTGTCCGCCGGCCCCGACCGGCTCGGACGGGTCGAATCCAAGTAGGCGGTCTCAAGCGCCTGTACGTGCGATTCGCCCGTACTCGGCAAAGCCTGGCCCAGCGGGGTCGGACGGCCCTCGCGGCCGAACACCCGCAGCAGGTCGTACGCGCGGACCTGTCCGGTCACCAGCGAGCCGGCGATCACGGCGCCGGCCCTGCTGGTCTTCGGCGACGGCGACGCGGTCCGTCCCGCGCACATGGTGGAGTTCTTCGCGCTGCTCGGCGGCGGGCTGAGGGATGCGGGGTTCGACGGTTCGGGCCGCTCCCGCGCCCGGCTGGCCGTCCTGCCCGGCGCGAGCCTGCCCACCCCCAGCTGGCGGCCACGGTCGTGCCGTTCCTGGCGTCGTGAGCTGAGCGGGGCGAGCAGGGCGGCGGGGCGGTGCCTTCCAGGGCTCCGCCCCGCCTCGCGCCGGACCCCCCGACCGCGCAGGGCGGTCGCCCCCGCCCGTGTGGGCAATCGTCCCTCCCCCAGACTTCGTCCGGGGGCACCCCCAGGGCGGGACGGGTGGGCTCACGGGACGGCGCCCTCAGCGGCGCCTCCGCGTTCCGCGCCTGGACCCGCACCCCGAGCGGCGGCGCTCAACGTGGTGCGGGTCAGGGCGCGGGAGCCTCTGGCGCCGGCAGGGGCGCCGTTCCGTTGTGCCCACCCTCCCCCAAGCTCTCGGCTTCGCTCGAGCAGGGGGGACCCCCATCGCCCCGGCGGAACGCCTGCCCACAACGGGGCCAGAAACTAAAGCAAGCACGCTTGATTGTTTCTGGTCCCGCTGGCATGCTCCTGCGCGAAGGCCCGTGACCGCCCGTCCCCCGAGGGGAGCGCACCGTGTCCGACCCCGTCGACGTCCTCGACGACCTGCGCGACGAGAGCGAGCAACTCGACTCCCTCGTCGCGGAGTTGAGCGAGGAGCAGTGGGTCGCCCGGACCCCCGCCCCCGGCTGGACGATCGCCCATCAGATCGCCCACCTCGCCTGGACCGACCGCGCCGCCCTCCTCGCCGTCACCGACGCCGACGCCTTCGCCGTCGAGACCGAGAAGGCCCTCGCCGCCCCCGACCGCTTCGTCGACGAAGGCGCCGAGGAGGGCGCCGCACTGCCTCCCGAGGACCTCCTCGCCCGCTGGCGCACCGGTCGCGACCAGCTCCGGACCGCCCTGCGCGCCGTCCCGCCCGGCGTCAGGTTCCCCTGGTACGGGCCCCCGATGAGCGCCCCCGCCATGGCCACCGCCCGCCTGATGGAGACCTGGGCCCACGGCCAGGACGTCGCCGACGCCCTCGGGGTCGTCCGCACCCCCACCGCCCGGCTCCGGCACGTCGCCTGGATCGGCCACCGGGCCCGCGACTACGCCTTCCTCGTACGGGGCGTCCCGGCGCCCACCGAGCCGTTCCGCGTCGAACTCACCGCCCCCGACGGAACGTTGTGGACGTACGGCCCCGAGCGTGCCGGCCAGAAGGTCACCGGACCCGCCCTCGACTTCTGCCTCCTCGTCACCCAGCGCCTCCACCGCGACGACACCGCCCTGACCGCCGACGGCGAGGACGCCGAGCGCTGGCTGGCCATCGCCCAGGCCTTCGCCGGCCCGGCGGGCGGCGGCCGGCCCCCCAAGGAGGCCAGGTGATCCGCATCGGCAACGCCTCCGGCTTCTACGGCGACCGCTTCGACGCCGTCCGCGAGATGCTCACCGGCGGCGAACTCGACGTCCTCACCGGCGACTACCTCGCCGAACTCACCATGCTCATCCTCGGCCGCGACCAGCTCAAGGACCCCACGGCCGGGTACGCGAAGACCTTCCTGCGCCAGATGGAGGAGGGCCTCGGCCTCGCCCACGAGCGCGGCGTCCGCATCGTCGCCAACGCCGGCGGCCTCAACCCCGCCGGGCTCGCCGACGCCCTGCGCGCCCTCGCCGCCCGGCTCGGCCTGCCGACCCGCATCGCCCACGTCGAGGGCGACCGCCTGCCGCCACGACGAAACGCCCTCGCCGCCAACGCCTACCTCGGCGGCGCCGGCATCGCCGCCTGCCTCGCCGCCGGCGCCGACGTCGTCGTCACCGGCCGCGTCACCGACGCCGCCCTCGTCACCGGCCCCGCGCAGTGGCACTTCGGCTGGGGCCCGGAGGCGTACGACGAACTCGCGGGCGCTGTCGTCGCCGGGCACGTCCTGGAGTGCGGCACCCAGGCCACCGGCGGCAACTACGCCTTCTTCCGGGGCCATGACGTCCGCCGCCCCGGCTTCCCCGTCGCCGAACTCCACGCCGACGGCTCCTCCGTCATCACCAAACACCCCGGCACCGGCGGCCTCGTCGACATCGGCACGGTCACCGCCCAGCTCCTCTACGAGACCGCCGGCGCCCGCTACGCGGGACCCGACGTGACCGCCCGCCTCGACTCCGTACGGCTCACCCAGGACGGCCCCGACCGGGTCAGGATCGAGGGCGTGCGCGGCGAGGCCCCGCCCCCCGCCCTCAAGGTCGGGCTCAGCCGGCTCGGCGGCTTCCGCAACGAGGTCGTCTTCGTCCTCACCGGCCTCGGCATCGAAGCCAAGGCCGCCCTCGTCCAGGGCCAGCTCGCCGACGCCCTCGGGAAGAACCCGCCCGCCGAGGTCCGCTGGGAACTCGCCCGCACCGACCGCCCGGACGCGGACACCGAGGAGACCGCGAGCGCCCTGCTCCGCCTCGTCGTCCGCGACCCGGACCCCGAGAAGGTCGGCCGCACCGTCACCGGCGCCGCGATCGAACTGGCCCTCGCGAGCTACCCGGGCTTCCACGTCACCGCCCCGCCCGGCAAGGGCGCCCCCTACGGGGTCTTCGACACCGCGTACGTGCCCCAGGGGGAGGTCCCGCACACGGCGGTCCTCCCCGACGGGACCCGCCGGGAGCTCCCCGTACCGCCGAAGACCCTCGACCTGGAACCCGTACCCGACCCGGATCTTCCCCCGCCCCTCCCGGAGGGGCCGACCCGGAGGGCACCCCTCGGCCGGATCGCCGGGGCCCGCAGCGGCGACAAGGGCGGCGACGCGAACGTCGGCGTGTGGGTGCGGACGGAGGAGGAGTGGCGCTGGATCAGCCACGCGCTCACCGTGGAGAGACTGCAGCAACTCCTTCCCGAAACGGCCGACTTGACCGTCACCCGGCACATCCTCCCCAACCTCCGCGCCCTCAACTTCACCATCGCCGGGATCCTCGGCGAGGGCGTCGCCTCCCAGGCCCGCTTCGACCCCCAGGCCAAGGCCCTCGGCGAATGGCTCCGCTCCCGCCACCTGGACGTACCGACGGCCCTCCTGCCCGAGGCCCCGGCCGACGCCCTCCCGTCCGACGTCCCGGAGGGCCCCCGGTGACCGTCCTCGCCCCCGCCCTCCCGTCCGACGTCCCGGAGGGCTCCCAGTGACCGTCCTCGCCCCCGCCCTCCCGTCCGACCTCCCGGAGGAACTGTCGTGACCGTCCTCGCCTCCGCCCTCGACACCGGCGGGCCCGACTACGCCGCCCACCGCGCCGCCATGCTCGACAAGCTCGCCGCCCTCGACGCCGAGCACGCCAAGGCCCTCGCCGGCGGCGGCGAGAAGTACACCGCCCGCCACAGGAAGCGCGGCAAGCTCCTCGCCCGTGAGCGGATCGAGCTCCTCGTCGACCCCGACAGCCCCTTCCTCGAACTGTCCCCGCTCGCCGCCTGGGGCAGCGACTACACCGTAGGGGCCTCCCTGGTGACCGGCATCGGGGTCGTCGAGGGCGTGGAGTGCCTGATCACCGCCAACGACCCCACCGTCCGCGGCGGCGCCTCCAACCCGTGGACCCTGAAGAAGGCGCTGCGGGCCAACGAGATCGCCTATGCCAACCGGCTCCCGGTCATCTCGCTCGTCGAGTCCGGCGGCGCCGACCTCCCCTCCCAGAAGGAGATCTTCATCCCGGGCGGCGCGCTCTTCCGCGACCTCACCCGGCTCTCCGCCGCAGGCATCCCGACCGTCGCGGTCGTCTTCGGGAACTCGACGGCGGGCGGCGCGTACGTCCCCGGCATGTCCGACCACGCCGTGATGATCAGGGAGCGGTCGAAGGTGTTCCTCGGCGGACCGCCGCTGGTGAAGATGGCGACGGGGGAGGAGAGCGACGACGAGTCGCTCGGCGGCGCCGAGATGCACGCCCGCACGAGCGGCCTCGCCGACCACTACGCCGTCGACGAGGCCGACGCGATCCGCCAGGCCCGCCGGATCGTCGCCCGCCTCAACCACCGCAAGGCCCATGCGGACCCGGCCCTCGCCGAGCCCCCCGAGTACGACCCCGAGGAACTCCTGGGGATCGTGCCCGGCGACCTCAAGACCCCCTTCGACCCGCGCGAGGTGATCGCCCGGATCGTCGACGGCTCGGACTTCGACGAGTTCAAGCCGCTGTACGGGACCTCGCTCACCACGGGCTGGGCGCGGCTCCACGGCTACCCGGTCGGCATCCTCGCCAACGCGCAGGGCGTCCTCTTCTCCGCCGAGTCTCAGAAGGCCGCCCAGTTCATCCAGCTCGCCAACCAGCGCGACATCCCGCTGATCTTCCTCCACAACACCACCGGCTACATGGTCGGCAAGGAGTACGAGCAGGGCGGCATCATCAAGCACGGCGCCATGATGATCAACGCGGTGTCGAACTCCCGCGTCCCCCACCTCTCCGTGCTCATGGGGGCCTCGTACGGCGCCGGGCACTACGGCATGTGCGGCAGGGCGTACGACCCGCGCTTCCTCTTCGCCTGGCCGAGCGCGAAGTCCGCCGTCATGGGCCCGCAGCAGCTCGCCGGTGTGCTGTCCATCGTGGCCCGCGCGAGTGCCGCGGCGAAGGGGCAGCCGTACGACGACGAGGCCGACGCCGGGCTGCGGGCGCTCGTCGAGGCGCAGATCGAGTCGGAGTCGCTGCCGATGTTCCTCTCCGGCCGGCTCTACGACGACGGGGTCATCGACCCCCGCGACACCCGCACGGTCCTCGGGCTGTGCCTCTCCGCGATCCACACGGCACCGGTCGAGGGCGCGCGCGGCGGCTTCGGCGTCTTCCGAATGTGAGGCACTGATGATTTCGACCGTACTGGTCGCCAACCGGGGCGAGATCGCCTGCCGGGTCTTCCGCACCTGCCGTGAGCTGGGCGTCTCCACCGTCGCCGTGTACTCCGACGCGGACGCCGGCGCGCTGCACGTCCGGGAGGCCGACGCGGCGGTACGGCTTCCGGGGGCCGCGCCCTCGGAGACGTACCTGCGCGGCGACCTGGTGGTGGAGGCGGCCCTCGCGGCGGGCGCCGACGCCGTCCACCCCGGCTACGGCTTCCTCTCCGAGAACGCCGACTTCGCGCGCGCCGTGACCGACGCGGGGCTGGTCTGGATCGGGCCGCCGCCGGCGGCGATCGAGGCGATGGCGTCGAAGACCCGCGCGAAGGAACTCCTCGGGATCGCGCCGCTCCGTCCGGAGGACGTCACCGAGGCCGACCTGCCCGTCCTGGTGAAGGCGGCGGCGGGCGGCGGCGGGCGGGGCATGCGGATCGTGCGGGAACTCGACTCGCTCGAAGGCGAGTTGCGGGCGGCTTCGGCCGAGGCGGCGAGCGCGTTCGGTGACGGCGAGGTGTTCGTCGAGCCGTACGTGGAGAACGGCCGGCACGTCGAGGTGCAGCTCCTCTGCGACACCCACGGCACCGTCTGGACGCTCGGCACCCGCGACTGCTCCCTCCAGCGCCGGCACCAGAAGGTCATCGAGGAGGCCCCGGCGCCCGGCCTGACGGCGGCGCTCGTCGACGAGCTGTACGAGCGGTCGGCGGCCGCCGCGAAGGCCGTCGGCTACGTCGGCGCGGGCACGGTCGAGTTCCTCGTCGCGGCCGGCGGGGCGCACTTCCTGGAGATGAACACCCGCCTCCAGGTCGAGCACCCGGTGACGGAGGAGGTGTACGGGGTCGACCTCGTCGCCCTCCAGCTGGCCGTCGCCGAGGGGCGGGCCCTGCCGCCCGAGCCCCCGGCCCCGCGCGGCCACGCGGTCGAGGCCCGGCTCTACGCCGAGGACCCGGCGCGGGGCTGGGCCCCGCAGACGGGCGTCCTGCACCGCTTCGAGGTCGCCGGGGGCGTGCGCGTCGACACCGGATACGCCTCGGGGGACACGATCGGCGTCCACTACGACCCGATGCTCGCGAAGGTGATCGTCCACGCCGAGACCCGGGAGGCGGTCCTCCGCAAGCTCACCCACACCCTGGAGCGGGCGGTGGTCCACGGCCCCGTCACCAACAGGAGCCTGCTCGTCGCCTCGCTGCGGCACCCGGAGTACGCGCGGCAGGAGGCCCTCGACACGGGCTTCTACGACCGGAACCTGCCCGCGCTGACGACCCCGCCGCAGGGCGAGGAGTACGCGGCGGTGGCCGCCGCCCTCGCCCATGCCTCCGCCAACACCGGGCGGTTCGGCGGCGGTTGGCGCAACCTCCGCTCGCAGGACGAGACGAGGGCGTACGGAGACCACGAGGTCCGCTACCGGCCGACGCGGGACGGCGGCTACGAGGTCACGTCCCCGGAGGGCGTACGGGTGGTGGCGGCGCGGCCCGACGGGGTGAGCCTGGAAGTGGCGGGAGTGGCCCGGCACTTCGAGGTCGCCACCTACGGGGACACGGTCCACTCCGGCGGGCACCGCCTCACCGTCCGCCCCCGCTTCACCGACCCGCGCGACCAGTCGGCCCCCGGCTCCCTGCTCGCCCCCATGCCCGGCACCGTCGTCCGGGTCGCGGACGGCCTCGCCGTCGGCGACCGGGTCACGGCCGGGCAGCCGCTGCTCTGGCTGGAGGCCATGAAGATGGAGCACCGGGTCGTCGCCCCCGCCTCCGGCACGCTCACCGCACTCCACGCCGCCCCCGGCCGCCAGGTCGAGGTGGGCGCCCTGCTCGCCGTCGTACAGGAACTGGCCCCGACCGAAGCACAGGAGGAAGACCCCGCATGAGCACCGACATCGAGACCGAAGAGCTCACCGCCCTCCGATCCGCCGTCTCCGCGCTGGGCCACCGCCACGGGCCCGGCTTCGACCGGGCCGAGCTGTGGGCCGAGGCGGGCAAGCTCGGCTACCTGGGCGTGAACCTCCCCGAGGAGTACGGCGGCGGGGGCGGCGGCATGGCCGAGCTGTCGATCGTCCTGGAGGAGGCGGGCGCGGCCGGCGCGCCGCTGCTGATGATGGTCGTCTCGCCCGCGATCTGCGGCACGGTCATCGCCCGCTTCGGGACGGAGGAGCAGAAGCGGGCGTGGCTGCCGGGGCTCGCGGACGGGTCGAGGACGATGGCGTTCGGCATCACGGAGCCCGACGCGGGTTCGAACTCGCACCGCATCACGACGACGGCGACGCGCACCGAGGACGGCTGGGTCCTGAACGGGCGGAAGGTCTTCGTCTCGGGCGTCGACATAGCCGACGCGACGCTGATCGTGGGCCGTACGTCGGACGCCCGCACGGGCAGCCTGAAGCCGTGCCTGTTCATCGTCCCGCGCGACGCCCCGGGCTTCGGGCGCCGGCACATCGAGATGGAACTGGACGCGAACGAGAAGCAGTTCGAGCTGACGCTCGACGACGTCCACCTGCCGGCCGACGCGCTGGTCGGCGACGAGGACGCGGGCCTCCTGCAGCTCTTCGCGGGCCTGAACCCGGAGCGGATCATGACGGCGGCGTTCGCGATCGGGATGGGCCGGTACGCGCTCGCGCAGGCGGTGAAGTACGCGAAGGAGCGCCAGGTCTGGAAGGCCCCGATCGGCGCCCACCAGGCCATCGCCCACCCGCTCGCCCAGGCGCACATCGAGCTCGAACTGGCCCGTCTGATGATGGCGAAGGCCGCGCGGCTGTACGACGCGGGCGACGACATGGGCGCGGGCGAGGCCGCGAACATGGCGAAGTACGCGGCGGCGGAGGCCTGTGTGAAGGCGGTGGACACCGCCGTCCACACCCTCGGCGGCAACGGCCTCACCAAGGAGTTCGGCCTCGCCCGTCTGGTCACGGCGGCCCGGGTGGCGAGGATCGCCCCGGTCAGCCGGGAGATGATCCTGAACTACGTCTCCCACCAGACGCTGGGCCTGCCCAAGTCGTACTGAGCGAGCCGGGGATCCCGGGCAGCGCGGCTCGGGTCCATGGGGGAGGCCCCGCTTCTGACACGGTGCGGAGTCGATTCCGTACAGAGGGGTACGAGTTGTGAACATCCTGTGTACGATCCGGGTCACTTCACTACCGCTCAGGAGCGCCCGTGTACCCGCCGCCGCACCCGTACCAGCCTGCCCCGCTGCCCGTCCGGCGGCGCTGGTGGCAGCATCCGGCCCTGATCATCTGTCTGTTGGTGTTCCTCCCGCCGGCGGGCATAGCCCTGACCTGGACGAGCCGGTGGGGCCGGACGCAGAAGATCGTCGCGACCGTCCTGTCGGGCCTCTGGTTCCTGCTGTTCGCCCTCAGCGACCCGCCGAAGGAGAAGGGCACCGTCGACCCGAAGCCGGCGATCTCGGTCACCGCCACGGCGACCCCGACCCCCGAGAAGTCCACCGAGCCGACCCCGACGACGCCTCCCACGACGGAGCCCACGCCGACGCCCGAGCCCACGTCCGCGCCGCCCGTACCGACGACCCGGGCGCCGAAGCCCACCCGCACCCCGGCGCCGCGCCCGTCGACCCAGCAGCCCGAGACCGCCGAACCCAGCGCGACGGCCGACGAGTCGAACGTGTACTACGAGAACTGCACGGAAGTCCGCGAGGCCGGCGCAGCCCCCATTCACCGCGGCGAACCGGGTTACAGCACGAAGCTGGACCGCGACGGCGACGGCGTGGCCTGCGAGGGCTGACCTCGCGCTGGGCTCAGGCGCGGGGGAGCGGCTGCGCGGGGGGTGCCAGCGCGCTGCTGGCGACGCCCATCAGTGTCAGGAAGGCCAGCACGAGGCCGGGGATCACCAGCATGCCCCGCTGGCCGGCCTCCCTCAGCTCCGCGTACTCCTGTCGGCTGACCTCGAACTCGACCCCAGGCTCGCTTCGGCGGTCGGGGGGCGCCTCGCGGGCGTAGTAGTGGCCTTCACGGACGGCAGCGCTCTGAAGGTTGCCGGCGGTGGCCATCTGGACGACGAGCAGCGCGCACGCTGCGACGAGCAGGGTGGCGACGGCCCGTCGGACCGGCCTCGGCACAGAGCCCTGGGCATCGTCGCGCTTGCGGTTGACGATGCCCAGGAACACTTCGACGAAGGTCCAGATCCCGAGCGGGACGAGGGCGGTGCCGGCGATGTCGTTGAGGAATCCGCGCGAGGGCAACGGAAGTCGCCCCGGCAGCAGGGTGAGTGCGGCCGGCGTCAGCATCACCGCACTCATTCCGCCCGAGAGTGCGGCATGGATCTTGAACCTCGTCCTCATGGCGGCAGCGTGCCGGCGCCGCCGGCCGGCGTGCAGTGCCCGCTTCCGGCAATGTGGTCCCGCGCCCGGCTTCCGCAGCGATGCCCGAGAACCATGCAAGCATGCTTGATTGTTTTCCGGGGTACTGACAGGGTCTCCCCAAGTGCCGCCCGCAGCAGCCATCCTGACGATCACCTACCCACCTCTCCCAGGGGGCCAGCATGGTGTTCCACAGCGCGTACGAGCCCGTCCCCACCGTCTCCCTCCCCATCCACGACGCCGTCCTCGGGCGCGCCGCCGAGTGGGCCGACAGGCCCGCGCTGATCGACGGGGCCGGGGAGCTCGGGCTCACGTACGGGCAGGTCGACGCGTTCCACCGGAGGGTCGCCGCCGGGCTCGCCGAGGCCGGGGTGCGGAAGGGGGACGTGCTCGCCCTGCACAGCCCCAACACCGTGCTGTACCCGGTCGCGTTCTACGCCGCCACGCGCGCGGGTGCCTCCGTCACCACCGTGCACCCCCTCGCCACGCCCGAGGAGTTCGCCAAGCAGCTCCGCGACTCCTCCGCGCGGTGGATCGTGACCGTCTCCCCGCTCCTCGCCTCCGCCCGCGCGGCCGCCGAACTCGCCGGCGGGATCGAGGAGATCCTCGTCTGCGACCGGCCCGAGGAAGGGCAAGGGGAAGGGGTGCGGTCGCTGCAGGACTTCCTCGGCTCCACCGCGCCCGTCCCCGACGTCGACGTCGACCCCGAGCGGGACGTCGCCGCCCTCCCGTACTCCTCCGGCACCACCGGCGTCCCCAAGGGCGTCATGCTCACCCACGCCTCCATCGCCACCAACCTGGCGCAGCTGGAGCCCGTCATCCCCATGGGTCCGGGCGACCGGATTCTCGCGGTTCTTCCCTTTTTTCACATTTACGGGCTCACCGCCCTCATGAACGCCCCCCTCCGCTCCGGCGCCACCGTCGTCGTCCTGCCCCGTTTCGAGCTCGACACCTTCCTCGGCGCCATCCAGAAGCACCGCATCAACGGCCTGTACGTGGCCCCGCCGATCGTCCTCGCCCTCGCCAAGCACCCGGCCGTCGCCGACTACGACCTGTCCTCCCTCGAGTACATCGTCAGCGCGGCCGCCCCCCTCGACGCCGCCCTCGCCGAGGCCTGCTCGGCGAGGCTCGGACTCCCGCCCGTCCGGCAGGCGTACGGCATGACCGAGCTGTCCCCGGGCACCCACGTCACCCCGCTCGACGCCCCGGCGCCCCCGCCCGGCACCGTCGGCCGCCTCCTGCCCTCCACCGAGATGCGGATCCTGTCCCTCGACGACCCCGCCGAGGACGCCGCCCCGGGGGAGGAGGGCGAGATCGCCATCCGCGGCCCCCAGGTCATGAAGGGCTACCTCGGGCGGCCCGACGCCACCGCCGCCATGATCGACGCCGAAGGCTGGGTGCACACCGGCGACATCGGCCGCGTCGACGAGGACGGCTGGCTCTTCGTCGTCGACCGCGTGAAGGAACTCATCAAGTACAAGGGCTTCCAGGTCGCCCCCGCCGAACTCGAAGCGCACCTCCTCACCCACGAGGGCGTCGCCGACGCCGCCGTCATCGGCGTCACCGACGCGGACGGCACCGAGATCCCCAAGGCCTACGTCGTCCGCCAGCCGTCCGCGCCCGGCCTCACCGCAGAGGACGTCATCGCCCACGTCGCGGCCCGGGTCTCCCCGTACAAGAAGGTCCGCGCCGTGGAGTTCATCGACGCCGTGCCCCGGGCAGCGTCCGGGAAAATCCTCCGAAGGGAACTGAGGGACCGCGCATGACCCTGGTCGACACCACCGAGGAGCGGGGCATCACCACCCTCGCCCTGAACTCCCCGGACACCCGCAACGCGCTCTCCGCCCCGCTCGTCACCGAGCTCGCCGACGCGCTCACCGCCTGCGGCAAGGACCCGGCCGTACGGGCGGTCGTCCTCACCCACACCGGCTCCACCTTCAGCGCGGGCGCCGACCTCAAGGCCCCGCCCAGCCCGTACGCCTTCGTCGACCTGCTCCGGCAGATCGTCGAGCTGCCGAAACCCGTCGTCGCCCACGTCACCCCCGGCAGCCACACCCGCGCCGGCGGCCTCGGCCTGCTCGGCGCGGCGGACATCGTGGTGGCGGGGGAGGGGGCGGACTTCGCGCTCACGGAGGTACGGATCGGGGTCGCGCCCGCCGTCATCTCCCTCACCCTGCTCCCCAGGCTGGACCCGCGCGCGGCCGCCCGGCACTACCTGACGGGCGAGAGGTTCGGCGTCCGTGAGGCCGTCGCGATGGGTCTCGTGACCGCCGGGGACGAGGAGCTCCCCACCGTCCTCGACGCCCTCCGCGCCGGGTCCCCGCAGGGCCTGCGGGAGGCGAAACGACTGGTCACCGCTAGAGTCCTGGAGACCTTCGAACGCGACGCGGAGGACCTGGTGCAGAGGTCGGCCACGCTCTTCGCCTCCGCCGAGGCGCGCGAGGGGATGACGGCCTTCCTCGAACGACGGGACCCCGCATGGCGGCTCTGACCGCACAGAACCAGCCGAAGCCGGACGGGACCTCCGAGCCCGGACGGAACCCCGAACGGAGCACCAAGCCCGAACGGAACCCCAAGCAGGACCGCAGCCGTGCCACCCGGCAGCGGCTCCTCGAAGCCGCCGTGGCCTGCCTCGCCGAGCACGGCTGGGCCGGCTCCACGGTCGCCGTCGTCGCCGAACGCGCCGGCGTCTCCCGGGGCGCCGCCCAGCACCACTTCCCGACCCGCGAGGACCTGTTCACGGCCGCCGTCGAGTACGTCGCCGAGGAACGCTCACAGGCCCTGCGGGCGGTCCGTACGGACGACCGCGAACGAGCCGTCGCCGCCCTCGTCGGCCTCTACACCGGGCCCCTCTTCCGGGCCGCGCTCCACCTCTGGGTCGCCGCCTCCGGCGAGGAGCAGCTCCGCGAACGGGTCACCGAGCTGGAGGCCCGCGTCGGACGCGAGTCCCACCGCATCGCCGTCGAGGTCCTGGGCGCCGACGAGTCACGGCCCGGCGTCCGCGAGACCGTCCAGGGCCTCCTGGACATGGCCCGCGGCCTGGGCCTCGCCACCCTCCTCACGGACGACCGCGCCCGCCGGGAACGTGTCGTGTCCCAGTGGGCGCGGCTCGTGAGCGAGGCGCTGAGCGACTAGACGCCCGGGATCGCGCGGGCGCGGAAGGCGTCGCGGACCGCGGCCGCGGCCTGCGTCCCGTACATCTTCTGCGCGGTCGCGACCGTCGTCAGCGCCGCGTCCTTGAAGCTGGTGTCGGCGGCGAAGCCGAACTGCGCGTTCACGATGATCCGGTCGGCCGTGCGCGCGCCGAGCTTGTTCCGGATGTCGAAGAGCGCACGGGACCAGATCTCGCCGTCCGCGTGGACCTCGCCCGCCCAGTCCGCGTAGGTCTTGGTGCCGTCGATGCGGCGCAGGCAGTGCGGGGCGGCGCTGTAGCCGGTGGAGTCCCAGTCGGCGACGCAGGCCAGGTCGGCCTTCATCGGCCAGTTGTACTTGGTGACGGCGTTCGAGCCGACCTCGACGGCCAGGTAGTCGCCGAAGGCCTCACCGATCGCGCCGGCCTCCGGAGAGGTGCCGAAGCCGGGGACCTGGGCGTTGTGCACGGCGTGACCGTACTCGTGGACGATCACCTCGGCGTCCTCCGCGTCGTCCACACCGCCCTTGCCGAAGCGGATCTCGGCCTTCTTGTCGGTGAAGAAGGAGTTGTCGGCGCCCCACTGGTTGAGGCGGACCGGCTGCACCCGGTCGTTCGCCCCGCGCAGCTCGGAGCCGAAGCCGAGGCCCTGGAGGTACTCCTGCGCCTCGTTGACCCAGAAGTACGCCATGACCTGCTCGAACTCGTCGTCCGAGCGGTCGTACCCGGCGGCGTCGGCGGCCTTCGCGGGGTTGCCCGTCTCGGAGCGGACGGCGACCCACTTGCCGGACAGGGCGCCGCTGGCGTCCAGGTTCCGCAGCGTGGCGAGGGTGTACTCGGAGGCGGGGACGTCGGTCACCGCGTCCTTGTGGTCGGTGAGGGACTGGTCGCCCGAGGACTGGACCGGGTTCACCATGAAGACGCGGGCCTGCGGCGCGGCCGTGGCGGCGGAGGCTCCCACGGAGGGGAGCAGCGCCGCGGTGGCGGCGGCCACGGTGACGGCGGCCGCGGCGGCCAGGCCACGAGAGGTGCGGCGGGTCATGGACATCCTCCTGCGATGGGATGCGACGACGGGAAGCTTGGCGTGTACTCAACACGCAATGGCGGCGATCTTCGCGCAAGCCCGCCACTTTGAACAGGCTTTGAGCCATCCCGGGGCAGGACGTGACGGGGACCACAGTCGCTCCGCCCCCACCGCAGTACGCTGACCGCATGCCTCTGCTCGTACGCCGTCGCCACGTGGACTACGTCCGCGTCACGAGCATGGGCTGTCGCCGCTCCGCCTGACCTTCCGGGGTACCACTCCACACCCCTGCGGTCCCTCGTCCGAGCCCCAGCCGACCGGCACCCGTGGCCCCCGCCCCACCCTTCGCGGCCGCCCCGGGCACCCGTATACCCCGCGGATGCACACATGACGAACAGCTCGTACTCCTCGCAGCTCCCCATCGTCGACCTCTCGGCCGCAGACCGAGATCCCCAGGCCCGGAAGCTGCTCCACGCGCAGCTCCACTCGGCCGCCCACGACGTGGGCTTCTTCCAGCTCATCGGGCACGGCATCACCGAGGCCGAGACCCA
Organism: Streptomyces sp. NPDC002825; assembly: GCF_040295385.1. Lineage (NCBI taxonomy): Bacteria > Bacillati > Actinomycetota > Actinomycetes > Kitasatosporales > Streptomycetaceae > Streptomyces > Streptomyces sp. NPDC002825. Next base: position 73,090 of record NZ_JBEOVH010000012.1, read on the forward strand.
GGCCCTGACCTCGGCCATGCACGCCTTCTTCGCCCTGCCCGAGGCCGACCGACTCGCCCTCGACAACATCAACTCGCCGCACTTCCGCGGCTACACGCGCATCGGCGACGAGCGCACCGGCGGCGCCCGCGACTGGCGCGACCAGCTCGACATCGGCGCCGAGCGGCCCGCCCGCGACCCCGGACCCTGGGAAGCCCCGTACTGGTGGCTCGAAGGCCCCAACCAGTGGCCCGCCGCCCTCCCCGAGCTCCGCACGGCCGCCCTGCACTGGATCGACCGCCTCAGCGGCGTCGCCGAGCGGCTCCTCCACGAGCTGCTCGCCTCCATCGGCGCGCCCAAGGACTTCTACGACGACATCTTCGGCCCGCGCGCCCACCCGCACCTCAAGCTGGTGCGCTACCCGGGCAGCAGCGGCGAGGGCGACGACCAGGGCGTCGGCGCGCACAAGGACTACGGCTTCCTCACCCTGCTGCTCCAGGACCACGTGGGCGGGCTCCAGGTGCAGCGCGAGGACGGCAGGTTCCACGACGTGCCGCCGCTGCCGGGCGCGTTCGTCGTCAACCTGGGCGAGCTCCTCGAGGTCGCCACGAACGGCTACCTGGTGGCGACCAACCACCGCGTGGTGTCGCCGCCCGGGGCGACGGAACGGTTCTCCGTGCCGTTCTTCTACAACCCGCGGCTCGACGCCCGGATCCGGCCGCTGGAGTTCCCCTTCGCGGACCGGGCACCCGGCGTCACGGCCGACCCGGCGAACCCGCTGTTCGCCGAGTACGGCCGCAACGAATTGAAGGGCAAGCTCCGCGCCCACCCCCTGACGACGGCCCGCCACCACGCGGACCTGCTGCTCGCACAGGAGCAGCAGGCGCAGCTGGTCTAGCGGGGCGGCAGGGACCGGGGGCACGGAGCACCGGGCGAGGCCGGTCGGGCTCGACGAGGCCGTGCGGGCCGCGGTCGGGCTCGGCGAGGCTGTGCGGGCCCGCCGAGCCCCATCGGACCCGTACCGGAATCGGGGATCACCGGCCGGCTCTTCGCGAGGTCACCGGCCGACTCCCTACGAGGGCACCGTCCGGCTCCTCGCGGGGATCACCGGCCGGCGATGTCCGCGTAACCCTCGATCTCGCGCGGGTCGCGCTGCCCGGGGCCCGTGTAGCGGGCCGAGGGACGCACGAGGCGGCCGGTGCGCTTCTGCTCCAGGATGTGGGCGGACCAGCCGGCCGTACGCGCGCACGTGAACATCGACGTGAACATGTGCGCCGGGACCTCGGCGAAGTCCAGGACGATCGCCGCCCAGAACTCGACGTTGGTCGCGAGGACACGGTCGGGGCGCCGGTTGTGCAGCTCCTCCAGGGCGGCCTTCTCCAGGGCCTCGGCGACCTCGAAGCGCGGCGCGGCCAGCTCCTTGGCCGTACGGCGCAGCACGCGCGCGCGGGGGTCCTCGGCGCGGTAGACGCGGTGGCCGAAGCCCATGAGGCGCTCGCCCTTGTCGAGGGCCTGCTTCACGTACGCGGTGGCGTCACCGGTCCGCTCGATCTCCTCGATCATGCCGAGGACGCGGGAGGGGGCGCCGCCGTGGAGGGGCCCGGACATGGCGCCGACGGCACCGGAGAGGGAGGCGGCCACGTCCGCGCCGGTGGACGCGATGACGCGCGCGGTGAACGTGGAGGCGTTCATGCCGTGCTCGGCGGCGGAGGTCCAGTAGGCGTCGACGGCCTTGACGTGCTTCGGGTCCGGCTCGCCGCGCCAGCGGACCATGAAGCGCTCGACGACGGACTCGGCCTTGTCGATCTCGCTCTGCGGGACCATCGGGAGGCCCTGGCCGCGCGCGGACTGCGCGACGTACGAGAGGGCCATGACGGCCGCGCGGGCGAGGTCGTCGCGGGCCTGCTCGGCGGAGATGTCGAGAAGCGGTTTGAGGCCCCACACGGGGGCGAGCATCGCGAGCGCGGACTGCACGTCGACGCGGATGTCACCGGAGTGCACGGGGATGGGGAAGGGCTCGGCGGGCGGCAGGCCGGGGTTGAAGGCGCCGTCGACGAGGAGGCCCCAGACGTTCCCGAAGGAGACGTGACCGACGAGGTCCTCGATGTCGACCCCGCGGTAGCGGAGGGCGCCGCCCTCCTTGTCGGGTTCGGCGATCTCCGTCTCGAACGCGACGACTCCCTCGAGGCCGGGTACGAAGTCGGACATCAGGCGGCTCCTCTATCGATGATCGATCAACCGTGTCAGGCGATCGTGGGGAATCAACAGTCATCCAGCGGAAGAGTCTGTACGGTTCCGATGATGCGGGGAAGCGTGACATCCGGCACACTGCGCCGATTCGGGCCGAGAGGATTAGTGCCCGCCGGTGCCGGGCAGACTGGGCCGCTGCGGCAGGATGACCCTGTGACCGACGCCCTGGATCCCGCCGACATGCGCGAGCAGTACCGCACCACGGAGCTGTCCGCGGCCGACCTCGCACCCGAACCGATCGGCCAGTTCGCCCGCTGGTTCAAGGAGACCGCGGCGAATCCGGCGATCCACGAGCCGAACGCGATGATCGTGTCGACGGCGACGCCCGAGGGCCGCCCGTCGTCCCGCACGGTGCTCCTGAAGCACTACGACGAGGCCGGCTTCGTGTTCTTCACCAACTACGAGTCCCGCAAGGGCAGGGAGCTCGCGGCGAACCCGTACGCCTCGCTGCTCTTCCCCTGGCACCCGCTGGCCCGGCAGGTCATCGTCACGGGCCGCGCGGTGCACGTCGGCCGCGACGAGACGGTGGCGTACTTCCGCACCCGCCCGCACGGCTCGCAGCTGGGCGCCTGGGCGAGCCCGCAGTCCCAGGTCATCGCCTCCCGGGCGGACCTCCTGGCCCGCTACGACGAACTGTCCGCCCGCTACCCGGAACACGAACAGGTCCCGGTCCCCCCGTCCTGGGGCGGCATCCGCGTCGTCCCCGAGACGGTCGAATTCTGGCAGGGCCACGAAAACCGCCTCCACGACCGCCTCCGCTACGTCCAGGAGCCCGACGGAACGTGGACGGTGGAACGCCTGGCGCCGTGACGGCCCTGGGGCCCTGGCCGACCCCTGGCCCTGGGCGGGCCTGACTTCGGGCGGCTCCGGCCCCTGAATGGCCCGGGAAACGCAGACGACCCGTGAGTCTTGGCACCGTCCGCCTAGGTTCGGACGGATGCCTGCCGGCCGGACTGCCGGCGACTCACGGGTCGGGTGACTGCGTTGGTGTTCGGCAGAAGGCCTGCCGAGGTGCACAGAGTGCGACTGGCAGGCCTTAGCCCGCAGTCACCTCACGAGTCCGAAAAGAAACCATTTTTTCGGATCACCTCCTTTCGCGTGTATCCACACCCTAGGAAGCCTCCGCGCGCACCTCAACCCATTTATTCGAAGTACTGAAAGTTCGCGGAACGGGGGTGTGCGCCACGTCACGTTCCAGTTGAATGGTCGCAGCATGGGGGGTGCCTGGATGGGTGCATTCACGGGGGCCACGAGCGATGACGTCTCCGTCCCGGGGGCGGGGGCCGATCTGCTGGCCGCGTTGCTCGACGGGATGGACGCCGCGCTCTGCGCGTTCGACGCCGACGGGACGGTCACGCACTGGAACCGGGAGGCCGAGCGGATTCTCGGCTGGTCCGCCGGGGAGGCGGTCGGGCGGCGCGGGTTCGAGGGGTGGGCGGCGCGCAGCGCGGACGCCGAGGAGACCCTGGGCCGGCTGATGGGGGCCATGAAGGGGCCCGGGCGGCAGGTCCATGAGTTCGTGCTGCTCAGGAAGGACGGCGGGCGGGTCCTCGTGCGGAGCCAGGCCGCCGGGGTGCGCGGTGCGGACGGCAGCCCCGCCGGGGTGTACTGCGCGTTCAGCGAGGTCCACGTCCAGCTCGACCTGGAGCGGTCGGTCGCCCTGAGCGAGGCGCTGTTCGAGGACGCCTCCTGGGGCGTCGTGCTCGTCGACGCCGACCTGCGGCCCGCCGTCATCAACGGGCACGCCGCCCGCGCCTTCGGCACCGGCCGTACGGCCCTGCTCGGGCGGCCCCTCGGAGACGTGGTCGTGCACGGGGCGGAGGAGCTGGAGGGTGCCCTCCAGCACGTCCTCGCCGAGGGCACCCCGCCCGCGCCCGCCGAGGTGTGGGTGACGCTCAGGACCTCCTCGGGGGAGCGGCGCCGGTGCTGGCGCAGCGGCTTCCTGCGGCTCGCGTCGCCGATGGCGGAGGAGCCCGTGCCGCTGGGCGTCGCCTGGCTGTTCCAGGACGTCACGGAGGAGCGGCTCGCGGCGCGCGAGGCGGACCGGCTGCGGTTCCGGTGGAGCCAGCTGCACCGGGCGGGCGCGGCGGCCGCGGAGTGCGAGGACCCGGCGGAGGCGGCGACGGTCCTGCTCGACTTCGCCCTGGCCGGGTTCGCCGACCACGCCCTGGTGGACCGCCCGGTGGGGGAGCGGCGCCTGACCCGGACCCTGGCCACCCCGGCGGGTGGCGTCCCCGGCCCGTCCTCGCCGGTCGTCGGCGGCGGCATCCCGCTGCGGTACGGCCCGCGGCACCCGGCGCTCCAGGCCTGGGACCGGGTGGGCACGGTGCGGGCGAGCGCGGGCCGTACCGCCGAGGTGTGGGCCGAGGCCCACCAGTGGCCGGGGGACGCGGCCCACGCCCTGTGCGTGGTCCTGCGTTCCCGGGGCCGGACCCTCGGCGTCCTGACGTTCCTGCGGGCCGCCTGCCGGGCGCCCTTCGAGCGGGAGGACGTCGTGTACGCGGAGGCGGTGGCGTCCCGGGTGGCGATGGTGACGGACCTCGGCGACGTGCCCGCGTGACACCCACTTTTTAGTGGGTACTTGTCGCCTTTCCCGGGCCCGGGAGAACCTGTTCGCGGCCCGGACGGAGAGGGAGTGACAGGGCCTCAGGAGGCGGTTCGTGCCGCCGTCAGCCGGTCGAGCCGGCGATGGCCCCAGTCCGACAACGGGCCGAGCAGTTCGGAGAGTTCGCGCCCGGAATCCGTCAGCGAGTAGACGGTCTTCGGTGGCACCACGTCGTGCACCTCGCGGTGCACGAGTCCGTCCGTCTCCATCTCCCGCAGCGCCTGCGTCAGCATCTTCTCGCTGATCCCGGGGATCTTGCGGCGCAGTTCGCCGGGCCGGTGCGGGCCCGACTCCAGCAGCCACAGCAGCCACGTCTTCCACTTGCCGTCGATCACGGCGATCGCGGCGGACACACCGCAGAGGTTCGTGTCCTGGGCCCGGAGGCGTGTCATGCGCGTCCCTCTCCGTCGTCGGTCATCTCTTTCCAACCCACGTATGTGCAAGGGAGTTCCGTCATGTCTTCTTCCCGCGTCACCGTCCTCGGCCTCGGGCCCATGGGGCGTGCGCTGGCCGGCGCGTTCCTGGCCGCCGGCGTCCGGACCACCGTGTGGAACCGCACCCCCGGCCGGGAGGGCGACCTCGTCCAGCGGGGAGCGGTCCTGGCCCCGAGCGCCGGGGATGCGGTCGCCGCGAGCCCGCTCACGGTGATCTGCCTGGTCGACTACGACGCCACGGATGCCGTGCTCAGGGACCCGGCCGTCACGGACGCGCTCAAGGGCCGGACCGTGGTCAACCTGAGCGCCGACGTCCCGGACCGCGCCCGCGACACCGGCCGCTGGGCGGCCGAGCACGGCATCGGCTACCTGGACGGCGCGATCATGACGCCGACGCCGACGATCGGGACGCCGGCCGGGGTGTTCCTGCACAGCGGCCCGCTGGCGCTGTACGGGGAGCACCGGCAGGTCCTGGACGCCCTGGGCGGCACCCACACGCACCTCGGCGAGGACATCGGCCGGGCCGCCGCGTACGACGTAGCGCTGCTCGACATCTTCTGGACGTCGATGACGGGGTACCTGCACGCGCTCGCGCTGGCCCGGGCGGAAGGGATCACGGCGCGGGAGCTGGCGCCGTTCGCGCAGGGCATCGGGGCGATCCTGCCGCCGCTGTTCCAGGAGTGGGCCGAGGACGTGGACGGCGGTTCGTACTCGGGCGAGGGCAGCCGGCTGACCTCGGCCCTGTCGACGCTGGTCCACGTCGTGCACGCGGCCGAGGCGCACGGCATCGACGCGAGCGTCATGCGCGCGGCGGAGGCGCTGGCGCGCCGGGCGGTGGACCGGGGCCACGGCGCGGACGGCTTCACCCGCGTCACGCAGGTCATGGACCGCCGCTAGCGGGCAGGGAAGGGGTGCCGGATCCTGCCGGGATCCGGCATGGACGGCCCTCGGTGAGCGGGATGACGATGGGCTCACATCCGGGAGAACAAGGGGGGCCGTCATGATGGCGTGGTTCATGGGAGCGACCGTGCCGTTCGGCGTGGTGGCGATCGCGATGGGCGTGGTCGCGTTCCGTACGGGATGGATGATCGCTCCGGCGCGCCGCAGCGTCCGGCAGCCCCGGGTCTACGGCCTCGGTGCCGCGCTGGTGGGTCTGGGCCTGCTGGCGGCGGTGGTCCTCTACTTCACGCTCCCGGCCGACGTCGCCTCGCGCGACCCGTGGCTCCCCTTCGTGGGGAACTTCCTGGAGCTCACGGGCGTCGCCCTGATCGCGTCGAGCCGCCGGAACCCGCGGGGGGCGCGCACCCCGCACGCGACGGTCTAGCCGGAACGGGAGGCAGGCGTCGGCCCGGGCCGTATGACGACGGCCTGGGCCGGGCCGTACGACTGCCTGGGCCGCAAGGACCCGCACGCGACGGTCCGGCCCGTGCGGGCGGCCTCAGTGCCGGTAGAAGATCCGGTCCCCGTATTCGCTCATCACGCGTCCGTTCCACTCGTGCCCACCGTCGACGTTGCCGGAGCGCAGCAGCGGCGGCTCGATGCCGCGGTGGACGAGTTCCTCGGCGGCGGCGGCCATCGTGGCCTGCATGAGGGCGCTGGTGACGACGGTGGAGGCGGGGGCGAAGGGCGCCTCGATGCCCTCGTGGGTGAGTTCCGCGTCCCCGACGGCGATCCTCGAGTCGAGGACGATGTCGCAGTGGTCCTTGAGGTACGTCCCCGAGACGTGCCGTGACTTCGTCTCCGTGGCGTACGCCACCGAGGTGACGCCGATGACGGTGAGGCCGAGGGCGCGGGCGTTCATGGCCATCTCCACGGGCAGGGCGTTGCGCCCGGAGAGGGAGATGATGATCAGGACGTCGCCGGCCTTGGCGGGGGAGGAGTCGAGGACCGCTCCGGCGAGGCCGTCGACGCGCTCCAGGGCGGAGCCGAGGGTGGCCGGCATGACGTCGACGCCGACGACGCCGGGGACGGCGAGCAGGTTCATCAGGGCGAGGCCGCCGGCCCGGTAGACGACGTCCTGGGCGGCGAGCGAGGAGTGCCCGGCGCCGAAGGCGAAGAGCCGGTTGCCGTTCGCGACGGCCTCGGCGATCGCGGCTCCGGCGGCGGCGATCTCGGCGGAGTCCCCGTCGCGGACCTCCTTGAGCAGGCCGATCGCGGCGTCGAAGAACTGTCCGGCCAGCTTGCTCTCGCCCATGGCGGCGGCTCCTTCTCGTCCTCGTGGTCGCCGATCACGGTGCGGTCTGGACCATTGCTCTGTCAATACCGCCTCACCCCGGCGAGGCCCGGTTGTCGGTCCGATGCGCAAGAATTGGGGCAGGGCCAGCGCACGACTCATCGAGGGGCACGTATGTCCGGACTGATCGACACAACGGAGATGTATCTCCGCACCATCCTCGAGCTCGAGGAGGAGGGTGTGGTCCCCATGCGTGCCCGCATCGCCGAGCGGCTCGACCAGAGCGGCCCGACGGTGAGCCAGACCGTGGCCCGGATGGAGCGCGACGGCCTGGTGGCCGTGGCGAGCGACCGCCACCTGGAGCTCACGGAGGAGGGACGCCGACTCGCCACCCGGGTGATGCGCAAGCACCGCCTGGCCGAGTGTCTGCTCGTGGACGTGATCGGCCTGGAGTGGGAGCAGGTCCACGCCGAGGCGTGCCGCTGGGAGCACGTGATGAGCGAGGCCGTGGAGCGCCGGGTCCTGGAGCTGCTGCGTCACCCGACGGAGTCGCCGTACGGGAACCCGATCCCGGGCCTGGAGGAGCTGGGCGAGAAGGCGGAGGCCGAGGCCTTCCTCGACGACTCGATGGTGTCCCTCGCCGACCTGGACGCGAGCGGCGGCAAGACGGTGATCGTGCGCCGGATCGGCGAGCCGATCCAGACGGACGCCCAGCTGATGTACACGCTGCGGAGGGCGGGCGTGCAGCCCGGCTCGGTGGTGTCGGTGTCGGAGTCGCCGGGCGGTGTCCTGGTGGGCAGCAGCGGCGAGGCGGCGGAGCTGGACGCGGACATCGCGGCGCACGTGTTCGTCGCGAAGCGCTGAGCTCGCGCGGTCGTACGTGACGGGGGGCGCCCCGCCGGTCGTTCACAGGACCGGCGGGGCGCCCCTGTCCCGTTTCGCGGGTGGGCCGCCGGGCCCGCCCTCCTGGTTGTACGGATCGGGGTCACGAACCCGTATCGGGTCGGCCTCGGGGGGCCAACGAACCGTCGTGCGCCCCGTTTTACGCCGGAATCGCCACGCCCGCGCCCTCGTCGTGCCACGCTGGTGGGAGCGGGGCGGTGAGCGGGCGCGGGGGTGGGGCCATGAGGGCGAAGCACGGCGGAGGATCGCGGACCGCGGGCGACAGAGGGCCCCGGCGCCTTCCGGCGCCGGGGCCTGTCCTCCCCTGTGCTGACCTGGAGCCCCGAGCTCTCAAGGTCATTCCCCTCGGACCGTTTTTCCCCGAGCGGTCCGCCTCCCGCTCAAGATCTCCCCTCGGCAGCGCGCGTCAATCCTTGAGCCCTGTCACTCGAACGAGGGGTGTTGCGTGGCAGGAGCGCATTTTCGAATGCGAGTTCGATAGTCTGGCGAGGTTCGACGGAAAAGAGGGGGTGCCGGATCCATGGCGCGACGACTCGACGTCACCGGGGCCGACGGCGTCCGGCTGGCGGCCTGGGAGCACACGGCCACGGACTACACGTCCGCGGGGCACCCGGGCCCGGGCCACGCGGACGCGGGTCACCCCGGCCCGGGCCAGACCGCCGGCGGTCACCCCGGCCCGGGCCACCCGGCCGCGGGCCGGCAGACCCCGGACCTCCCGGCCCCCGGCCGCGGGGCCCGGAGCCGTACGGACGGGCCCGAGAGCCACGGCATCGCCCGGCAGCCCGGCCCCGACGCCGTCGCGCGCCCCGGCGGACGGCCCGGCCCGGACGCCGTCGCGTACCCCGGCGGACGGCCCGGCCCGGACGCGCACCCCACCGGACGGCCCGTCCCCCGCCCCGCACGGCCCCCGCAGGCCGAGCACGACACGTACGCCCCGGCCTCCCCGCACGACCCGTACGACCCGTACGCCCCACACGGCCCCGCCGCCCCGCACAGCCCGTACGCCCCGCACGAATCGCACGACCCGTACGCTCCCCAGGCCCCGGCCGCCCCGTACACCCCACAAGGCCCGCACACCCCGCAAACCCCAGCTGCCACCCACGGCCCCTACGCCCAAGCCAACCCCTCCGCTCCGCAGGCCCACCCCGCCCCGCCCCCGCAGTCACGGCCCTCGCACGACCCCGCCCCCGGCGTGTTACTGCTCCACGGGCTGATGGGGCACGCCGGGCACTGGACGCCCGCCGTCCGTCGGCTCGGCGGTGGGCATCGGATCGTCGCCCTCGACCAGCGCGGGCACGGCGCGAGCGAGAAGCCCGCCGGCGGTCCGTTCACGCGTGAGGCGTACGTGGCGGACGCCGCCGCCGTCATCGAGCAGCTCGGCCTCGGCCCCGTCACCCTCGTCGGCCACTCCATGGGCGCCCTGACCGCCTGGCAGCTGGCCGCCGAGCGCCCCGACCTCGTCCGCGCCCTCGTCATCTGCGACATGCGCGCCTCGGCCCTCGGCGCGGCCTCGCAGCGCGCCTGGCAGGACTGGTTCCGCGGCTGGCCCGCGCCCTTCCCGTCCCTGGAGGCCGTCCACCGCTGGTTCGGCGAGGAGGACCCCTGGGTGGAGACCCCGAACCCGGCGCGGGGCGCGTTCTTCGCCGAGGTGATGGCCGAGCACCCCGACGGCTGGCGCCCGGTCTTCGACCCCGAGCAGATGCTGACCTCCCGCGAGACCTGGGTCCACGACGCCCACTGGGACTCCCTCGCCCAGGTCCGCTGCCCCACCCTCGTCGTCCGCGGCCTCGACGGCGAGCTGGGCCGCGCGGAGGCCCAGGAGATGGTCCGGGTCCTGCCCCACGGGGCGTACGCGGAGATCCCCGACGCCGGTCACCTCCTCCACTACACCCACCCGGAGGCCTGGAGCGAGGCCGTGGAGCCCTTTCTGAACGGGGTGCTCACCCCCTGACCGCAAGGCCGCGGAGGCCCCGGGAAGCCGGTATTCCGGAATCGGGGCCCCTGCGGCGAGGCGGGAGAACGGGCGCGGTACGGTCCCTGTCACGGCGCGTCGAGCAGCACGCCTCCGCGCCGGTTGGAGGGAACTCGATGCGCAATTCCATGCTGCGGCGCGTGGCCACGGTGGCCACGACGCTGGGGCTCACCTCGCTCGGCCTGTTCGGCGCGGGCGCGGCGCCGGCGCAGGCCGCGATCAGCGACTGCCCGTCCGGCTACTTCTGTGCCTGGAAGACCGACAACGGCACCGGCACGATGTACAAGACGAACGTGAACGCGGCGACGCTCGGCGGCTGGGACAACACCTTCCGCTCGGTCGTCAACCGCACCAACAAGTTCGCCTGCCTGTACGACGCCCCGAACTACGACGTCAACGGAGGCACCTCCATCTGGGCCCCGAGCCCGTCGGGCACCGAGTGGGGCGGCCCCGGCAGCAACTCGGTCAGCTCGCTGAAGTTCGTCCCGACCGAGCGCGAGTGCGTCCTGCCCCCGTATCCCGAGTGGAGCGCGTACACCGCGCCCAAGGCGGCGGGCTTCGGCGACATGAACGCCGACAGGAAGTCGGACGTCATCGTCCGCGACAAGGCCGGCCGCCTCTGGTACCTGCCCGGTGACGACACCGGACGCCTGATCGGCTCGGGCGGCTGGAACGCCATGAACGCCCTGACCCGGCACGGCGACTTCACCGGCGACGGCCGCGAGGACGTCGTCGCCCGCGAGGCCTCCACGGGCAAGCTGTGGCTGTATCCGGGCACGGGCACCGGCGCCGTCGGCACGCGGAAGCTGATCGGCACCGGCGGCTGGAACGGCATGAACCAGATCACCGCCTTCGGCAACCTGACCGGCGACAGCCGCTCGGACCTCCTCGCCGTGGAGAAGTCCACGGGCAAGCTGTGGCTGTACCCGGGCACCAGCACCGGCATCGGCACCCGCAAGCTCATCGGCTCGGGCGGCTGGAACGCCATGAACGCGCTGGTCGGCGCCGGGGACATGAACGGCGACGGCCGGCCCGACCTGATCGCCCGTGAGGGCTCCACCGGCAAGCTCTGGTTCTACCCGGGCACCGCTACCGGGGGCGTCGGCTCGCGCGTACTGATCGGCTCGGGCGGCTGGAACGTCATGGCCACGTTCCTCGCCGTCGGCGACTTCGGCGGCGACGGCCGAAACGACCTCGCGACCGTGACCAACAGCAACTACGTTGGCGAGGGATGCCGGGGAGTGGGCTGTCTGGTCCTCTACTCCGGCAAGGGCACGGGCGCGTTGAACACGGGCGCTCCCGAGGACGCGAACTGGATGGGGCTGAACGGCGCGTTCTGATGCCCGACGCGAACTGAAACCCGTGCGCGGGGGGCGGACACCGCCCCTCGCGCACGGCCTTGGGGAGGGAGAGTTTTGCGTACGGTGATGAGACGCGGCCTGGCGTCACTGCTGGGCCTGGCGGCCTTGGGGACCCTCGGCGCGGCGACGGCCGCTCCCGCGCAAGCGGCGAGCAGCGACTGCCCGAGAGGTTACTTCTGCGCCTGGAAGTCGGACAACGCCACGGGCACGATGTTCAAGACGAACAAGTCGCAGCCGACTCTGGGGGCGTGGAACAACACGTTCAAGTCGCAGGTCAACCGGACCTCGAAGATCGTCTGCCTCTACGACAAGGAGAACTACGCCCTCGGCACCTACTGGTCCCTGGACCCGATGGACGGCAACGGCTACGACGGCGACCCGAGCCCGAGCACCAGCTCGCTCAAGCTCGTCAGCACGGAACGTGAGTGCTCGGGCAACGCCTACCCGTGGTGGTACGCGGAGACGTCCCCGAGGGCGGCCGGGTTCGGCGACATGAACGCCGACCGCAAGGCCGACGTCATCGTCCGCGACCTCGCGGGCCGGCTGTGGTTCCTGCCGGGCGACGGCTCCGGCCGGATGATCGGCACAGGCGGCTGGAACGGCATGAACGCCCTCGTCCGCCACGGTGACTTCAGCCGCGACGGCCGCGAGGACGTCATCGCCCGCGAGAAGTCCACGGGCAAGCTGTGGTTGTACCCCGGTACGGGCACGGGCGCCCTCGGCGCCCGCAAGCTGATCGGCACCGGCGGCTGGAACGGCATGACCCGGATCACGGCCGTCGGCGACCTCTCGCGGGACGGCCGCGCCGACCTGCTGGCCGTCGAGAAGTCCACGGGCAAGCTGTGGCTGTACCCGGGCACCTCGGCGGGCACCCTGGGCGCGCGCAAGCTGATCGGCACGGGCGGCTGGAACGGCATGAACGCCCTGGCAGGACCGGGCGACACGAACGGCGACGGCCGTGTCGACCTGATGGCCCGCGAGGCCTCCACCGGGAAGCTGTGGCTGTACCCGGGCACCTCGACCGGCAAGCTGGGCACCCGCAAACTGATCGGCTCCGGCGGCTGGAACGTGATGGACACGTTCATCGCCGTCGGCGACTTCAGCGGCGACGGCCGCGTCGACCTCGGGACGATCACCAACAGCGCGTACGTCATCTACGGCTACCCGGGCAACCCCGGCTGGCGGGTCTCCTACCGGGGCCTCGGCAACGGCGCACTGTCGGCGGGCGAACCGGCGGACGGCAACTGGTGGGGCCTGAACGGCGCGTTCTGACCCGGACCGGCTGACACGAGGTGAGGGCCGCCACCCCACCCGGACCGGCTGACACGACGTGAGGGCCTCCACCCCCCCCGGGGCGGAGGCCCTCACGCATGCAGGTCTAGCGGCCGTCCTCGCGGGCCCTGCGCCTGCGGAGCTCCTGGATGTCGCCGCCGAGGAGGACCAGATCGACGGCCAACCCCGCGCCGCGCACGACCCACGTGACGGCCCGCACCAGAATCTCGTCCACGGCGCTCTTCCTTCCCACGCAGGCGTTTCCCCTTCAGACTCGCCCGGCACCGGGAAGGTTGCCCGGGCCGGATCAGCCCTCTGCGTCGTCGAACGACGCCGCCGCCCTCAGCCCCTCCACGAACGACCGGAAGTCCCCGGCCAGAGGCAGCTCGCTGCCCTCGTCCGGGTCGAACCACGCGACCGACGGCTCCCCGTCCGCCCCGCACGCCCGGTAGTCGAGCGCGATCCACCAGTGGCCCTCGCCGGAGAGCAGCACCAGGGGGGACGGCAGCCCCCACTCCTCGATCAGGCAGGCCGAGTCGAGGATCGACAGATGGTCACCGTCGACGTCGCCGATGCCCATCAGGTCGTCGAACGGGACGTGGTCGTCGCTCCACGAGGTCCGTACGTGCGTGGGGTACGCGTTCCACGACTCGGCCACCACGCCGCCGTTCCGCACCCGCAGGAGCTCCAGGAGCGCGGCCGGCAGGCGGACGCCGAGCCGTTGCTCGGCGTCCCGGACGGCCGCGTCGCTCAGCGGGGCCCGGACCTCGTGCCGGCCCTCGTCCCAGAACCCCGTCTTCACCTCGTCGAATCGCGCCACCCGCGCATCCTAGGGAAGGCCGTTCAGCGGCTCAGCCGCCAGACCTGGTCCTCGCCCGTCTCCGCCGGGGCCGTGGGCTCGTGGGGGCGGCGGAGGTGGGCGGTGAAGCCGAGGCGGGCGGGGACGGCGCCGCTGGCGTGGTTGGCGACGTCGTGGACGACCTCGACGCCCGTGACACCGGGGAGGCGGAACGCCTGCTCGACGAGCGCCCGCGCGGCGCGCGTCGCGAGGCCCTTGCCGGTCGCTGACGGGTGGAGCCAGTAGCCCACTTCGAGCGTGCCGTCCGGCGTGTCGTCGTGCCGGTGCAGCCCGCAGGAGCCGACGACCGCGCCGTCGAGCACGATCGCGTAGCTGTACGAGTCGCCGCTCGCCCACAGCTCCGCCCGGCCGGCCAGGAACTGGGCGGTGCGCTCGCGGCTGTGCTCGGCGACCCACGGCATCCACGGGCGCAGGTGCTCCACCGACTCGTCGACGACCCGGAAGAACTCCGGAAGGTCCGCCTCGCCCTCGAACGCGCGGAGCACGAGCCCGCCGTCGAGCTCGATGACCGTCTCGGGCGAAGGGCCGTGAGGGTTCTGAAGGTTCATGTCCGGAGGATCGTCCGCCCCGATTCAGCGAGGCAAAGGGATTTCGGTGGGTACGGGTGCGGGCGCGGGCGTCCGCAGACGGGCGAGGTCCGCCAGGATGGTGTCCTCCATGCCTACGCTCCAAGCCGGTTTGGTGATCGGACGGACAGCCATCATGGGGGACGGCATGGAATTCGACGAGGGTCTCGTACGGGCGCTGCTCCGCGACCAGCACCCGGACCTGGCGGAGCTGCCGCTGCGGCGGGTGCCGGGCGGCTGGGACAACCAGATGTGGCGGCTGGGCGAGGAGTTGGCGGTACGGATGCCCCGTACCGAGCGGGCCCCGGGCCTGCTGCGCAAGGAGCACCGCTGGCTGCCGGACCTGGCGCCGCTGCTCCCGCTGCCCGTGCCCGCTCCCGTACGGACCGGGGAACCGTCCGAGCGTTTCCCCCGGACCTGGACGGTCGCCCGCTGGGTGCCGGGCGAGCCGAGCGACGTCGTGCCGGTCACGCGCGGCGAGCACGCGGCCGAGGCGCTCGGGGGCTTCCTGCGGGCGCTCCACCGGGAGGCGCCCGCGGAGGCCCCCGCCAACCCGGACCGTGGCGTGCCGCTCGCGGACTTCGTGGCCGGGTTCGAGGCGGGCTTCCCGCTCCTGGCCGAGCACGCCGACCCGGAGGCCGTACGGCGGGTGTGGGAGGACGCGCTCGCGGCGCCCGTGCCGCAGGGCCCGCCGGTGTGGCTGCACGGGGACCTGCACCCCGCGAACGTCGTCGTCGCGGACGGCACCCTCGTCGGCGTCCTCGATTTCGGCGAACTGTGCGCGGGCGACCCGGCGACGGACCTCTCGGCGGCGTGGCTGCTGCTGCCGGAGGGGGCGGCGGACCGGCTCTTCGAGGCGTACGGCCGGGGCCGCGCGCCCGTCGACGAGGCCACCGTCCGCCGGGCGCGGGGCTAGGCCCTGCTCCGCGCGGCCGGTCTGATCGACATCGGCCGCGCGGGCGACCGGGGCCTCCCCGGCGGAAAGCCCACCTGGGGCCCGGCCGGCCGCGCCACCCTCGCGCGCGCACTGGCACACGCGACGGCGGCGCGCCCGTAGACCCCGGGTGCGCCCGGCCCGCTACCCCTTGCTGACCGCCGCCAGGATCTCCGGCAGCCGCTTCGCCGTGCGCGGGGCCGCCAGCCGGAGGCCCGCGAGGACGAGCAGCGCGCCGTAGAGCGCCCCCGCCGGGAGCAGCAGCCACAGCAGGGACTGCTGGTCCGAGACGTGCAGGTAGACGAGAGCGGCGATGAGCGGGGAGCACAGCACACCGGCCGTGACCATGCCGCCCAGGATGGACATCCAGGCCAGTCCGCCCTGCCCCGGTGCGACGTTCTTGTAGCCGCTGTCCTGGGGGATCGAGTACGGGAAGTTCGCCGAGGTCACGGCGCCCGCGCCGGTCATCGCGCCGAGCAGGCCGAGCGCGAGGCCGAGGGCCTCGGGGAGCTTCGCCCAGTCGCCGAGGACAGCGGCCGTCACGGCCGTCACGAGCACCGTGTACGGCAGTGTGACGCTGAGCAGGGCCAGGGCGCGCGACCGGAGTTCGGCGTAGGCGTCGGCCGGTGTCGAGATGGTCTGCGCGACCATCCAGAACGCCGAGCCGTCCTGGCCGAACTGGTTGTACATCAGCATGCCGAGCATGCCGGAGGCGAAGCACGCGAAGTAGACCGAGCCCGCGCCCTGGAAGGCGTTGACGAGGGGGACGATCAGGCCGATGGCGAGAGCGGTCACCCAGGCCGCCTTCGTCTTCGGGTCGCGCCAGATGTACCGCAGACTGCGCTCCATGACGGTGCCGGTCCGGCCGCCCGGCAGGATCCGGGCGAGCAGCCCCGAACCGGCGGACTCGTCCCGGACGCCGGCGTCCGGGGCCGCGCCGATCGTGGAGCCGTCCGGTTCGACCATCAGCCGCACCAGGCTCCGCTGCCACCAGTACACGAGCCCCGCGAGGGCGGCGGCCGTGAGGAGCAGCCGGACCGCCGCCACCGCGTAGTCGCCCCGGCTCGCGGAGTCGACCGCGCCGATCGCGGCGGCGGGCGGGAGCCAGCCGACGACGGCGCCGGCCGGTTCGAGCGACTCGAGACCGCCGGCCCGGCCGAGCCGCTGGGCGGCGAAGTTCACGAACTGCATGCCGACCGCGATGACGAGGCCGCTCAGCAGCGCCAGGTCGCGGCCCTTGCGGGAGGTGAGGAGCCGGATGTTGGCGGCGGCGACGGCCCGGGACAGCGCCACGCACGTCACCGCGGTGAGCGGGACGGCGAGGACGGCGAGGACGGTGCCGGCCGCGCCGTGGGCGACGCAGAGGACCGCACCCAGGGCGAGGGCGGAGGTGAGGAAGGGGCCGACGCCCACGAGGGAGGCGACGAGCAGCGCCCGGACCAGCGGCCGTGGCCGCAGCGGCAGCATCACGAGCCGGGAGGGGTCGAGGGTCTCGTCGCCGCTCGGGATGAACAGCGGCATGACCGCCCAGCCCAGGGCGAGCGCGCCGATGAGGAGGATCGCGACGGTGCCGGCGTCCTGGTGGCCGCGCAGCAGGACGAGGGCGAGGACGACGCCCGCGGCGAAGACCGCGCCGAAGACCATCGACAGGATGTACGCGGCGGTCCGCCCGCCGGACTGCCGCAGCCCGTTCTTCAGCAGCGACAGCTTGAGCCGTACGAAGACGGACGTGAGGGACGGTACGGGTGAGGTCGCGGCGCTCATCGCTGCGTACCGCCCGCCCCGCCGCCCAGCCAGTCCAGCGAGTCCCCGGCCGCCGCACGGCCGTTCGCGCCGACGAGCTCCAGGAACGCCTCCTGGAGCGAGGACGCCGAGCCCCGCACCTCGGCCAGCGGGCCCTGCGCCCTGATCCGGCCGCCCGCCATGACGGCGACCCAGTCGCAGAGCGACTCGACGAGCTCCATGACGTGGCTGGAGAAGACGACGGTGGCGCCGGAGGAGGTGTACCGCTCCAGGACGCCGCGGATGGTCTGCGCGGACACCGGGTCGACGCCCTCGAAGGGCTCGTCGAGGAAGAGGACCTCGGGGTTGTGGAGGAGGGCGGCGGCGAGACCGATCTTCTTCCGCATGCCGGTGGAGTAGTCGACGACCAGCTTGTTCTGCGAGCCGGCCAGGTCGAGGACGTCGAGGAGCTGGGCGGCCCGCTTGTCGACCTCGGCGCCGGGCAGCCCCCGCAGCCGGCCGCTGTAGGCGAGCAGTTCACGGCCCGAGAGGCGCTCGAAGAGCCGCAGGCCCTCCGGCAGGATGCCGATGCGGGCCTTGACCTGCGCGACCGATTCCGGGTCGGCCCACACGTCGTGCCCGGCGACGAGGATCCGCCCCTGGTCGGGCCGCAGCAGGCCCGTGATCATCGAGAGGGTCGTGGTCTTGCCGGCGCCGTTGGGCCCCACGAGCCCGATGAACTTCCCCGCGGGCAGGACGAGATCGATCCCGTTCACCGCGATCTGCTGCCCGAAGCGCTTCCACAGCCCCTCGACGCGCACGGCGGGCACCGCACCGTCCCCCGGTGCGGCGCCCGCCTTGTCGAACGCTCCCTCAAATGCCTGGTCAGGCATGGTCGGTCAACCCTTCGATGGTCCCCGTACTGCTTACGGTGACCACCCTACGACCGGCCCCTGCCAGGCCTCCGGGCCCTGCCAGGCCCGCGGGTCACTGCGCGCGACCCCTCGCCTCCGCCGCTTCCCGGCCGCACGCGTACGCGAGGGCGCTGATCAGTTCCTCCGCGTCCGGCAGCCAGCGGTTCGCCGGGGTGGGGCGCCGCGCCCACTGCACCGCGCCGAAGCCGCCGACCCGGGTGGGCGGGGCCGCCACGTAGTGGCCCTCGCCGCGCGTGACGAGGTCGATGGAGGCCGGGGCCCAGCCGAGCTTGCGGACCAGGTCCGGCACCTTGGTCGCGGCGCCGGGCAGCACGAAGAAGTACATCCGGCGGTCCGGGGTGCAGGTCACCGGGCCGAGCGTCAGCTCCATGCGCTCCATGCGGGCGAGCGCCAGGAAGCCCGCCGTCTCCGGCACCTCGATCGCGTCGAAGGTGCGGCCCGTCGGCAGCAGGATCGAGGCCTTCGGGGTCTTCGACCACATCCGCCGCGCCCCGACGCCGCTGCCGGTCGCCTGGGTCGACCAGTCGGGCCTGACCGCGTGGGCGCCGGGCACGGCGCACGCGTCCGCGCCGCAGGAGCAGCGCTCCTTGCCCTCGACGACTTCCAGCCAGGTCCCGGGAAACACGTCCCAGTGCCGCTCTTCCGCGTACCGCACGGCGCTGTCCAGCAGCTGCTCGCCCCGCTGCTTGGGGATCTGTGCGGCTTCCGTGACTCCCATGGTCTCTTCCACGGTGAGCACAACTTCCCCCGCCACCTGGGGTTACGGGCGTGGCGGAGGGTGTGTTGACGCATCGATCCTGCACGCGGGGCGCATGGGTGCACTGGCGGGGGCGCGCGGAGGGCCGGGAAGCGGGGGTGGGTACGGAGAGGTGGGGGCGCCGGCGGCCGGGGGTGGCTTTTCTCCGTGCGACCGACGTGTCCGGTTTCGCGTGTTCACATCGGCATTGACCGGATATCCGCCGGGCATTGATCTCTTCTCGGTGATCACCGCACGGTCTCAGGGGGTACTCATGGCAGCCAGGCCACTCGTTCCGCGTCAGCTCAACGAACGGCTCCAGGCGCTCATCCAGGAGGCGGGCTGCTCCAACGCCGGCCTCGCCCGCAGGGTCAACATGGTCGGCGCGGAGCGCGGCCTCGACCTGCGGTACGACAAGACGTCGGTGGCGCGCTGGCTGCGCGGGCAGCAGCCGCGCGGCCGGGCGCCCGGGATCATCGCGGAGGCCCTCGGCCGCAAGCTGGGCCGCACGGTCACGATCGACGAGGTCGGCATGGCCAACGGCCGGAACCTCGCCGCCGGGGTCGGGCTGCAGTTCGCGCCGACCGTGCCGGGGGCGATCGAGCAGGTCTGCGAGCTGTGGCGCAGCGACGTGGGCCGCCGGGACTTCCTCAACGGCTCGACCGTGGCGGCCTCCGCGCTGGTCGAGCCCAGCAGGGACTGGCTGATCACGGGGCCCGACGCGCATGTGGCGCGGATGGCGGGGGCCCGCGTGGGGGTCGCGGACGTGGCGGCCGTACGGGAGATGACGGCGGCGCTCGTCGACCTCGACCGGCGCTTCGGCAGCGGCCATGTGCGGCCGGTGGTCGTGCACTACCTCAACAGCGTGGTGTCGGGCATGCTGTCGGGCTCGTACCGGGAGGCGGTCGGCCGCCAGCTGTTCGCGGCGGTCGCCCGACTGACCGAGCTCGCCGGGTACATGGCGGTGGACACCGGTGAACCGGGGCTCGCGCAGCGGTACTACATCCAGGCGCTGCGGCTGGCGCAGGCGGCGGGGGACCGGGGGTACGGCGGCTATGTGCTCGCCGCCTCGATGAGCCACCTGGCCGCGCAGCTCGGCAACCCGCGGGAGATCGCCCAGTTGGCGCGGGCCGCGCAGGAGGGGGCGCGCGGGAAGGTGCCGCCGCGCGCGGAGGCGATGTTCCTCGCGGCGGAGGCGCGCGGGCACGCGCTGATGGGCGACGTCCGCGGTTTCGAGACGGCGGCGGGCCGCGCCGCACGCGCCCTGGAGCAGGCCGATCCGGAGGCGGGCGACGACCCGGCCTGGATCGCCCACTTCGACGCGGCCTACCTCGCGGACGAACTGGCGCACTGCCACCGGGACCTGGGGCAGGCGGAGGCGGCGGCGCGGGCCGCGGAGGAGTCGATCGCCGGGCATCCGGAGTCGCGGGCGCGGCGGCGCGCGATCGGCCTGGCGCTGCTCGCCTCGGCGCAGGTCCAGCAGCGGGAGGTGGAGCAGGCCTGCCGGACGGGCACGCGGGCTCTCGAACTGCTCGGTTCGCTGCGGTCGTCGCGGGGCGCGGAGTACCTGGACGATCTGCGCGAGCGCCTTGAGCCGTACGCGGCGGAGCCGGTGGTGCGGGAGTTCGGCGCGCGGATGGAGCTGTATGCCGCGTAGACGCCTGGGGACGTTTCGTAAACGGCTTGTGTAACCGGTCTCACACGTGTGTGCGGAGCCCAGTCGGCACCCGGTAGCGTGAGCCGACGATTCCGTAGGTTGGTCCATCAGTGGGAGTCCCGGTGACGCAGAACGGACAGGGTCCGGAGCATGGCGGCGGTCAGCCGTGGGGCGGCGCCTGGGGTCCCGCGGGTGCACAGCAGGGCGGGCAGCCGCTGCCGCCCGCCCAGCCGCTGCCCCCGGAGGCCCCGCAGGGCGCCGCCGACATGCAGTCCACCCAGTACCTGCCGCCGATACCCCCGCAGCAGGCCCCGCCGCAGCCCGGCTACGGCTACCCGGGCCCCGGTGCCCCGGCCGCCGGCGACATGCAGGCGACCCAGCACATCGCGCCGGTCCCCGGCGGGATGCCGCCGGTGCAGGGGCTGCCGCCGCAGCCGGGCGGGATGCCGCCGGCCCAGGCCGCCCCGCAGCCGGGCTACGGCTACCCGGGGCCGGGCGCCCCGGCCGCCCCGCAGCCCGGCTACGGCTACCCGGGCCCCGGCGCCCAGGCCGCCGGCGACATGCAGGCCACGCAGCACATGGCGCCGGTGCCGCCGCAGCAGGGCGGGGGCTCCGACACCCAGTTCCTCGGCACGGGCCCGCTCGCCCACCAGGGGCCCGCAGCCCCGGCCGGCGCCTCGGACGCCACCCAGTACATCGCCCCCGTACCGCCGCAGCAGCCCGGTGAGCGGCAGCCGCCCGCCGAGTTCGACAGCCTCTTCCGTACGGAGGCCCCGCGGCCGCCGCAGCAGCCGCACGCCCCGCAGGGCTACCAGCAGCCGGGCCCGGCCCCGTACCAGCAGCAGCCGCAGCAGCCGCAGGAGCAGTACGGCTTCCAGGACGCCTACTACGACGACGAGCCCGAGCCCCGCCGCAGGTCGCCGCTCGCGCTGATCGCCGCCGTCGTCGTCGGCTGCGCGGTCGTCGGCCTCGGCGCCGGGATGCTGCTCAGCGGCGGTGACGACGAGAAGGACCCCAAGACCGGCGGCCAGAACGTGGCGGCGAGCTCCGCCGCGCCCTCCGCCTCGGCGCAGGAGCCCTCGGAGAAGCCGGCCGACCCGGCGGAGCCGCAGGCGCAGGAGCTCAGCAAGCTCCTCGCGACGAGCAGCAGCAGCCGCGAGACGGTGATCAGCTCGGTCGCGAACATCAACCAGTGCAAGAACCTCGACAAGGCCGCGACCGACCTGCGGGGCGCCGCCGAGCAGCGCCGCGGGCTGATCACCAAGCTCCAGGCGCTGTCGGTCGACAAGATCCCGGACAACGCGGCGCTGACGACGGCGCTCACCCAGGCCTGGCAGGCCTCGGCCGCCGCCGACGACCACTACGCGGCCTGGGCCGACCAGATGAAGAACAAGAAGCTCTGCAAGGGCGGCCACGCCCGCTCGACCAGCCAGAAGGCCGCCGGCGACGCGAAGAGCGGCGAGGCGTCCGCCGCGAAGAAGACGGCGGCCGGGCTGTGGAACCCGACCGCCGTGAAGTACGGCCTGGAGAAGCGGAGCTGGACCCAGCTCTGAGCGCGCTCAGGCCCTGACGGGCTTACGGGGCGCTGAGGACGGTCTCGCCGACGTCGACGAAACCGGGCTTCTGCGCCACGAGCCGCCCGTCGCGCACCACCTGGAACGTCACCTCGTGGTTGACGATCCGGGTGAAGCCGGGCGCGCCCAGCAGGTCCTCGTACTTCCAGCGCAGGCTGGGGGTGAGGCCGCCGGTGTCGATCCGCTCGCCCCGGTCGAGGGCGCGGGTGATCTGGCCGGCCGTGATCGTGTCCTCGTCGAGGGACTCGATGACCTCCTTGAGGACCGTGTACGCGATCCAGGTGGTCTGCACGCCCGCGTCGGCCGGGTCGACCCGGTTGTCGGCGAAGGCGTGCTCCTGGATGACCTTGCGCATCGGCGCCCAGCTCTTGTCGCCCGCCGCCGGGTACCAGCCGGTGACGTACGCGCCCTCGAAGGGGCTGTGCGCGCCGCCCGTGCGGTCGATCACGGGCTGGTCGACGCTGCCGAGGACCGAGGAGATCCGGACGGAGTCGCGCTTCTCCTCCTCCTGCTGTGCCGGGAGCCGGCGGAAGGAGTCGAAGAAGGTCTGGGTGCGCTCGCCGAGGACGGCCGTCACGCAGCCCTTCGCGCCGGCGGCCCGGGTGCGGGCGCGGCCCGCCTGCTGGGTGTACTCGGCGGCGTCCTCCAGGGCCGGGATGTCGACGGCGCTGCGGTGACTCGCCTTGCGCAGGCCGGAGTTGAGGAGGTCGGGGAGCTTGTCGCCGGCGGTGGTGTCGGGGCGGACGAGGGAGACCTTCTCGCAGGAGTCGGCGAGCTGCATGCCGTGCCCGGCGATCAGCGAGGCCACCCCGCCGTTGACGGGGTACGAGATCGGGCTCGTGAACTCGTCCTCCGCGATGCCGTAGCCGCCGATGTACGGGATGTCCGCGGCTTCCAGGGGTGCCATGAAGGCGCGGCCGTTCTGGCTGTACGAGCCGACGACGGCGACCGCCTTCTCGCGGACCGCCCGGCGGGCGCAGGCGGCGGCGCCGGCGCTGGTGTTCTGCTCGTTGCAGGTGAGGACGCGCAGCTCGTGTCCGTTGATGCCGCCCTGGGAGTTGACCCACCGCGCGAAGGTCTGCGCCATGGCGGGCATTCCGGGCATGTTGGTCGCTCGGGTCTGGTCGGGTGCCCAGGTCATCACGGTGACGGGCTCCCTGGAGCCCCCCGTGGCCCCAGGGAGTACGCCACACCCGGTGAGCAGCGACGCTCCGGCCGCCGCGGTCGTGACGTACGGGAGGAGTGAGGTCAGTCGCCTACCGGTCATGGGCATGCACATTTCCGCCTCACGGGTAACGCGGGAGTGAGCGCGGTTCAACGATGGGTGACGTGAAGGTGAATTGCGGGGGCGGCCGATCGGATGAGGAGGGGGCGAGTCCGCTTACCGGACAAGGAAACGTACGATCGAACGATGTCCAGTCCAGTCCCCGGTTCGGTCTCCGGTTCGGTTAACTCTTCCCGTCGCGGCCGTCGCTCCTCCACCATGGGCGGCATGCCGCTCAACGACATGCCGTGGTGGCGCTGGCGCAGCAACGTGCGCTCGGCGCTGCACATGCTCTCCGACCCCGGATTCCACGAGACGACCTGGCTGGCCGGCCAGGACGGGTACGGCGACGTCACCGACGCCGTCTACCGCCTCGTCGAGGACACCTGGCTCGACAACTGGTCCGCCGAGAAGTACGTCGGCTCGATCTTCCGGGACTCCGGCGAGGCCTCCCTCGTCGACGTCGCCGTCCTCCGGGTGCTGCGGATCATGCACCAGGTGGGCCCCGACGCCCCCGTCTCCGTGTACATGCAGCACCCGGGCTGGCCCGAGGCCGTCCGCGCCGCCCGCGAGGCCCACGTCCGCCTCGCCCAGGCCGACGGCGAGGACCCCGACACGCCCCCGCGCTCGCTCGACGTGCTCCGTATCATGACGCGGTCCTGAGGCGTTCCGCCTGACGGACGGTGGTCCGCCGGGCGGGGCGCTTGTGGCAGGCTGACGGGATGACCGACCAGTACGTCCTCACCCTCTCGTGCCCCGACAAGCAGGGCATCGTGCACGCCGTGTCGAGCTACCTCTTCATCACCGGCTGCAACATCGAGGACAGCCAGCAGTTCGGAGACCGTGACACCGGTCTCTTCTTCATGCGGGTCCACTTCTCGGCCGAGGCCCCGGTGACGGTCGACAAGCTCCGGGCGAGCTTCGCCGCCGTCGGCGACTCCTACGCCATGGACTGGCAGATCAACCGCGCCGACCAGTCGATGCGGGTCGTGCTCATGGTCTCGAAGTTCGGCCACTGCCTGAACGACCTGCTGTTCCGGTCCCGGATCGGGGCACTGCCGGTGGAGATCGTCGCGGTCGTCTCCAACCACCGGGACTTCGAGGAGCTCGTGGGCTCGTACGGGATCCCGTTCCGGCACATCCCGGTCACGAAGGAGACCAAGGCCGACGCCGAGGCGGAGCTCCTCGACCTCGTCCGCTCCGAGAACGTCGAGCTGGTCGTCCTCGCCCGCTACATGCAGGTCCTCTCCGACGACCTCTGCAAGCAGCTCTCCGGCCGGATCATCAACATCCACCACTCCTTCCTCCCCAGCTTCAAGGGCGCCAAGCCCTACCACCAGGCGCACGCGCGCGGCGTGAAGCTCATCGGCGCGACCGCGCACTATGTGACGGCCGACCTCGACGAGGGGCCGATCATCGAGCAGGAGGTCGAGCGGGTGGGGCACGAGGTGACGCCGGACCAGCTGGTGGCGATCGGGCGGGACGTGGAATGCCAGGCGCTGGCGCGGGCCGTCAAGTGGCACGCGGAACGCCGAATCCTCCTGAACGGCCGCCGCACGGTCGTCTTCGCGTAGCCCACGCCCGTTGTGGGCAATCGTTCCCCAGGGCGGAACGGGTGGGCACAACGGACGGCGCCCTTGCCGGCGCCAGAGGCTCCCGCGCCCTGACCCGCACCACGGGTGACGGCGCACGGTCGGTGCGGGTCCAGGCGCGGAACGCGGAGGCGCCCCGAGAGGGCGCCGTCCCGTGTGCCCACCCGTCCCGCCCTGCGGGACGATTGCCCACACGGGGGTGGGAGACGCTACAGGCGGCTCAAGGAGGCCGCGGCTGAGAGGACGTCGCGGATCGCCTCCCGGTCCCCGTCCTGCCCCGCCGCCGCCTCCTCCGGCGTGATGTGCCCCGCCACCAGCTGGCAGAACTCCACCCCGTCCATCGCCACCTGCGCGACCGCCCGCTCCGGGGAGCCGAGGGCCGCGGGGGAGTCCAGGGAGATGTACCAGTGGCCGCCGCCCGCGCCCTCCACCTCCAGGTGGAGCGAGCGGCCCGGCGCGCCCGCGGCGACGAGTTCCTTGGCGGGGCCGGCGAGCCCGGTGCGGCGGCGGTTCGCGAGGGCCGCCGGGAGCTGCCGGGCCGCGAGGTCGATCATGCCGTGCAGGTGCGCCGCGCTGGGCGGCGCGTACGGATAGGCCACCGCCGTCGCGATGTCGTCCGCGTGCAGCCAGCACTCGAAGGCCCGCTCCAGGAGCGAGTCCCGGAGCGGAAGGGCGAAGTCCTTGTAGGTGACGGTGAGGTCCGCCACGCCCCGGCCGGCGAACGCGACCGTACGGATCAGCGTGTGCGACTGGTCCCGCCACGGCCCCCGCAGGGACCGGTTCGGCGGCCGGTCCAGGGCCGCCCAGAAGGCTTCCGTCCGTTCCGTCGGGGACAGCTCCGGGACCCCGGCGCCGAGCGGGTCGTCCAGGCCGAGCGCCGCCGACACGAGGCCGTCCACGGCCAGGAGGTGCCCGATGACCGCCGCGACGCTCGCCTTGCGGCGCACGACGCGGTCCTCCTCGTACCACTTGAGCCGTACCGGCGCGTGCCACTCGGACTCGCCGATGTCCCGGAGGAGCGCGTCGAGCCGCGCGGTCTCCGCGTCGTACGGCGTGACCCAGTCGGGGACGGGGATACGGGCGGGGCGGCGGCCCAGGCAGTTCTCCAGGACCCGGGAGCGGAGCAGCGGGTCGAGGTCCAGGTCGCGGTCCTCGTGGAGGAGCGCGACGGCGTCGCGGAGCCTGAGGGCCTCGTCGGCGCAGGGCGCGCACTCGGTGAGGTGGTTCTCGACGGCCTTGGTCTCGCCGGCGGAGCACGCCGAAAGCGCCCAGGCCCCGAGCAGGGACTTGAGCACGTTGTGGGTGAGGACCGGTACCTCGGGCTCCTCCACGTCCGGTTCCCCGACCTCCTCCGGCAGTGGTGCCGTCAGGTCCGCGTGGTCGTCGGCGGACCGGCGCGGTCCCGGTATCCAGGGGGCGCGTGCGACGTCGTCGGCGTCGCCGTTCGCCGCGGTCACGGCGTCCGTCCGTAGCCGGGCGGCGAGGACCCTTCGAGCGGCCGGGTGTTCGCGGAGGAGAGCAGCTGGAGTCCGAGCCGGAGGCGCCGGCGGGCCTCGTCCTCGGTGACGCCGAGGTCGGCCGCCGTCTGCCGGTAGTCGCGCCGCTGGAAATAGGCCAGTTCGAGCGCGGCCCGCAGCGGGGCGGGCATGGACGTCACGATGTAGTCGGCGCGGGCGGCGACCGAGGCCCGGTGGACCTTCTGCTCCAGCTCCTCGGCGGAGCCGAGCCCCGTCTCCGCGTACGCCAGGGTCTCGGCCTGCCGCAGCCGGTGCACGGCCTGCCGCTGGGTCAGCTTGGCGACCCAGGAGCGCATGTTGCCCTGCTTCGGGTCGTACGAGTCGGGGTTCTCCCAGATGTAGCCGAAGACCTCGCGGGTGACCTGGTCGGCCGCCGCGTCGTCGTCGAGGACCCGGTGGGCGAGGCTGTGGACGAGGGCGGCGAACCGGTCGTAGAACTCGCCGAGGGCGGCGGCTTCTCCGCGCGCCAGCCGCTGCTGCATCCTGCGGTCCCAGCGCGGTGGTGTGTCCATCGCCATGAGGGCCTCCGTCCCGGTTCTCCTCCAAAGTAATGGGCCGCTCGGACAACGCACTCCTGTTTGCCGCAAGTGCGCCCTTGACGCGGACGCGGATGGTAAGGAAAGCGTCATCCCCGGCGCCGCGGGTTTCGGCGCCTGCTCGTGGGGCAGGCGGCGTCCGTGACGACGATCGATGTCGACGAGGACGAGCACGCCCCCTGGACGGTTCTCCGCGTCCGGGGGGAACTGGACCTGGTCACCTCCCCCCTGATACGCCGCCGTGTCCACGACGCCGTCGCGGGCGGCCGCCACGACCTGGTGATCGACCTGTCGGCCGTGCGGTTCTGCGACTCCAGCGGTGTCGGCGTGCTGATCGCGTCCCGCCGGCTGCTGCGCTCCTGCGGCGGCCGGCTCCGCCTGATCCTGCCCGCGGACGCCGAGGACCGGGACGGCGGGCACGTCGGCCGGGTGCTGTCCGCGCTGGGCGTGCGACGCCTGTTCGACGTGTACGAGGACGTGCCGGGGGCCCTCGCCGAGGTCACCGGGGTGCCGCGCCGAACCGCTCCCTGAGCTTGTACTTCAGGACCTTCCGCAGGGTCTCGTTGCGGGGCAGGGCCTCCACCACCTCCAGCTGTTCGGGCAGCTTGTGGACGGAGAGTCCTGCCTCCCGCAGAAAGGCCGTGACCTGCGGAAGGCCGAGCGGGGCTGCGCCGGGGGGCTGTTCGACGACGGCACAGACGCGTTCGCCGCGCTCGGCGTCGGGGAGGCCTATCACGGCGGCGTCGCCGACGTCCGGGTGCCGGTGGAGGAGGTCCTCGATCTCCTTGGCCGAGATGTTCTCTCCCTTTCGGATGATGATGTCCTTGATGCGGCCGGTGAGGACGAGGTGCCCGCTGGGTGTGAGGTGCCCGACGTCGCCGGTGATGAGGAAGCCGTCCTCGTCGAAGGCGGCGGCCGTCTGCGCCGGGTCGAGATAGCCCCGGCAGACGGCCTCGCCGCGCAGCCGGACCTCGCCGTCGGCGGTGATCCGGATCTCCATGCCGGCGGGCGGGCGGCCCTCGGTGGAGGCGAGGTTCTCGACGGTGTCGTCGGGGGCGCCCATCGTGATCATGGGGACCTCGGTCATCCCGTACCCGTGGGTGAGCTGGCAGCCCAGCTCCTTGCGTACCGCGTGATAGATCTCCGGCGGCTTGGGCGCCCCGCCGCCCGCGAGCAGGCGGAGGGTGGGGATGACCGGCTTCCCGGGCTGCTTGCGCTGCTCGGCGAGGAACATCGAGTAGAAGGCGGTGGAGCCGCCGGCGACGGTGACGCCGTGCCGGTTGTACTCGTCGAGGGCCTCCGGCAGCGCGAACTGCTCGAACATCACGGCGGGGAACCCGTACAGCAGGAGCATCACCGTGTAGTCGGGCCCGGCGATGTGCGCGTACGGGAACGCCATCGAGCCGATGTCCTCGGCCGTCAGCTGGAGGGCGTGGGCGAGGCAGGAGCCGCCGGCGAGGAGCGAACGGTCGGTGTGCAGGACGCCCTTGGGGTCGGAGGTGGTGCCGGAGGTCCAGTAGATCCAGCGGACGTCGGTGCCGGAGGAGGGCGGGGGCGGGAGGACGGCCGGGTCGCCGTCGGGGAGGCTCTCCGGCGCGTACGCCTCGAAGATCCCGCGCGCGCCGAGCCTCCGCGCCATCTCCGCATGGTCGAATCCACGCCAGATTCCGGGGACCGCGAAGAACTCGGCCTTCGACTCGCGCAGCGCGAAGCCGACCTCCTTGTCGCGGTAGAAGGGGATCACCGGGGACTGCACGGCGCCGATGCGGGCGAGCGCGAAGGAGAGCACGGCGGTCTCGATGCGGGTGGGCAGCTGCCAGGCGACGACGGTGCCGGGGCGCACGCCCATGCCGTGCAGGCCGGCGGCGCAGCGCTCGGCGCGCTCGCGGAGGCCGCCGAAGGTGAGGACGCGGTCGCCCTGGAGGAGGACGGGCCGGTCGGGGGTGAGGGCGGCACGTCGCTCGACGAGCTCCCAGAGCGTCCGGGACTCGCCGAGTGTGTGCGCGGTCTCGTCCATGACCGTACTCCTCTCGTCCGTACTCCGCTTGGCTGACGTTCCGTCAGATCGTGCGGTGAGCGTAGAGGTCCGGCGCTTGTCGGTCCAGGGGTGCGCGGCTAGCCTGATCCCGTCAGATCTGACGGGTCATCAGAAACGGGCCGCGAACGGTCCGCCCAATTCGGGAGAGGCTCCATGACGGAACTGCCCCGCATCATCAGCGTCGACGACCACGTGATCGAGCCCGCCCACCTCTTCGAGACCTGGCTCCCGAAGAAGTACCGCGACCGCGGGCCCCGTCCCCTCACGGCCGGCATCGGCGAGCTCGCCTACGTCGGCGGCAAGTACCAGATCACGATGGACCCCGAAGGCCCGCCCACCGACTGGTGGATCTACGAGGACCTCAAGTTCCCGTACAAGCGCAACATCGCCGCCGTCGGCTTCGACCGCGACGACATGACCCTGGAGGGGATCACCAGGGAGGAGATGCGCCGCGGCTGCTGGGACCCGAAGGCCCGCCTCGCCGACATGGACCTCAACCACGTCGAGGCCTCCCTCTGCTTCCCCACCTTCCCCCGCTTCTGCGGCCAGACCTTCGCCGAGGCCCACGACAAGGAGGTCGCCCTCGCCTGCGTCCGCGCCTACAACGACTGGATGGTCGAGGAGTGGTGCGGCGACAGCGGCGGCCGGCTGATCCCCCTGTGCATCATCCCGCTGTGGGACATCGACCTCGCCGTCGCCGAGATCCGGCGCAACGCCGCCCGCGGGGTCAAGGCGGTCACCTTCTCCGAGATCCCCACCCACCTCGGGCTGCCGTCGATCCACTCCGGCTACTGGGATCCCTTCTTCGCCGTCTGCCAGGAGACCGGGACGGTCGTGAACATGCACATCGGCTCCAGCAGCCAGATGCCGGCCGCGTCCCCCGACGCCCCGCCCGCCGTCCAGGCCTCGCTGAGCTTCAACAACGCCATGGCCTCGATGATGGACTTCCTCTTCAGCGGCGTCCTCGTGAAGTTCCCCCGGCTCAAGCTCGCCTACAGCGAGGGCCAGATGGGCTGGATCCCGTACGCCCTCGAACGCGCCGACGACGTCTGGGAGGAGCACCGCGCCTGGGGCGGGGTGCGCGACCTCGTCCCCGAGCCCCCGTCCACGTACTACTACCGGCAGATCTACTGCTGCTTCTTCCGCGACAAGCACGGCATCGCCTCGCTCGACGTGGTCGGACGCGACAACGCCACCTTCGAGACCGACTACCCGCACGTCGACTCGACCTTCCCGCACACCAAGGAGGTCGCCCTCGACCACGTCCAGGGCCTCGACGACGAGACCGTCTACAAACTCATGCGCGGCAACGCCATCCGCATGCTGGATCTCGGGATCGTCTGATGGACCTCTCCTGCACCGAAGAGGAGGAGGCCTACCGCGCCCGCCTGCGCGCATGGCTCGCCGCCACCCTGCCGGGACTCCCCGAGCGGCCCGACCCGCTCGACTGGCCGGCCCGGCGGGCGTACGACTGCGGCTGGCAGCGCCGGCTGCACGACGCCGGGTACGCCGACACCCACTGGGACGCCTCCCCGACCCAGCGCCTCATCTTCCTGGAGGAGACCGAACGCGCCGGCGCGCCCTACGTCGGCGCCAACTTCGTCGGCCTCCTCCACGCCGGACCCACCATCGCCGCCGAAGGCACCGGCGCCCAGCGCGCCCGGTGGCTGCCACCGATCCTGCGCGGCGACGAGGTCTGGTGCCAGGGCTTCAGTGAACCCGACGCCGGATCGGACCTCGCCTCCCTCCGTACCCGGGCCGTACGGGACGGGGACGCGTACGTCGTCACCGGCCAGAAGATCTGGACCTCGCACGCCGAGGTCGCCGACTGGTGCGAACTGCTCGTCCGTACGGACCCCGGGGCCCCCAAGCACCAGGGCATCACCTGGCTCGCCGTGCCCATGGACGCCCCCGGCATCACCGTACGGCCGCTGCGCACCCTCGCCGGGTCCACCGAGTTCGCCGAGGTCTTCCTCGACGAGGTGCGGGTGCCGGTGTCCCACCGCGTGGGGGAGGAGAACGACGGCTGGCGGGTCACCATGGTGACCCTCTCCTTCGAGCGCGGCACCGCGTTCGTGGGCGAGGTCGTCGCCTGCCGTCGGCTGCTCGGCGAACTCGCCCGCACGGCCCGCAAGAACGGCACCTGGGACGATCCCGTGGTGCGGCGCCGGCTCGGCAGGCTCTCCGCCGAGTTCCGGGCGCTGTGGCGGCTCACCCAGGCCAACGTCAGCGAGGCCCAGGCGACCGGCGGGGTGCCCGGGGCCGGCGGCTCCGTCTTCAAACTGCACTACTCGCACGCCCGGCAGGAGCTGTACGACGCCGCCGCCGCCGTCCTCGGGCCCGACGCGCTCGACCTCGGGCGCGACTGGACCCTCGACCGGCTGTCCTCGCTCTCGTACACCATCGCGGCCGGCACCTCCCAGATCCAGCGCAACATCGTCGCCGAGCGCATCCTCGGCCTGCCGAAGGGGCGGTGACCCGGTCATGGACTTCCGGCTCACGGAGGACCAGGAAGCGCTGCGGCGGGGTGTACGGGAGCTGCTCGGGCGGCTCTTCGACCGGGAGGCGCTGCGGGGCGCCGTCTCCGCGGGGCGGCTCGACCGGTCGCTGTGGCGGGAGCTCGGCGACGCCGGGTTCTTCTCGCTGTGCCTTCCGGAGGAGGAGGGGGGTGTCGGGCTCGGGCTCCCGGAGGCGGTGCTGGTGTTCGAGGAGGCCGGGAGGGTGCTGCTGCCTGGGCCGTTGGTCTCCACGCACCTGGCCGCGGGGTCCGTGCCGGGGGCGGCGGACGGGTCCGTCGTGGTGACCTCTGTGGACGAGGGGCTGGTCCCTTGGCTGGACGAGGCGGACGTGGTGCTGGGCGACGTCACGGGCGCGGTGCCGGTGCGGTCGGTCGATCCGCTCACGCCCCTGCATCGGTTGCCCGGCACCGGTGGCCGTGTCCACCCGTTCCACCCTGCGGATCGCCCGCCCACCACGGGGGCACTCCTGCTCGCCGCCGAGCAGGTCGGCAGTGCGCAGGCCACCACCGGCATGGCCGTCTCCTACGCCCGGCAGCGGTCGCAGTTCGGGCAGGTCATCGGGGGGTTCCAGGCGGTGAAGCATCTCTGTGCCGGGATGCTCGTGCGCGTCGAGCTCGCCCGCGCCGCCGTGTGGGCCGCCGCCGTCACCGGCGACCCCGTCGAGATCGCCGGTGCCAAGCTGCTCGCCGACGACGCCGCCGTCGGCAACGCCCGGGACTGTCTGCAGGTGCACGGAGGGATGGGGTTCACCTGGGAGGCCGACGTCCATCTGCATCTGAAGCGCGCCTGGGTGCGGGCCGAGCTGGGCATGGCCGCCGCTCGGGCGGAGGAGACCGTGGCCGCGAGCCTGTAGCGCAGGGCGTCCGGCACGTCACGGAATGTTGATATCGGGTTGTGTCCTTCGGCGGGGCCGTCACGGCCCGGAGTCGGCCTCCGCCTCGGGTACGCTCCGTGAGATGCGAGTGCTCATTGCCCCGGATCGTCCCGGTGTCGCCCCTGTGGCGGCTCCGCGGCCGGGAATGCCCGCCGCTCGCGCCCGGCGTTCGACTACCCGCAGCGTGCGTCGCACAGTATGGACCATGCGTACTCCTTCGCGCTGGAATATGCCCGAAGCGCTTGTTGCGGTGACTGTACGTCAACCATGCTGTCCCACAAGGGAATCACGTTCCGTAAAGGTGTGTCCGCCGGTTCGGATGGTGTGAGCGGTGCAGGTGCTTCAGGTTCAGTTGGAGGTCGGGCCGGACCCGGCAGAGGTGGGGCGAGCCCGGAGGTGGGCCCGTTCGAGGCTCGCCGGGTCGGGCATAGGGGATGACGAGCCGCTCGCCGAGACGCTGGTGCTGCTCATCTCCGAGCTCGTGACCAACGCCGTGGTGCACACGGGCTGCCCCGCCGTGCTGCGGATGCTGTTCGCCGTGGAGGGTGGCGGGGTGCGGGTCGAGGTCGCCGACGCGAGCGACCGCCCGCCGCAGCCGCGGCACGCGCAGGGTGACGACACCAACGGGCGCGGCCTGGAGCTCGTGGACGGGCTCGCGGACCGGTGGGGCTGGCAGCCGGAGGGCGCCGGCAAGAGCATCTGGTGCGAAGTGGACCGGGTCGCGCCCGTGTCGACGACGGTGTCGACGCTGTCGCCCGGACGGGTGCACTGTTGACGATTCGTTCCGTTTTGCCCACCCTGGGGTGAGCGATTCGTGGCGAGGGGAGCCGAGGGCCGTGGCCCTCGGCGTGTGCGGGTCGCGGCCGGGTGGCGGCGGTCCGTGCCGTGCTCGGGGCGCGTGCGAGCGCGCCGCCGCCCGCGGGGGTCGAAGCCGTCCGCCCTGGACCGCCGGACAGGCCCTGCCTGCCTGCGGGTTTCAGAGGATCGCGACCGGGGCCACCGGTGTGCCCGTGCCGCCGACGAAGGGTTCGGGCATCGCGGAGAGCAGGAAGGCGTAGCGCCCTTCTTGTGCACAGGCTGTGGACAGAGCCTCCAGATTCCAGTTCTGCCCCTGGAGCATCCCCATCTCGACCAGGTCGAGGGCGTGCACGGGCAGCCAGAGGTCCTCGATCTCGGGCGGGAAGATCTCGAAGGTGAGCGTGTCGTTCGCGACGGCCGCGACGTCATGCGCGTGGAACCACTCCGGCGTACGGACCGAGAGGCCCGGTGACGGGAACGCGTAGCCGTGCTTGTCCCCGGCCAGATACGCCTGGATCTGCCCGGTCCGTACGAGGACGATGTCCCCGGACCGCACGGTCACCCCGCCGAACTCCGCCGCCTCGTCCAGGTCTTCGGGTGTCACCGCGTGGTCGCCCGGCAGCCGGTCCACCCCCTTCGCGGCGGCCACGTCCAGGAGGATCCCGCGGCTGACGATGTGGCGGGCCGTGTGGATGCCGCTGAACTCGGAGCGGCCGTGCGGGGTGATCGAGGCGGCGGGGCGGCCGTTGTAGATGCGGCCCGAGTGGGAGACGTGCGTCAGGGCGTCCCAGTGGGTGCCGGCCTGGAGCCCGAGGGTCACGGCGTCGTCGCTGGTGGCGACCGTGCCGGGGCCGAAGAGCTCCTGGTTGACCTGGACCATGACGTGGAGCGGGTTGACCCGGCCGGGGATCATGCCGGTCTGTACGCCGTCCTGCTCGAGGTCGACGGCGAGCGGGACGCGCAGACCGGTGCGGACGGTGGCGACGGCCTCGCGCACGACCTCGTCGGTGACGAGGTTGAGCGTGCCGATCTCGTCGTCCTGGCCCCAACGGCCCCAGTTGTTGACGCGCTTGGCGATCTCGTGGAAGGCGGCGGGGAGAGACATCGGGGCCTCCGGGGTCTTGTTTTCCGGTATCTGACGGACCGTAGAATCCTGACGACGAACGAATCTAACGGACCGTCAGAAAGTGCGGGAAGGGGCCGGGCGTGGGGAACTTCTTGGCTGGCAAGGTCGTCGCCGTGACGGGAGCGGGGCGCGGCATCGGCCGCGCCGTCGCCCTCGCCTGCGCGGCGGAGGGCGCGAAGGTCGTCGTCAACGACTACGGGGTGTCCATCGAGGGCGGCGAACCGACCTCGGAGGTCGCGGCCTCGGTCGTGAAGGAGATCGAGGCGGCGGGCGGATCGGCCGTGGCCGTCGCCGACGACATCTCCACCATGGCCGGCGGACAGCGGATCGTCGACGTCGCCCTCGCCGAGTACGGGCGGATCGACGGGGTCGTCTGCGTCGCCGGCATCCTGCGCGAGCGGATGCTCTTCAACATGTCCGAGGAGGAGTGGGACCCCGTCGTCGCCACCCACCTGAAGGGCACCTTCACCGTCTTCCGGGCCGCGTCCGCCGTCATGCGCAAGCAGGGCACCGGGACGCTCATCGGCTTCACCAGCGGCAATCACCAGGGTTCCGTCGCCCAGGCCAACTACTCGGCGGCGAAGGGCGGGATCATCTCGCTCGTCCGCAGCGCGGCCCTCGGCCTCCACAAGTACGGCGTCACCGCCAACGCCGTCGCACCGGTCGCCCGCACCCGCATGTCCGCGAACGTCCCCATGGAGCTCAAGGAGATCGGGGAACCGGAGGACGTGGCCGCGCTCGTCGTCTACCTGCTGAGCGAGCGGGCCCGCGAGGAGAAGATCACCGGCCAGGTGTACACGATCGCAGGACCCAAGATCGCGGTCTGGGCGCAGCCGAGGGAGCTGCGCGCCGGGTACGCCGAGGGCGGCGGATGGACCCCGGAGCGCATCGCGGACTTCCTGCCGGGGACGGTGGGGACGGACCCGATGCCGATGCTGCAGCAGCTGGAGGAGATGGCCCGCGCGGCCGCCGCCGGCGAACGGCCGAACTCCCGGAAGGAGAACGGGTCATGAGAGGCGTCGTCTTCGACGGGAAGCAGGTCCAGGTCGTCGACGACCTGGACGTACGGGACCCCGGACCCGGCGAGGTCCTCGTCGGGATCGCCGCCGCCGGGCTCTGCCACAGCGATCTGTCCGTCATCGACGGGACCATCCCGTTCCCGCCGCCCGTCGTCCTCGGTCACGAGGGCGCCGGAGTCGTCGAGGCCGTCGGCCCCGGGGTCACCCACGTCGTCCCCGGCGACCACGTCGCCCTGTCCACGCTCGCGAACTGCGGCGCCTGCGCCGACTGCGACCGGGGCCGGCCCACCATGTGCCGCAAGGCGATCGGGATGCCGGGGCAGCCGTTCTCGCGGACGTCGACCGGGCAGCCCCTCTACCAGTTCGCCTCGAACTCGTCCTTCGCCGAGCGGACCGTCGTCAAGGCCGTCCAGGCCGTGAAGATCCCGCAGGACATCCCGCTGACCTCCGCCGCCCTCATGGGCTGCGGCGTCCTCACCGGCGTCGGAGCCGTACTCAACCGGGCGAAGGTCGACCGCGGCGACACCGTCGTCGTCATCGGCACCGGCGGCATCGGCCTCAACGTCCTCCAGGGCGCCCGGATCGCGGGCGCGCTGACGATCGTCGCCGTCGACACGAACCCGCAGAAGGAGGCGGTCGCCCGGCAGTTCGGGGCGACGCACTTCCTCGCCTCCACCGACGGCGTCCGGGACGTCCTGCCCACCGGCGCCGACCACGTCTTCGAGTGCGTCGGCCACACCGGACTCGTCCGCACCGCGATCGACCTCCTCGACCGGCACGGCCAGGCGGTCCTGCTCGGCATGACCGCACCGAAGGCGGAGGCGAGCTTCCTGCCGGCCGCGATGTTCCTGGACAAGTCGATCCTGG
Source organism: Streptomyces sp. NPDC002825 (assembly GCF_040295385.1). Classification (NCBI taxonomy): domain Bacteria; kingdom Bacillati; phylum Actinomycetota; class Actinomycetes; order Kitasatosporales; family Streptomycetaceae; genus Streptomyces; species Streptomyces sp. NPDC002825. The sequence continues at coordinate 109,172 of NZ_JBEOVH010000012.1, forward strand.
GCTGCCGGTACGGCTCCTCGCGGCCGCAGAAGGACATCGCCCTGTACGCCGAGCTGTACCGCTCAGGGACCCTGCTCCTCGACGAGCTGGTGACGGCGACGTACCCGGTGGAGGATTTCGCGCGGGCGGCGGAGGACGCGGAGAGGGGGAAGGTGGCGCGGGGGGTGCTCACGTTCTGAACCGGGCGGGCTGAACGGCGCGGGTGGCGTAACCCGCTGGGAGTCCGTACGACCAGCGGGTTACCGTCCCCGGCATGCCCTACCGCGAGCTCGCCACCCGTCCCGTCCTCGCCTGGTCCGCCGTCATGGTCACCGGTCGGCTCCCCATCGCCATGGCGCCGCTCGCGCTCGTGTTCCTCGTGCGGGAGCGCCCCGGGGGCTACACGCTCGGGGCCGTCCTCGCCGCCGCGTACGTCCTCGGGGAGATCGTCGCCGCGCCCGTGCTCGGCATGCGGCTGAACGCCGAACGGGCCAGGCCGCAGCTCGTCGTCGGGCTCCTGGCCGGTGCCGCCGGGTTCGCCGGGCTCGGGCTCGCGCCCGGCGCCCACCCCGCCGTCCTCGCCGCCCTCGCGCTGCTCGCGGGCGCGGGGCCCGCCGCCGTGCCCGGCGCCCTGCGGGCCCTGCTCACCAGCCTCGTCCCGGAGCGGGCCGTCACCCAGGCGATGAGCATGGAGTCGATGCTGACCTTCGGGATCTGGGCGGTCGCGCCCGCCCTCACCACGGCCCTGGCGCTGGGCGCCGCGCCCGCCGTACCGCTGCTTCTCCAGGGCTTCCTGATGGGTGCTTCGGTGGCCGGTCTCTGGCTGCTGCCGGCCGGCTGGTCCGCCGAGGCGCAGGAGCGGGGGGCCTCGATGCGGCGGACGCTGCTGCGGGCCTGGCCGGTGTACGTGCTCGGCGCCGCCGGACTCACCCTGCTCGCGCTCGCCGAGCTGATCCTGCCCGCGCTCCTCGAACAGCGCGGCATCGACATCCGCTGGGCGGGGCCGCTGCTCGCCGGGTTCTCCATCGGCTCCGCGGTCGGCGCCTTCGTGTACGGCCTCCGGGGGAGCTGGCCCGGCCCGCTGGCCGTCCAGTCGCTCGTCCTGGTCCTCGCGGTGGCCGCGGGCGTCGCCCTGGTCGCCGTGCTGCCCTGGACGGCGGCGATCGCGGTCGCGCTCGTGGCCGCCGGGCTCCTCCAGGCGCCCGGGAGCCTCACCCGGAACCTGGCCCTGCGGCAGGTGCTCCCGCCGGGCGCGCTGGCCGCCGGGTACTCGGTCATGTACGCCGCAGTGGGCGCGGGTTACGCGGGGAGCGGCACCCTCGCGGGCGGACTCCTGAGGGTGGTGGCCCCGTCGACGGCGATCCTCTGGGGCGTGGCCCTGACGGTGCTGCTCACGGGGGTGGGTGCGGTGGGGGAGTGGCGGCTGACCCGGAGTACCGGGGCTCGTCAGGAGGAGGAGCCCGCTCCCGTCGACGTACGGAAGGTGCGCCGGTAGGACGTCGGCGTCACCCCGATCGCGGCCATCAGGTGCACCCGCAGCGACTGGGCCGTGCCGAAGCCCGCGTCCTGGGCGACCCGGTCGACGGGCAGGCCGGTGGACTCCAGGAGGTGCCGGGCGCGTTCGACGCGCTGCTGGGTGAGCCACTGGCCCGGGCTGATGCCGACCTCGTCGCGGAAGCGGCGCGTGAAGGTCCGTACGCTCATCGCCTCCTTCTCCGCCAGGTCCCGCAGCTGGATCGGCTCGTGGAGGTGGGCCAGCGCCCAGGCCCGCGCGGCGGTCGTGGTGTGGGTGCCGGCCTCCGGCAGGGGCCGTTCGATGTACTGGGCCTGGCCGCCGTCCCGGTGCGGCGGTACGACGGTCCTGCGGGCGACCTCGTTGGCGACGGCCGTCCCGTGGTCGCGGCGCACGATGTGCAGGCACAGGTCGATCCCGGCGGCGACACCGGCCGAGGTGAGGACGTCGCCGTCGTCGATGAACAGGACGTCCGCGTCGACCCGCACCCTCGGGAAGAGCCGCTGGAAGTGCTCGGCGGACGCCCAGTGGGTGGTGGCCGGGCGCCCGTCGAGGAGGCCGGCGGCGGCGAGCACGTACCCGCCGGTGCAGATGGAGACGAGCCGGGTCCCGGGCCGGATGCGCGCGAGCGCCGCCGCGAGCTCCTCGGGGAGCCGGCCCTCGTCGTAGACCGGCCCGAGCTCGTACGAGGCGGGCACGACGACCGTGTCGGCGGTGGCGAGCGCGTCCGGGCCGTGCTCGACGTGGATCGAGAAGTCGGCGTCCGTCCGCACGGGCCCCGCCGCCGGGGCGCAGGTCACGATCTCGTACAGCGGGCGCCCCTCGGCGTCCTTGGCGCGGCCGAAGATGCGGTGCGGTATGCCCAGCTCGAAGGGGAGGATGCCGGGCAGGGCGAGAACGGCGACGCGGTGCGGCTGCCGCACAGGCGGTCTCCCTCCGTAAATGAGTGGTGGTCCAGACCACCTGCTGGTAGCTCTACTTGTCCGTGACGGACAACACGTACAAGTCTGAGGCCGCCGAGCGGATTCCCGCCCCGGTCGAGCCGCCCGTACAGCAGTCGCCGGCACCACCCGCGCTGTGGAACCGTAACTTCCGGCTCTTCTTCGTCGCCCGGGCCGTCGCCGTCTTCGGCGAGGGCATGGTCCCCGTCGCCTTCGCCGCCGGACTCCTCGGAGCCGGCCACCCCGGCTCCACCGTCGGCTACGCGCTCGGCGGCTGGACCGCCGCCTTCGCGCTCTTCGTGCTCTTCGGCGGCGTCCTCGCCGACCGGTTCACCGCCCGCCGCATGATGATCCTCGCCGACCTGCTGAGGCTGCCCGGCGCGGCCGTCCTCGCCGTCTCCTTCACGCTCGGCGGCCCGCCCCTCTGGGCCGTGTACGCCCTGTCCGTCCTCAGCGGCGTCGGCGCCGCCCTCTTCCAGCCGGGCGTCGCCTCCACGATCCCCCGCATCGGCCCCGACGTGCAGCGCGCCAACGCCGTCCTGCGGGTCGTCGAGGCCCTCATGACCATGGCGGGACCGGCCGCCGCCGGCCTCCTGGTCGCGGTGTGGAACGCGGGCGCGGCCTTCGCCGTCAACGGCGTCACCTTCGCCGTCAGCGCCGTCTGCTTCCTGCTGATACGCCTCGCCCCCATCCCCTCCGACACCGCACGGCGCGACTCCCTCGGCGCAGAACTCGTCGGCGGCTGGCGGGAGTTCCGCTCCCGCAACTGGCTGTGGGGCGTCATCTCCATCTGGACGGTGTACGGACTGACCGTCGCCGGACCGATGGTGCCGCTCACGGCGAGCCTGGTCACCGAGGACCACGGCTCGGCGGCGTACGGGGTGCTCATGGCCGTCAACGGCGCCGGCAGCGCGGTCGGCGGCCTCCTCGCGATCCGGCTGCGCCCCCGCCGTCCGCTCGCGGCGGGCGCGGTGGCGCTCCTGGGCCTCCCCGTGAACCTCACGCTGCTCGGTCTGGGCGCGCCGGTGGCGGTCCTCGGCGCGGGCCAGTTCGTCGGCGGGGCGGCCTTCGCGTTCTGGCTGGTGATGTGGTCGACCTCGGTCCAGACGCATGTGCCGCAGGAGGCCCTGAACCGGATGCACGCGTACGACGTGGCCGGCTCGCTCCTGATGATGGGCGTCGGCCGCACCCTGTCGGGCCCGGTGGCGGCGGTGGTCGGTACGGAGGAGGTGCTGCTGACGGGGGCGGGGATCGCGGTCCTCGTGGTGGCGGCGCTGCTGGCGGTGAGACCGATCAGAACGCTGCCGCGCGCGGAGAGGGTCTGAGCGTGTCCCGATCCTTTGGAATCCTGTCATTCGGGCCAATGGCAGGGACGGGGGAGGGCCCGGGATGCTCGATGGCATGGCCCAGACAACCGAGACCCCCGTCCGTACGCCCGAGAAGCCGCCCCGCCGCCGCGTCCACCGCGCGTGGTTCGTCGCGGCGGTCACGTTCGTCACGATCATCGGCGCCGCGGCCTTCGCGTCCCTGCCGGGCCTGCTGATCGAGCCGCTGCACGAGGAGTTCCACTGGTCGCGGGGCACGATCGGCTTCGCCGTGTCGGTGAACCTCGCCCTGTACGGCCTGACGGCGCCGTTCGCTGCGGCGCTGATGGACCGCTTCGGCATCCGCAGGGTCGTGGCGGTGGCGCTGAGCGTGATCGCCCTGGGATCCCTCCTCACCGTCTGGATGACGGCGGCCTGGCAACTGGTCCTCTACTGGGGCATCCTCGTCGGCCTCGGCAGCGGCTCGATGGCCCTCGCCTTCGCGGCGACGGTCACGAACCGCTGGTTCGTGGCGAGGCGGGGCCTGGTGACGGGCATCCTGACCGCGGCGGGGGCCTCGGGCCAGCTGATCTTCCTCCCCCTCCTCTCCTGGCTGGTGGAACACCACGGCTGGCGTCCGGCCGCGGTGACGGTGGCCCTGGCGGCCCTCGCGGTCGTGCCCTTCGTGTGGCTGCTGCTCCGTGACCACCCGGCGGACGTCGGACTGGCCCCGTACGGCGGGGAACGGGTACCGAAGCCGGCGCCGGTGACCGGGGCCGCGCGCCGGGCGGTGACGGTCCTGTCCAAGGCGGCGCGGACGGGCCCGTTCTGGCTCCTGGCGGGCTCGTTCGCGATCTGCGGCGCCTCCACGAACGGCCTGGTCAAGACGCACTTCGTCCCGGCCGCGCACGACCACGGCATGCCGGTCACCGCGGCGGCGGGCCTGCTGGCCGTGATCGGGGTCTTCGACGTCATGGGCACGGTGGCGTCGGGCTGGTTCACGGACCGCTTCTCGCCGCGACGGCTGCTGGCGGTCTACTACGCGCTGAGGGGCGTCTCGCTCCTGTTCCTCCCGATGCTCCTGGCGCCCTCGGTGCACCCGCCGATGCTGTTCTTCATCGTCTTCTACGGCCTGGACTGGGTCGCGACGGTGCCGCCGACGATCGCCCTGTGCCGCGAGCACTACGGCGAGGACTCGGCGATCGTCTTCGGCTGGGTCCTCGCCTCCCACCAGGTCGGCGCGGCGGCCGTCGCCTTCGCGGGCGGCGTGGCCCGCGACGTCTTCGGCACGTACGACGTCGTCTGGTACGCCTCGGGCGCCCTGTGCGCGGCGGCGGCCCTGATGGCCCTGGTCATCACCCGACCCCGAACGGAACCGGCGTCCCTGGCGGGAGCATGATGGTCGGCGGGGGGTGATCGCGGATGAGCGGTCCTGACGAGGGGCGGAGCTTTGCCCGGATGCTGCGGGTCTCGGCCCTGGTGCTGCTGCTTGAGGCGGCCGCGGCGCTGGTGACGGGCACGGTGCTCGGCAGCACGAGGGAGCCGGGCCCGGACGAGGAGTACCTGAGCGCGCTGACCTTCCTGGCGCTGCCGTTCCTCGGGGTGCTCCTGCTGGTCGCCGCGGTCGTGGTGTCCCTGGTGTTCGTCCTGCCCACGGTGTGGCTGGGGGAGGGCCTGGAACGCCGGCTCGGAGGCCGGCCGGCATGGTGGCAGGCGCTCTTGGCGGGCGTCGCCGCGGCGCTCCTCGTGGCGTACGAGGGGATCTGGCCGTGGTGGCCGGCGGTGTGGGCCGCGATGACGGCGGCGGCGCTGATCACACGCCATGCGCGCCGGGGTCACTTCGTGACGGTGCTTCTGTGGGGGACGCTCGCGGTCCTGACGGTATTCATGCTGGGCGGGGCGGGCGTGTACGCGGGCGCCGTAGGGGGCTGACCCCGTCCGGTGCGCCCGCACCGGGGCGGTGCCCCCGCCCGTGGGTCCCGCGCCCGGGCGGGCGGTGCCCAGCTGCCGTGTGGGCAATCGTCCCGCTGGGGCGGGACGGGTGGGCACACGGGACGGCGCCCTCTCGCGGCGCCTCCGCGTTCCGCGCCTGGACCCGCACCACGCGGGACGGCGCACACGGGGTGCGGGTCAGGGCGCGTAAGCCTCTGGCGCCGGCAAGGGCGCCGTCCGTTGTGCCCACCCGTTCCGCCCCTTGCGGAACGCCTGCCCACAACGGGGCCGAAGCGCGGCCCGCAACGGGGCGGATGCGCGGCCCGCTACGGGGTGAAGCGGCCGAAGCGGCCCCGGTGGAAGAGCAGCGGCTCGCCGGAATCCGACGCCCCCAGCCCCTCCACCCGCCCCACCACGATCAGGTGGTCACCCCCGGTGTGCACCGTCGTGATCGTGCAGTCGATCCAGGCCGGCGCGCCGGCCAGGCGCGGGGAGCCCGTCGCCGGGGCCGGGTCCCACGACACCCCCGCGAACTTGTCGGCGCCGCTCACCGCGAAGGCCCGGCACAGTTCGCCCTGCCCCGCCCCCAGGACGTTCACGCAGAACGTCCCGGCCCCGGCGATCCGCGGCCACGTCGTGGACGTCCGCGCGACCATGAACGCCACCAGCGGCGGGTCGAGGGAGAGGGACGCGAAGGACTGGCAGGCGAAGCCCGCCGGACCGTCCGCGTCGAGGGCCGTCACGATCGTGACGCCGCTCGCGAAGTGCCCGAGGACGCGCCGGAACTCGGCCGCGTCGACCGGCGGCCGCTCGTCCTCCCGTACCGCGCGCAGCACCGGCCGGGGCAGTGGTTCCACGGCCGTCGGCGAACCGGCCGCTCTCAGGTGTCGGACGACGGTGGCCGCCATCCCCGCGTGTCCCATCACACCACCCATTGAAACTGACGCATCGTCAGATGGGAAGCCCCGGGAGGGCCGGGAACCGGACCGCGCCGCCTACCTCCCCTCGTACCGCGCCTCCCGCCGCTCCACGAAGCTCGCCACCCCCTCCTGGGCGTCCCTCGTCGTCATGTTGATCTCCTGGGCCGTCGCCTCCGCCGCGAAGGCGACCGTGCGGTCCACGTCCAGGGACGCGTTGACGAGCTGTTTCGTGAGGGTCAGGGCCCGCGTCGGGCCCTGGGCGAGGCGGTCGGCCCACTCCCGGGCCGTCTTCGACAGCTCCTCCGCCGGGACGACCCGGTTCACCAGGCCCATCCCGAGCGCCTCCGCCGCCGGCACCGCGTCGCCGAAGAACATCAGCTCCTTCGCCCGCTGCGGCCCGATCAGCCGGGGCAACAGGTACGCGCCGCCCCCGTCGGGCACCAGACCCCGTCGTACGAACACCTCGACGAAGCGCGCCGAGTCCGCCGCGAGCACCAGGTCGCACGCGAACGCGAGGTGCGCCCCGATCCCCGCCGCCGTGCCGTTGACCGCCGCGATCACCGGCTTCTCGCAGTCGAGTACGGCCCCGATGAAGCGCTGCGCGCCGAGCCGGATCATGCGCGACACGTCCCCGGCGATACGGTCACCCGCGGAGGGCGCGCCCCGCAGGTCCGCACCCGCGCAGAAGCCGCGCCCGGTGGCCGTCACCACCACGCAGCGCACGGACGGGTCGGCGGACGCCTCCGCGAGCAGGGCGATGATCCGCTCCCGCTGGTCCCAGGTGACCGCGTTCATCGCCTCGGGGCGGTTGAGCGTGATCCACGAGACGCCGTTCTCGACGGTGTGCAGGACCTCGTCCACGAAGACTCCTATCGGCAGACCGCCAGCGCGTCCAGGGCCACCGCCCCCTGCCCGCGCGGCAGCACCATCAGCGGGTTGATGTCCAGTTCGGCGAGGTCCCCGTCGAGTTCGAGGGCCATCCGCTGGACGCGGAGCACGACCTCGACGAGCGCGTCGACGTCGGCCGGCGGCGCGCCCCGTACGCCGTCGAGCAGGGCCCGGCCGCGCAGTTCGCCGAGCATCGAGCGGGCCTCGCGCTCCCCGAAGGGCGGGACGCGGACGGCGGTGTCGTTCAGGACCTCGACGAGGACCCCGCCCAGGCCGACCGTGACCGTGGGGCCGAAGAGCTCGTCGTGGGTCACGCCCACCACCATCTCGACCCCGCGCCCGACCATCTGGCAGACGAGGATCCCGTCGAGGTCGATCTCCTCGAAGCGGGCGATGTCGGTGAGCTCGCGGTACGCGTCCCTCACCTGGCTGGCCGAGGTCAGACCCACCTTCACCAGGCCCAGTTCGGTCTTGTGGGCGAGCTGGGCGCCCGAGGCCTTCATCACGACCGGGTAGCCCACGAGCCCCGCGGCCCGCACGGCCGCCGCCGCGCTCGTCACGAGCTGCTCGCGCGGCACCCGTATCCCGTACGCCCGCAGCAGCTGCTTCGCCGCGTGCTCGCTGAGCCGCCGGCCGGGCCGCATGAGGGCCTGGGCCTTGCGGAGGGACGGGGAGGGGGTGCGGGGGGCCTCGTCGAAGGGGGAGCGGTAGGCGGCGGTGAAGCGGTGGTGGTCGAGGTAGGCCTTCACGGCCCCGATGCAGTTGGAGAACGTACGGAAGGTGGCGACGCGGGAGGAGCCGAGGAGGGTCGTGCGGTAGGCGTCCTCGGTCCCGACGGGGGAGCCCCAGACGACGCACACGAGCTTGTCGGTGGCCTCGGCCGCGTCGACGAGGTCCTGGGCGAGCTTGTCGCTCATCGGGGGGAAAGGGCCGGTGATGGGACAGATGAGGACGCCGACGGAGGGGTCGGCCAGGATCGCGTCGATGATCTTCCGGCCGCGCCAGTCGCCCACCGGGTGCCCGCCGTTGTCGACGGGGTTGGCGACGTTCAGGTACTCCGGGATCCACTGGTGCAGCTCGTCCTGCTTGGCCTGGTGGAGCTCCGGCAGGGAGAGGCCGGCCGCCGTGGCCAGGTCGGCGAAGTGGGCGCCCGTGCCGCCGGAGATGGAGTAGACGACGACGCCGTCGGCGAGCGGCCGGCGGGCGCGGGCGAGGAGGGCGGAGGTGTCCTGGAGCTGGTCGAGCCCGTCGACCCGGATGACCCCGTACTGCCGCATCGCCGCGTCGACGACCCGGTCGGCGCCGGTGAGCTTGCCGGTGTGGGAGGCGGCGGTGCGGGCGCCGGTCTCGGTGCGGCCGACCTTCACGGCGACGACGGGTACGCCCTGGCGCGCGGCCCGGTCGGCGGCGAGGAGGAAGGAACGGCCGTCCTTGAGCCCCTCGACGTAGCAGGCGATGGCCCCGACCTCGGGCCGCCCGGCGAAGTACGAGAGGAAGTCGGCGGTCTCCAGGTCGGCCTCGTTGCCGGTGGGGGCCCAGTGGGAGAGGCGGACGCCGAGCTCCTGCAGGGTGAAGACGGGCCGCCCCTGGTGGCCGGACTGGGTGATCAGGGCGACGGCGGGGCCTTCGAGGTCGTCGCGGAAGCGCTCGAAGGCGTTGAGGTTGGTGTTGGGGCCGAGGAGCCGGAGTCCGGAGCGGCGTACGGCGGCGGCGAGGCGTTCCTGCGCGGCGGCGCCGGCCTCGCCGGTCTCGGCGAAGCCGGACGCGAAGGCGACGGCGAACTTCACCTTGGTCTCGGCGAGTTCCTCGATGACGGGCAGCGGGTCGGCGACGAGGAGGACGGCGAGGTCGACGGGTTCGGCGAGCGCGCCGACGGACGGCACGCAGTCGATCCCGAACACGCTCGTACGGCTCGGGTGCACGGGCACGAGCCGGGCGCCGACCCGCTCGGCCCAGGCGAGCAGCTGGCGGGTGATGCCGGTGTTGGGGCGTCCTTCGGCGTCGGAGGCACCGATCACCGCGACGGACTCGGGCCGGAAGAACCGGTCGAGGTCGGGGACGGGCAGGTGCAGCGGCCGCCCGCTGACGTCCAGGTCACCGGCGACGGCGGTGACGCCGTGCACGGCGTCCCTGGGCGTCTCTCCGCAGGCGACCACGCGGGCGCGGAGATCGGTGGTGAAGGTGCCGTGAGTCGATCCGAGCATCGTTCCGCTCCACCCTTCCGTCCCTGACAACAGAGCTGACGTCCAGTCAGATTACAGAACTGACGGTCAGTCAGGAATGGGCGTACGTGGATCGGATCGCTCAGCCGCCGAGGGGCGCCTCCCGGCCGGGCTTCCGGTCGGCCGCGGGTTCCGTCCCCCGGTCCGCCCCCCGCTCCGCGTTCCGGCCCTTCCCCCGGCCCGCCCGCGCGACCCGTCGCGCGATCCGCTCGGCGTCAAGGGCCAGCTCGCGGAACATCCCGCTGATCGGGTTGGTGAAGCCCGTGAAATAGAGGCCGCGCGCCTCGCGCGGGCTCCGCGCCCCGTGCGTCACCGGCAGCCCGCGGTCGTCGAGGACGTCCAGGTGGCCGAGGAGCGGTTCCAGGGCGCGGCGGTAGCCGGTCGCCGCGATCACCGCGTCCGGGGTGATCCGGCTGCCGTCCGCGAGGAGCACCTCGTCGCCCTCGAAGGCCTCCACCGCCGCGACGATCTCGACCTTCCCGGCCCGCACGGCGTCGATCAGGCCGACGTCCTGCACCGGGATCGCGCCCTCCCGCTGCCGGGTGGCGAGCCCCTTGTCGGGCCGGGGCAGCCCGTACGCCGAGAGGTCCGGCACGGCGAACCGGCCGGCCAGCGCGCCCAGCCGGTCGACCAGCGCCGCCGGCAGCCGCCGCACCAGGATCCCGGAGCGCTGCGCCGGCCAGCCCAGGGTCGTGCGGCGCACGATGTGCGGGATCGTCCGCACCGCGAGCCGCACCCGGGCCGCCCCGCCCCCGGCGAGGTCGGCGGCGATCTCGGCGCCGGTGTTGCCGATCCCCACGACGAGGACGTCCTTCCCGGCGTACGGCTCCGGGTTGCGGTAGGTCCTGGCGTGGCTCAGCTCGCCGCCGTACGTGTCGCGGCCCGGCCACTGGGGGAGGTGCGGGGTGTGGTTGTAGCCGGTGGCCACCACCACCGCGCGCCCGGTGAGCCGGCGCCCGCCGGTGGCGTGCAGGACCCAGTCCTCGCCCGCCCGCTCGATCCGGTGGACCTCGACCCCGGTCACGACCTCCAGCTCGTGCTTCTCCGCGTACGTCTCCAGGTACCGGACGACGTCCGCGCGGGCGACCCAGCGGCCGAAGGAGCGGGGCATCTTGAGGCCGGGGAGCGCGGAGAGCCGCCGGGTGGTGTGCAGTCTGAGCCGGTCGTAGTGGGCGCGCCAGGAGGCGCCGACGGCGTCGGACCTCTCCAGGACGACGGCCCGCACGCCCCGCGCCCGCAGGGCGGCGGCGACGGCGAGCCCGCCGGGTCCGCCGCCGATGACGTACACGGGGTGGACGGGGGGTGCGGGGGGTGTGATGGACATGAATGCTGAGCGTAATGACGTGTACACGCAGTGGGTCTCGGTCGAGAAGGGATTTCGGTTGCGAATCGGTCACGCGCGCCCGCGTCTTGCGGAGGGCCGCGTTCTGCGCTGAACTGACGTACCGTCAGATCCAGCGCGTGGGGAGAGACCGTATGCAGACCGTCTGGCTCACCGGCGCCGAATGGCTCGCCGTCCTCCGCATCGGCCTCGGCCTGTGGTGGCTGGAGAGCTGGCGCCACAAGGACAGGAAGGGCTGGTTCGAACGCGGCACCGGCATCGCCTGGGCCGCCGACGTGGCCGGCAAGCACAGGTGGGCGGCCGTGAAGAACGGCTTCGACACCGTCGTCGCCCCCCGCCCCAAGCTCATGGCGTACGTCGTCGTCTACGCCGAACTCGCCCTCGGCCTCGGCCTGATCACCGGCTTCCTCACGCCCATCGCCCTCGTCGGCGGCCTCCTCCTCAACCTCCTCTACCTCGTCCTGATGATCCACGACTGGGCCGAACAGGGGCAGAACGCGATGATGGCGCTCATCTCCCTCGTCGCCCTCCTCGCCATGTCCTGGCAGACCTGGTCCCTCGACTCCGCGATCGGACTCTTCTGATGACGGCCACCCCGGCGAACCACCCCGACATCGACGCCTTCACCCGGCCCTACTGGGACGCCGCCGCCGAGGGGCACCTGCTGCTGCGCCACTGCGCGGCCTGCGACCGCGCCCACCACTACCCGCGCGAGTTCTGCCCCTACTGCTGGAGCGAGGACGTCCGCTGGGAGCGGGCGAGCGGCCGCGCGACCCTCTACACCTGGTCCGTCGTCCACCGGAACGACCTCCCGCCCTTCGGCGAGCGCGTCCCGTACGTCGCGGCCGTCGTCGACCTCGCCGAGGGGCCGCGGATGATGACGGAGGTCGTGGGGGTGGCGGAGGGCGACCTGCGGATCGGGATGGAGCTGCGGGTCGCCTTCCGCCGGGACGGGGACGTGACGGTCCCCGTCTTCGGGGCCTAGAGCGCCGGGATGTTCCGCCAGAGCTGGTTGGTGCCGGAACCGCAGGCGTAGTCCGTCGCGAACGAGCCGGCCGTCAGACACTGCCCGTCACTCATGTTCTTGAAGGTCCGGCCGGAGGACGAGGAGGAGACGACCTTCCAGTACTGCAGGCTCGCTCCGTTGCAGGCGGCGGTCGTGACCGTGGTGTTGCCCGCGGGCTGGAGGCAGCGGCCGGACTTCTTGTTGATCAGCCGGAAGGTGCCGTTCGCACCGGACGCGTAGGTCCAGGAGTACCAGTACGTGGTGCCGTTGCTGCCCTGGGAGCCGCACTCGGCCGCGGTGACGAGGTCGCCGAAGCCCGCGTTGTACTCCGCCAGGCAGTTGCCGGTGTTCGCGTTCTCCAGGGAGTACGTGCCCGACGGCGCCGACGTGGTGGGCGGCGGGGGCGCGGGCCTGGTGGTCGTCGGCTGCGGGGCGGGCTGCTGGGTCGTCGAGCCGCCGGAGGAGCCGGAGGCCGACCCGGACCCCGACCCGGATCCGCCGGAGGCGGTGCCTCCGGAGGTGGTGCCGCCGGAGGTGGTGGTCGAACCGCCTGCGCCGGTGACGGACCCGCCGCCGCCCGTGGTGGCCGGGGGCGGGGCGCCGGGGGACGGCTTCCCCGAGGGGTGGGCGGAGGGCTTGGCCGAGGGGTGCGCCGACGGCGACCCCGTCCCGGTCCCCGTCGACGGCGGTACGGACGCGGGCTGCGAGGCCACCGTGGACGGCGACGCCTCCGGGGTCGCGCCCAGGCGGCCGACGTACGGGCTGAGGGCGAGGGTCAGCGTGGTGCCCGTCGCCACGACGACGGGCACGGCGAACACGACCAGCTTGTTGCGCCGCCACCGGGGCGTGCTCTGCCCGGCCCGACCGGTCACGGCCAGCGGGTCGGGCGAGGTGGTCGACGGCTCCCGTCCCGCCTGCGGGGTGAGGGCGGCCGTCGCCACGTCCTGCGTCGGGTCCGTCCGCTCCAGCTCCTCCAACTGCTCGGCGGTCGGCGCCCCGGCGGCGAAGACGGCCCGCTCGGCGATCCGCTCCGCGACGGCCGCCGGCCAGACGGCGCCCGCCGCGTGCTCGTCGGTGAGCGCGACGAGCTCGTCGGCCGTCGGCCGGTCCGCCGGATCCTTGGCGAGACACTTCCGTACGAGCTCCGCCAGCTCGGGGTCGCCCTCGGTGAGGCGCCCGAAGACGGGCTCGCCGTGGACGACCCGGTAGAGCAGGTCGGGCCCGGAACCGTCCCCGAACGGAGGCCGCCCGTTCGCCGCGTACAGCAGGAGGCTGCCGAGGCCGAACACGTCGGCGGCCCCGGTCAGATCACGGTCGGCCACGGCCTGCTCGGGCGCCATGTAGGCGGGGGTCCCGATGACCATGCCGGTCTTCGTCAGCCGGCTCTGGTCGGCCGCGCGGGCCACGCCGAAGTCGATGAGCGACAGGCCGTCGCCGGTGAGCATCACGTTCGACGGCTTGAGGTCGCGGTGCACCATGTCGGCGCCGTGCACCACCCGCAGCCCGGCCGCCGCCTCCCGGAGCAGCCGCCACAGGGCGCCGCCGGCCAGCGGGCCGCCGTTGAGCCGGATGGCCTCGTTGAGCGTGATCCCCGGGATGAACTCGGTCGCGAACCACGGCGGCTTCGCCGTGCGGTCACTCGCGAGGAGCCTGGTGTTGGCGCCGGCGGGCAGCCGGGCCAGGTTGTCGAGCTCGTGCCCGAAGTGGCTGAGGAAGTCGGCGTCCTCGGCGAGCACGGGAAGGACCCGCTTCACCGCCGCGAACTTCCCCGGCACGGCGCCGAGATAGACCCGGCCCATCCCCCCGGACCCGAGCACACCGAGCAGTCTGAACGCCCCGATCTGCCGGGGGTCGCCCGACTCGAGCGGCATTGCCCCACTGCCGCGCAAACTGTCCGAAGCGGATAGGTCTTCCGATTCCCCCTGCATGGGCCACACAGTAGCCGAGGGGGTTTGCGATCTGAATGGCGGTCAAGTGCTGGCGGTGAAAGGGCGGTTGTCGCGGCCCGGGAGGAGGGCCGTCCGGCGACGGGTCAGGTGAGGGAGGTGACCAGGAGGGTGAACGCGGCGATGATGACGGCGACGCGGAGGTAGTGGTAGCGCTCCCAGCGGTGCAGCTGCTCCTTCCAGTCGGCGGGCCGGTTCTCGGGGGTCCAGGTCTTGTTCCGGTTGTTGATCGGGACGAGCAGCAGCACCGACATGACCACGCTGACGATCAGCAGCCCGGCGGCCGTGACGACGAGTCCGACGCCGGGGTGGTGCCAACCGGCGACTGCCCAGATCCCGCTGAGGGCGAGCGAGCCGATGTACCAGAACGGCATCAGGGCGCCGAGCATCCGGCCGCCGTGGGCGTGGCCGAGCTGGCGGCTGTCCTCGGGGAGTGCGTTCAGGATCCGGTTCATGACGAAGAGGACGGAGAACTCCACCCCCACCATCAGGCCGACGACGACGGTGGTGAAGACCTCGAGTGCGTTGAGCATGACGATCCCTCCGGGTCCTAGCGTTGCTAGCCGATGTGGCAACGCTAGTACTGCTGCCGCTCGGTTGTCTAGCGGTGCTAGGGTTGGGTCATGTCGGTAAAAGAACGCAGAGAGCGCGAGCGGGCGGAGCGTGAGCGCCTCATCGTGACGACCGCCCGCGAACTCGCCGAACAGCAGGGCTGGGACGCGGTGACCACCCGCCGGCTCGCCGAGCGCATCGAGTACAGCCAGCCCGTCCTCTACAGCCACTTCCGAGGCAAGCGCGAGATCATCGGCGCCGTCGCCCTGGAGGGCGCCGCGGAGCTGGCGGCGGCGGTACGGGCGGCGGCGGCCGCCGCCGAGGACGCCCCGCGCGCCCGGGTCGCCGCCCTGGCCCGCGCCTACCTCGACTTCGCCGAGGGCAACCCGGCGGTGTACGACGCGTTGTTCCGGCTCGACGGAGGTCTGCCGTACGCGCAGGAGGACACCCCGGAGCCGCTGAAGGACGCTTTCGCCGCGCTGATGGAGAGCCTGGCCGAGGTCGCGGGCGACGGCGTAGAGCCCGGGCTGTTCACCGAGGTGTTCTGGGCGTCGCTGCATGGGTTGGCGACGCTGACGAGGGCGGGCCGACTGCTGCCGGAGGATGCGGAGGTGCGGGTGGGGGTGTTGGTGGACCGGTTGGCGGTGGGGTGAGGGGTCGGCTGGGGGCCGGGGGCTGGGGGCTGGGGCTCTCGGGGTGAACCGGCATAGAGGGTGCGGGTCTTGAGGCTCTCGGTGTGATCCGGCTCCGGGGGCTTCTGGCGCGGCCGCCCTCTTTCCGAGTGTGGCGGCCTCCACCACCGCGTCAAGGGCGCTCCTTCGTCGCGTCGGCTTCGCCGATTCCGCTGCGCTCCACCCTTGACCCGGCGGCGGAGTCCGCCTTTTCACACTCGGAGGGCGGCCGGGGGCGGGGCCGGCGGAAGGCCGGGGGGCCATCCCGCCGTAGGCGGGTGGCGGGTGCGTGGGCGGTGGCGAGGCCGGGCATCGGCTGGGCGGGTGATGGCTGCTCGGGCTGGTGGGTGGGGGCTTCGGTAAGTGGCCGGGGTGGGTGGGACTGTGTCGGTGGGTGGGGTCGCGCGGAGTTGAATGGGGCGGCCCGGGAGGGCTTAGCGGGTGACGGCCGTCGCGTGGTGGGGCCTCAGGCCCCGCTGGTCGCTCTGAGTGGGTGGTTTCTCCGGGTAACTCAGCCCGGTTGACCGATCTGCCCCTTATGGGACCCCGATTCGGGGCTGTTACCGCCGGTAGTTGGCAGTTATTCGCGCCCAGCCAGGAATTCACTGCGCCCAGCGCTTCCCTGACCCCCTCCACCCACCGGGAATGACCAGCGGGGCCTGAATCCCAACCACCAGACGACCACAACCCGCTCAGCACCGCCCGGCAGCCCCATTCAACTCCGCGCGACCCCACCCACCGAACCGGGTCCGACCACCCCGGCCACTTACCGAAGCCCCCACCCACCGACCTGAGGAGCCAGCCTCCGCCCAGCCGATGCCCGGCCTCGCCCCCACCCCCCAAACCGCCACCCGCCTACGGCGGCACGGACCCCGTCGCCCCGGCGTGGACCCCCACCCCCGGACCGCCCTCCGAGAGGTCTTTCGCGTCTGGAGGTGCCGGGTCAAGGGTGGAGCGCAGCGGAATCGGCGAAGCCGACGCCGAAGGCGCCCTTGACGCGGCACCGGAAGGCGCGACTCTCGGAAAGAGGGCGGTCCCACCAGAAGCCCACGAAGCCGGCCCGCCCCGAGAACCCCAGAGACCGGGCGCTATCGCGCCCCAGGCCCCCACGGGTCCGACAGCAGTTCCGTCACGCTCCTCCGGTCCCTGCCCTCCCGTGCCTCTTCGGCCGCCTTCCCCAGGGCGATCATCGACACGATCGACCATCCCGGGTTCGGGCTCAGCTCCTTCGTCAGGCCCTCCATGTCGAAGGCCCTGAACTGGTGCGACGCCAGGCCCAGCGCCTCCGCCTGGAGTGTCATGTGGGCGATGGCCTGACCCAGGTCGTAGTCCGCGAACTCCGAGTACTGCAGCTCCGTGTCGTCCACATGGCGGCGCGCCGACGTGACCAGCAGCAGGCCCGCGTCCGTCGCCCACCGGGCCGAGCTGGGCGCGAGGTGCCGGACCACCCGGTCGTGGTCCGGCTCGCCCGGCCGGCTCGCGAAGAAGCCCCACGGCTGGGAGTTCCCGGCCGACGGCGCCCATCGCGCCGCTTCGAGCAGCAGGCCCAGGGACTCGTCGTCGACGACGGCCGACGGGTCGAACCGGTACGGGCTGAACCGTCCGGCCAGCAGCGGGTGTATGCCCGGGGACAGTTCGAGATCGCGTCGTCGCATGTCCCGGTCCAACCGGCCCACCGCACAGACCTATTCCGGTCGCCGTACCAGTACCCGGCCCGTTCTCCCGTACTAGTACCCAACCGCCTCCCGCAGCAGCAGGACCGTGCCCCGGCCCGGGCGCGGTTCCGCGTTGAGGACGAGGAGGCGGTTGACCGCGCTGTCCATCCCGTACACCTCCTGGCAGCGGGCGTTCTCCAGCGGCAGTACGTGCTCCTCGATGCGCCGCAGTGCCGCGCCCAGGTCCGGCACCACCTTCTGCGCGCCCACGATCCACACCGCGTGCGCCGCGCCGCCCGCGTTGGCGGGGAGCTGGCTGCCGCTGCCCGAGGCGAGGACGAGCGCGCCGGTCTCGGTGACGGCGGCGACGCTGTTCACGACGTAGTCGGGGCAGGCGGCGAGCCGGCGGATCTCGTCGGCGCCGGTCGCCCGGTCGATCGACAGGATGCGCGGCCTCACGGCGTCGTACTGGCCGCTCGCGTTGAGGTCCTCGTCGATGCCGGAGAGCCGGAGGGTCTCGCTGGCTCCGGTGAGGACGCTGGAGCCCTCGGGGATCAGCTCCTTGACGCGGGTACGCGCCTCCGCGGCGTCGTCGAGGATCTCGACGGCGAAGCCGTTGTCCCGCAGCGCGCCGGCCACCCGCTCCAGGCGCTCGTCCGTCGCCCGGTCGGAGAAGGAGCCGGCCGCCACGGTCCCGCCCGGTGCCGTGCCCGCCAGCGGGGAGGTGTCCAGGTACCTCACCTCGTACACCCGCTCCTCGAACCGCCAGCCTTCCTCCGTCCGCCGGTAGCGGTCGTGGTAGACCGCGTAGTTCTGCCCCTGGCGTCCGTCCAGGGTGCGGGCGATCTCCTGGATGTACGCGCGGCCGGTCGCCGTGTCGCCGTCGAGCTCGATCGCGCCGGAGTGCGTGTTCTGTACGAAGAAGTCCCACTGGGCCTGGAGCCGCTCGCCCCCGGCGAGGATCTCCTCGCGGCCGATCTGTTCGACGGGGATGTTGGGCATGCGCAGGGCGCCGTCCGGGGTGAACAGCGCTGCCAGGCGCGGCCGGTCGCGCATCATGACCGCGTCGCTGAACTCGCTGCGCAGGGCCTCGATCTCGACGCGGTCCGCGATGGCCTGGAAGTCGTTCATCGGGGTTTCCTCCCGCTCTTGTGTCCGTCTTCACCGAGACGACAAGGCAGCCCTCCGGAATGTGAGGTGGCGCGGCGGCCTGACATTCCGGGGCGCTGTGCTGTCGTAACGGGTGAGGGCACACACGCGAGCGAGGGAGAGGGCCGGACCATGAGCACGGGACCCGAGATCATGAGCGAGCGGCGGCGGCTGATCAACCTGGGCTACCGGCTCCTCGGTTCCCTCGCGGACGCCGAGGACGTCGTGCAGGAGACGTACGCCCGGTGGTACGCCCTGTCCGCCCGCGAGCAGCAGGCCATCGAGCAGCCCGGCGCCTGGCTGATGACCGTCGCCGGCCGCATCTGTCTGAACCTGCTCGCCTCGGCGCGGGTCAGGCGCGAGACGTACGTGGGCGACTGGCTGCCCGAGCCGCTGCCCGACCCGACGGAGGGCGGCGGCGGAGACGATCCGGCCGACCGGATCACCCTCGACGAGTCGGTGACGATGGCCTTCCTCGTCATCCTGGAGGCGATGACCCCGGCCGAGCGCGTCGCGTTCGTCCTGCACGACGTGTTCCGCTACCCGTTCGGCGAGGTCGCCGAGATCGTCGGCCGTACGCCGGCGGCCTGCCGCCAGCTGGCCTCCTCCGCCCGCCGCCGTGTCCGTACGGCGCAGAGCAGCCCTGCGGGCCCGAGCGCCGGGCAGGCGGGCGTGGTGCGGCGGTTCAGGACGGCGTGGGAGGCGAAGGACATCGAGGCCCTGGTCGGGCTGCTCGACCCCGCCGCCGTCGCGACCGCCGACGGCGGCGGGCTCGCCGTCACCCACCCGCGCCCGATCGTGGGCGGCGAGCGGATCGCCCGCGCGTACGCCGAGATCGCCCGGCTGTGGGACGGCCGTACGACGTTCCAGGAGCGCACGGTCAACGGCGTGCCGGGCCTGGTGGCGTGGCAGGACGGGGACCTCGTGACCGTGTTCGCGTTCGAGATCGCGGACGACCGGGTCAGGCGCATCTTTGCGGTGCGGAACCCGGAGAAGCTGCGTCCGTGGAAGGCCGGCTGAGCGCGCCCAGAACGTACGGCGCCGCCTCCGCGAGGGTCGGGAAGTGCCGGTGGGCGTCCGGGTGCGGGGCCGGGGTGTTGACGGTCCAGACCGTCATCCCGGCGTCGAGCCCGGAGCGGACCCCGGACGGCGCGTCCTCGATGACGAGGCACTCCGCCGGGTCCGCGCCCAGCTTCTCGGCGGCAGTGAGGTACGGGACGGGGGACGGCTTCCCCTCGGCGACGGAGGCCGCGTCGACGATGAGCCCCGGGAACGGCAGTCCGGTCCGCTCGAACCGTCCCCGCACCCGGTGCTCGTAGTTCGACGTGACCAGCGCCCACCGGTCGACGGGGAGCGCGTGGAGCAGCTCGGCGGCCCCGTCGAAGGCGGCGTACGAACCCGTACGGACGTCCTCGTCCTCCAGCGCGTGCAGGAGGGCGAGGCACTCGTCCGGGTCGGCGCCCGGCAGGACGGCCGCGAAGGTCTCGACGGGCCGCGTCCGCAAGGCGGTGGCGTACACCTCGTCCCCGTCGAGCCCGTACCGCGCGGCCCACGCGTGCCAGACGCGCCGCTGGTTCTCGACGGCGTCCACGAGGGTGCCGTCGACGTCGAAGAGAACGAACTTCAGGGAGGTCACGCCCGGGATGCTACGTCCAGGAACGCGGCCCAGGAGGCGGGGGAGACGGCGAGCTGGGGGCCGTGGGGGTTCTTGGAGTCGCGGATGTGGATGAGGGTGGGGTGGGCGGCGACCTCGACGCACTCGCCGCCTTCGCCGCCGCTGTAGCTGGACTTGCGCCAGTCGTAGGCGACCTCGATGCAGTTGCCGCCCGAGGCATCGCTGTAGCTGCTCTTGAACCAGGCCAGATCAGCGGTGTTCATCGTTCTCCCAGCCGTTTCTCGATCCAGTCCAGGGACTCCCGCTTGGTGAGTGCCTGTGATCGCAGGATCCCATAGCGCTCGGAGTAATGACGTACCTCCTCCGGGTCGGTGAACAGCCGGGCGTGCCCGTAGATCTCGGTGTACGCGACTTCACGTCGCCCCTTGGGGGTCAGCAGAGTGAACGGGCCTCCCAAGTAGGGGTGCTCCGTTCCCTCCTGAGGGAGAATCTGAAGCTCCACGGTTCGCCGCTCGGCCACTTCCAGGATGCGCAAAAGCTGCTCACGGTGGACCTTGGGTCCGCCGAACGGTCGGAGCAGGACCGCCGCCTCCAGGACGAAGCTGATCGTCGGGATCGGCCACCGGTCGAAGATCGCCTGCCGTGAGATCCGGTCGGCCACGCGCTTCTCGACGGTCTCCTCGTCCAGCATGGGGCGGCTGCGCTCGAAGAGCGAGCGGGCGTAGGCGGGAGTCTGGAGGAGGCCCGGAACCGCCTGCACTTCGTAATAGTGGTTGGCCACCGCCGTAGCTTCTGCCTTCGCGAAGTCCTGGAACCAGTCCGGATGCCGCACCCGCGCTCGCGCCAAGGCGTCCCGCGCGTCGTCCACCGCTGCCGTCAGGACCCCGCCCGCCTTGAGCAGGGGGTCGACCTGGATCAAGAAGTCCGGCTGGGGGACCCGTACGCCCCGCTCGATCGCGGAGATCAGGTCCTCGCTGCAATGCGTAAGACCGGCCAGCTCCGCCTGGCTCAGGCCCGCGTTCCTCCGCAGGACCTTGATGATCTTTCCGAGCGCACGGAACAGGTGCGCCGTGCCGTCCACTTCGGAGGGCCGTTCCGGCCGCTCCTCCTCGTTCCCCGACATCCGTACCGCCCTCTTGGCGTACCCGTACAGTTACCCAGCGTCGTCGCGTCGCTGCTGGTCAGCGTACGGCCGGGCGGCCAGGCTCGGGGGCATGAAATCCGAAACTGCCACCCCAACCGGCGAGTTCACGCTCCGGCTCTCGGCAACGCGCCGGGGCGCACGCCTGGCGCGGTTACTCGCTGTGCAGCAGCTCCACGACTGGGGCCTGAGCGGCTCCGTCGCGGACGCGGTCGAGCTGGTCGTCGCCGAGCTCGCCAACAACGCGGTCCAGCACGGGTGGGTGCCGGGGAGGGACTTCGAGGTGCGGATGGAGCGCGGGAGCGACCACGTACGGGTCGAGCTGTCGGACGCCCGGGGGGAGCGGCGTCCGGTTCCCGCCCCGGCGCCGGACGAGGGCGGCTACGGGCTGCTGCTCGTCGCCGCCCTCGCCACGGCGTGGGGGGTGAGGGGCCGGTCGGTCGGCAAGACGGTCTGGGCGACCGTGCCGACGGACCGGCCGGTGATCTGTCAGAACACGGTCGAGTGCCCGTCGAAGGAGCCGAAGGCGTAGACGGTCCTGCGGGGCTCGAAGGGGGCACGCCAGTCGCCCGTGCCCTTGTAGTAGTACGTGGTGCCGTTGTCGTTGGCGAGAAGGTCGGCCCGTCCGTCACGGTTGACGTCGCCGAAGCCGGCCAGTCCCTCGTACGCGTTCCAGCCGCTGCCGACCTTGACGCGGGACGCGAATGTGCCGTCGCCCTTGCCGAGGTAGAGCCAGAGGGTGCCCGCGGAGTCGCGGGCGACGAGGTCTCCGGCGGGGCCTCCGGCGATGTTGTCAGTGGCGGTGATCTGGTTGTAGATCCCCCAGTTGGTGCCGATCTTCGTGCGGGGCGCGAAGGGGGCGGTGGCCGAGCCGGTGCCCTTGTAGAGCCAGAGGATGCCGGTCCGGTCGGTGGCGAGGAGGTCGGTGCGACCGTCGCCGTTGAGGTCGCCGCCGGCGGTGAGCTTGTCGTAGGTGCTCCAGCCGCCGCCGATCTTCACCCGCGGCGCGAGGGCGCGGCCGGTGCCCTGGTGGAGCCAGAGGACGCCGTTCGTGTCCCGGGCGAGGATGTCGGACTGCGGGGAGCCGACGATGTTTCCGGGGGAGACGAGCCGGTCGTAAATGTTCCAGCCGGTGCCGAGGGGCTCGGGGGTTCGGGCCGGATACGCCCCGAGGGGCGTGGGCGTGTTGGAGAGGGACAGCGTCCCGTTCTCGCCCCGGACGAGGAGGTCCGGGGTGCCGTTGTCGTTGAAGTCGTGCGGGACGACCTTGCGGAAGACCTTGAAGGTGCCGGTCTTCTCGAGGGCCGGGCCGATGCCGTCGAGCGGCTCTGCCGTGAGGCGCCAGGTGTAGTCGCCGTTGGGGGCGGGCACGGCGTCGCCGTAGGTGCCCTCGATGCCGTTCCAGTCAAAGCCGACGACACCGCCCGCGAAGTGGGAGGGGTAGAACCGCAGGGTCTTCCTGGTTGCGGTGTGCACCAGCTCGACGAGGACGTGCGTGGACTTTCTGCTGAGCGTCCAGTTCAGGCGTACCGGGGTGGTGACGCGGTCGAAGTCCATCGTCTCGGGGACGCCGTGACTCAGCATCTCCAGCGTGGTGGGCTCACCGGTGCTCGCCACGAGGGTGACGGCCGGCCGGGCGCCGTCGGCGCCCGGGGCGATCCGGTAGAGGCCCTCGCCGTGCTCGAGCGTCCCGCCTCGCGCCATCTGGGTCCCGTCGGGGCCTGGGGTGGCGTGAATCGTGTGCTCCAGGAGCTTGACCGTCTCGCCGGTCGTCAGCGAGCGGGCGTACAGCGCGAACCGCGGGCTCCAGGGCGAGACGGTGTACTCCGGGTACTGCCTGTACGTCAGCCAGTTGCCGACCAGTTCGACGACGACCATGTCCGTGACGCCCAGGTCGTGCCGTACGACCTCGCCGGTGTCCCGCCGGGCCACGGCCACCTTCACCGTCGAGTCGGCGGCCTTCTCGACCCAGGCGAAGTGGGTGGCCGACAGGGCTGCGCCGCCGGTGGTGCCCTCGGTCCGTTCGTACTCCTCGACGATTGTGTGGGTGGCGACGTCCACCACGGCGACGCGGCTCCGCTTCGCCCCGTCCACGGTGGTGGAGTACTGGACCACGGCGCTGTCGGGCGAGTCCACGGTGAGGGAGGTGATGGTGGCGTCGGCAGGGAGGCCGGTCGCCGTGTCGTCCACCAGGACACCCTGCTGCTCGGCGATGACGTGGACGTCGCTGCCGCCGGTCGCGTTGGCCTTCTTCATGACGAGGCGGGTGCCCGCGAACCCTCCGAAGGTGTAGCCACCGCCGAGAGGGTTGATGTCGACCTCCAGCGGCTCACCACCTCCCGTTCCCATGTCGTAGAGCTTGAAGACACCGTTCTCGCTGTGCGTCACGATGTTCGTCCGAGGGGCGGCCCCGTACGACTTTTCGGGGAGTACGGTCGCGACGCCGTCGGAGAAGCGCGTCCACCGATAGGTCAGCTGGGCGCCGCTCTGCACGCTCAGGAACCCCGTCGGGCCGACGCTGTAGGCGATCGCGTCGACGGGGAACGGTGCGATGTCCGGTTGTTCGTCGGTCACGGCGCCGGGCGTCGCCGTGACCGCGGGAGCGGCCGCCGGCGTGCCCGCCACCGCCGTGCCCGCCGTGACGGCGAGGACGGCGGTGACGGCCACAACGAGTCCGAACCGGGTCGTACGTGCGTGGAGCAAGGTGGTGCCTTCCTGCGTGTGCGTGGTCCGGACGGTCAGAACAGGGTGACGGCGCCGGTGCCCAGCGGCTCCGGGTTGTAGACGTTCAGGCGGGCCTTGAAGGGCCAGCGCCAGTCGCCGGTGCCGCGGTAGACGGCGAGGGTGTCCTTGGTGCCGCCCGCCACGCCCTGGACGACGAGGTCCGGGCGGCCGTCGCGGTCGGTGTCGCCGACGCCGACGATGTCGATGTACTGGTTCCAGCCGGAGCCGATCTTGATGCGGGGCGCGAAGGTGCCGTCGCCCTTGCCGAGGTAGAGCCAGAGGACGCCGGCGGAGTCGCGGGCGACGAGGTCTCCGCCGGGGCCGCCGGCGATGTTGCCGGTGCCGGTGATCCGGTTGTAGATGCCCCAGTTGGTGCCGACCTTCTTGCGAGCCTCGTAGGGGGCGCTGGAGCTGCCGGTGCCCTTGTAGAGCCACAGGGTGCCGGCGTTGTCGGTGGCGAGGAGGTCGATGCGGCCGTCGTTGGTGAGGTCGCTGCCGCCGGTGATGTGGCGGTAGATGCCCCAGCCGGTGCCGATCTGCTTGCGGGGGGCGAGGGCCTGGCCGGTGCCGGAGTAGAGCCAGAGGCGGCCGTCGCGGTCCCGGGCGACGACGTCGGCCTGCGGGGAGGCGTCGAAGTTGCCGGGGGCGAGGACGCGGTCGTAGATCTGCCAGCCGGTGCCCATGACGGTGGTGGAGCGCTGGGCGGGGTCGCCGTGCTGCCCGGTCTCGTACAGGGTCTGGCGGGCGTCGTAGTTGATGACCCGGCCCGCGCTGTCCCGGACGAGCAGGTCGGGGGCGCCGCTGTCGGAGAAGTCGTGCGGGGTGGGCCTGGAGGAGAACGCCTTCATCGTGCCGGTGCGCTCCACCGACGGGCCGATGCCGTTGGCCGGGCTCGCCGTCAGCTTCCAGGTGTAGTCGCCGAGCGGGGCGGAGGTCTTGTCGTCGAGCATGCCGTGGAAGAACGCCATGACGTCGTACGGGGTCGTCTCGAACCGCGTGGTGAAGGACTTGCCCGTGGGGGTGTGCGTCCAGACGACGGTTCCGTTCGCCGCCCTGCTGGGCGTCCCCAGGAGGTACGCGTCCGCGCCCCCGCCGAAGTCGACCGTCGGGGAGGCGCGGCGGATGTTCACGTCGAGCGCCGTGGGCTCGCCCGTGCTCGCGACCATCGTGGCGGCCGGAGTCCCGTCCGCTCCGACGGAGATCCGGTAGATGCCCTGGCCCTTCTCGATCGTGCCGCCGGTGGCCAACGCGCCGCCGTCGGCGGCCGCGCTGGCGCCGCTGACGACATCCAGGAGCTTGACCGTGCGCTGCGGGTCGCTCAGGGAACGGGCGGTGAGGGCGTAGAGCGGGCTGGGGGAGTAGGCCGCCGCCCCGTCGATGCGGCCGTAGGCGACCCAGTCGCCGACGAGCTTGACGGTCATGGCGCTCGCTTCGCCCAGCGGCGTGCGGGTGATCTCCTTGGTGTCCCGGCGGGCCACCGCGAGGGTCGCCTTGCCGGCCTCCGGCCATTCGAGCCAGGCCAGGTGGGTCGCCGAAACGGCGGAGGCGGAGTAGGAGTTGGTGACCAGCGAGTCGTACGTCTCGGTGACCGCGGCGGTGGCGATGTCCACGAGGGCGACGTGGTTGTCGTACACGCCGTTCGTCTGGGTCCGGTAGTGGACGACGAGGGTGTACGGGTCGCTGTTGTCGAACCGCGTGAGGGCGGCACCGGCGGGTATGCCGGTCACCTTGCGGTCGACCGTCGCTCCCTGCTCCTTGGTGAGCAGGTGCAGTTCGCGGACGTTGTCCACGGTGGTCGCCGCGACGAACGTGGTCCCCATGTACCGGAGCGGGGTGGAGGCGGTGCCGCTCGTGTCGAAGGAGGCGACCTCGGTGCCCGTGGACATGTCGATGTACGTGTAGGTGGTGCCCTCGATGCGGACGACGATGTCCGTGCCGACGTTCCCCGCGTACCTCGTCCCGGGCAGCGTGGTCCGGACGCCGTCCTCGTGCCGCGTCCAGGTGTAGACAGCGGCCCCGTTCTCGGTGTGGTACGTCAGGTAGCCCGTGGGGCCGCTGGTGCTGGCCGACGTGCCGGCCGGCACCGTCAGGACGTCCTGCTGCTCGCCGGTCACGGCGCCGGTCGCCGAGGCGGTCGCGTGGATGTTGAACGGAGCCGCGACGGCCGGGGTGGCGAGTCCGGCTGCCGTGACGGCCAGTACGGCGGCGACGGCCGCGGCCAGACGCAGGCGGGGCGTGCGGGCGGAGCTCAAGGCGTGGTCCCCCTCGGAGTACGGGCACGGCGGATCTTCCGCCGTGCCCGTACCTGACCCACGAGAGGACCGAATGGTTGTACGGGCGGGTCGTCAGAGGACGTTGGTGTACGTGATGCTCGTGTTGGTCAGGGCGTCGGTGGGGACGCGGGTCGCGAAGGGTGCGCTCCAGTTGCCGGTGCCGTTGTAGACGTACGAGGTGTTGTCGGGGCCGAAGACGTACAGGTCGTTGCGGCCGTCCATGGTGGCGTCGCCGATGCCGGCGATCTGGCTGTACTGGTTCCAGCCGGCGCCGATCTTCACGCGGGACGCGAAGGTGCCGTCGCCCTTGCCGAGGTAGAGCCAGAGGACGCCGTCCTTGTCGCGGGCGACGAGGTCTCCTGCTGCTCCGCCCGCGAGGTTGCCGGTGGCGGTGAGGTGGTTGTAGATGCCCCAGCCGTAGCCGATCTTCTTGCGCGGGGCGAAGGGGGCGGTGGTCGAGCCCGTGCCCTTGTAGAGGTACAGGTCGCCGGCCTTGTCGGTGGCGACGAGGTCCGCCCGGCCGTCGCCGGTGAGGTCGGAGCCTCCGGCCAGCTTGTTGTAGATCTGCCAGCCGCCGCCGATCTTGACCCGCGTGCCGAGGGGGTTGTTGTCCTCGCCCGTGCCGGGGTGCAGCCAGAGGACACCGCCGGAGTCGACGCCGATGACGTCGGGAGCGGTGGTGCCCGCGACGTCGCCGACCGACTCCATCTGCGGGTAGTTCCAGCCGGAGCCGATGTAGGTCGGGTACTCCGCCGGGACGACCTTCGCCTTCCAGGCGTCGTAGACGGTGTCGACGCGGCGCAGGATGCCGTTGGAGTCGCGGGCGAGGAGGTCCGGCGAGCCGTTGTTCGTGTAGTCGTGGACCTTCGGGGAGCGGGTGACGGTGAAGTCGCCGGTCGTGTGGAGGTCCCCGCCGATGCCGTTGGTCGGCTTGGCGGTGAGCTCCCAGCGGTACTCGCCGTTGTAGGCGTTGGTGCCGGGGTCGGCCTCCGAGGAGGCGAAGTTCCCGCGCCAGAGGAAGCCGAATCCCTTGGAGTAGGTCTCCTTCATGCTGTAGCGGTAGCGCTGGCCGGTCGCCTTGTGGATCAGGCTCACGTCGTACGTGTAGCCCGTGTGCGAGAGCTCCCAGGACAGCCAGGCCCGGTTGTTCATCGGGTCGAGGTCGACGACCGGGCCGACATTCGTCTTCGTCAGAGTGAGCGCGGTCTGGTCACCGGTGGAGGCGATGATCTCGGCGGACGGCCGGCCGTCGGCGCCCAGGGTGATCCGGTAGACGCCTTCGCCGTGCTCGATGGTGCCGCCGCGTGCGAGGAGGGTGTTGTTCGGGCCCGGGACGACGGTCGAGGCGCGGTCGAGGAGCTTCACCGGGTCGCCGCCGGCGATCGGGCGTGCGGTGAGCGGCAGCATCGGGTCGCCGGCCGTGCCGCCGCCGACGTCGGTCACGGTGCCGTAGGCGATCCAGTTGCCGAGGAGGCCGACGGTCGGGGCGTCGGCCCGGTCGAGGGTGATCGGCTTGGGGGAGCCGCCGGTGGTGTCGGCGACGACGAGGGTGGTGTAGTCCTGCCACCAGGCCGTGTGCGTCGCGTCGACGGCGAGGCGCGAGCTGTTCCCGCCGGACGGGACCGCCGCGTGGGCGGCGGCCGTCGCCAGGTCGACGGTGACGACGCCGTACGTGCCGCTGGTGCTCCGGTAGGAGAGGAGCGCGGTGCTGTCGGTGGCGCGCACGGTTTCGACGGTGGAGATGTCTGCGGGCAGACCGGTGATCTTCGTGCCGGTCTCGCCGGGCTTGGCGAGGAGACGGAACTCCTTCGCGCCGCTCGTGGGCGTCACCCGGACGAGGAGCTTCGAGCCGATCGTGGCGACGTACGAGTACCGGGCGGTCGCGGTCGACAGCGCGTTCAGGTCGAAGACGACGGGCGCGGTCCCGGCCGGGGCGGACATGTCGCGGAGCCGGATGATGCTGTTGTCGGCGCTCTGGAGGATTGGCACCATGTCGGAGACGGCGGCGTTGGGCTGCACGGCCCGGTACTCCGTGCGGGCCGCCACGATCGTGGAGGTGCCGTCCGGACGGCGCCAGGTGAACTCGGGTTCGAGGTAGCCCTCCGAGTTGGGCACGTAGTCGGCCGTGAGGTAGCCGCCCGGTCCCGCGCTCACGACACTCGTGCTGCTCGGCACCTCCGCCACGTCCTGCGTGTCCGCCGCGTCCCCGGCAGCGGTGATGGCGGCCGGGGCGATCGCCGTGGCCGCGCCCGCCGAGGGAGCCGCCGCCAGCGCCGTGCCCGCCGTGACGGCGAGGACTGCGGTGATCGCGGTGGAGAGCCGGCGCCGGGTCGTGCGTGAAGCCACGTTCTTCTCCTCGAAGCATCGAACGGTACGCACATGTGTGCGTACCGTTCGATGAGACCCATGAGGGGATCAAAGGGTTGTAACCCCCGGCCGGTTCATTTGCCGAGGCGTCAGAGGACGTTGGTGTACGTGATGCTCGTGTTGGTCAGGGCGTCGGTGGGGATGCGGGTCGCGAAGGGTGCGCTCCAGCTGCCGGTGCCGTTGTAGACGTACGAGGTGTTGTCGGGGCCGAAGACGTAGAGGTCGTTGCGGCCGTCCATGGTGGCGTCGCCGATGCCGGCGATCTGGCTGTACTGGTTCCAGCCGGCGCCGATCTTCACGCGGGATGCGAAGGTGCCGTCGCCCTTGCCGAGGTAGAGCCAGAGGACGCCGTCCTTGTCGCGGGCGACGAGGTCTCCGGCTGCTCCGCCGGCGAGGTTGCCGGTGGCGGTGAGCTGGTTGTAGATGCCCCAGCCGTAGCCGATCTTCTTGCGCGGGGCGAAGGGGGCGGCTGTGTTGCCCGTGCCCTTGTAGAGGTACAGGTCGCCCGCCTTGTCGGTGGCGACGAGGTCCGCCCGGCCGTCGCCCGTGAGGTCCGATCCTCCGGCCAGCTTGTTGTAGATCTGCCAGCCGCCGCCGACCTTCACGCGGGTGCCGAGCGGGTTCCGCCAGTCGCCCGTGCCCGGGTGCAGCCAGAGCACACCGCCGGAGTCCACGCCGATCACGTCGGGCGCGTTCGTGCCCGCGACGTTGCCGACGGACTCCATCTGCGGGTAGTTCCAGCCCGAACCGATGTAGTCAGGGGTCTCGGCCGGGACGACCTTCGCCTTCCAGGCGTCGTAGACGGTGTCGACGCGGCGCAGGATGCCGCTGGAGTCGCGGGCGAGGAGGTCCGGCGAGCCGTTGTTCGTGTAGTCGTGGACCTTCGGGGAGCGGGTGACGGTGAAGTCGCCGGTCTCGTGGAGGTCCCCGCCGATGCCGTTGGTCGGCTTGGCGGTGAGCTCCCAGCGGTACTCGCCGTTGTAGGCGTTCTCGCCCGGGTCGCTCTCCGAGTAGGAGAAGTTCCCGCGCCAGAGGAAGTTGAAGTCCTTGGCGTAGCCCGAGGTCATGGCGTAGCGGTAGCGCTTGCCGGTCGCCTTGTGGATCAGGCTCACGTCGTACGTGTAGCCCTTGTGCGAGAGCTCCCAGGACAGCCGGACCCGGTTGTTCATCGGGTCGAGGTCGACGACGGGGCCGACGTTGGTCTTCTTGAACGTCAGCGCGGTGTCCTCGCCCGTGGAGGAGACGAGCGTGGCGGTCGGCTTGCCGTCGGCGCCCGGGGCGATCTTGTAGATGCCCTCGCCGTGCTC
This sequence comes from Streptomyces sp. NPDC002825, assembly GCF_040295385.1. NCBI lineage: Bacteria > Bacillati > Actinomycetota > Actinomycetes > Kitasatosporales > Streptomycetaceae > Streptomyces > Streptomyces sp. NPDC002825. The sequence continues at coordinate 138,619 of NZ_JBEOVH010000012.1, forward strand.
GACGGTCCCACCGCGTGCGAGCAGGGTGTTGTTCGGGCCCGGGACGACGGTCGACGCGCGGTCGAGGAGCTTCACCGGGTCGCCGCCGGCGATCGGGCGTGCGGTGAGCGGCAGCATCGGGTCGCCGGCCGTGCCGCCGCCGACCTCGGTCACGGTGCCGTAGGCGATCCAGTCGCCGAGGAGGCCGATGGTCGGGGCGTCGGCCCGGTCGAGGGTGATCGGCTGGGGGGAGCCGCCGGTGGTGTCGGCGACGACGAGGGTGGTGTTGTCCTGCCACCAGGCCGTGTGCGTGGCGTCGATGACGGCGACCGAGGCGTGCCAGCCGGACGGGACCGCCGTGTGGGCGGTGCCGGCGGCGGCCGTCGCCAGGTCGACGGTGACGACGCCGAACTTGCTCCCGGCGGCGCTGCTCGTCCGGTAGGAGAGCAGCGCTGTGCCGGCGGTGGCGCGCACGCCGTCGATGGTGTCGATGCCGTCGGGCAGGCCGCTGATCTTCGTGCCCTCCTCACCGGGCTTGCTGAGGAGGCGGAACTCCTTCGCGCCGCTCGTGGGCGTCACCTGGACCAGGAGCTTCGAGCCGATCGTGGCGACGTACGAGTACCGGGCGGTCGCGGTCGACAGCGCGTTCAGGTCGAAGACGACGGCCGAGCCGACCGGGTCGGGCGCGGACATGTCGCGGAGCCGGATGATGCGGTTGTCGTAGTTCTGGGGGACCGGCACGATGTCGGACACGGCGGCGTTGGGCAGCGCGGCCCGGTTCTCCGTGCGGGCCACCACGAGCGTGGAGGTGCCGTCCGGACGGCGCCAGTGGTAGTCGTACGAGTACATGCCCTCGGAGTCGTAGTACTCGGTGGACGTGAGATAGCCGCCGGGTCCCGCGCTCGTGATCTCCGACCCGACCGGCAGCTCGGCCACGTCCTGCGCGTTCGCCGTGTCCCCGGCCGCTCTCACGGCGGCCGGTGCGACCGCCGTGGCCGCGCCCGCGGAGGGGGCGGACACCAGCGCCGTGCCCGCCGTGACGGCGAGGACTGCGGTGATCGCGGTGGAGAGCCGGCGCCGTGCCGTGCGTGAAGTCACGTTCGTTTCTCCTCAGCATCGAACGGCACGCACATGCGTGCGTGCCGTTCGGTGAGACACGCGAGCAGGCCGAAGGGTTGCACCACCTCCGGTTCACCCGGGCGGTGCCGTCAGGACACGTGGTTGTACGTGGTGGTGCCGGCGTTCAGGAGCAGGGTCGACGCCCGGCGGGCCTGGAGGGGCCTGCCCCAGTCGCCCGTACCCGCGTAGAAGTACGCGGTCTTGTTCGGGCCGTAGACGTACAGGTCGGGGCGGCCGTCCTTGTTGCCGTCGCCGATGCCGACGATGTCCTGGTACGCGTTCCAGCCCGCGCCGACCTTGACGCGGCTCGCGAAGGTGCCGTCGCCCTTGCCGAGGTAGAGCCAGAGGACGCCGTCCTTGTCGCGGGCGAGGAGGTCTCCGGCGGGGCCGCCCGCGATGTCGCCCACGGCGGTGAGCTGGTTGTAGATGCCCCAGCCGTAGCCGATCTTCTTGCGCGGCGCGAAGGGAGCGGTGGCGCCGCCCGTGCCCTTGTAGAGGTAGAGGTCGCCCACCTTATCGGCGGCGACCAGGTCGGCGCGGCCGTCGCCGGTCAGGTCGGAACCGCCCGCGAGCTGGTGGTAGATCTGCCAGCCGCCGCCGACCTTCACCCGGCTGAGGAAGGGCTTCGACGCGTTGCCGGTGCCCTGGTGGAGCCACAGGACGCCGGCGGTGTCACGGGCGATCGTGTCGGGCGCGACCGTGCCCGCGACATCGGCGACCGACTCGATCTGGTCGTAGATGTGCCAGCCCGTACCGACGGCCACGGGGGAGCCCTCCGAAACGGGCTCGTACCCCGAACCGTTGTGCCAGATCTGGCTGTCGGCGCGCCACAGGCGGCCCGCGGAGTCCCGCGCGAACAGGTCCGGCGTGCCGTTCGAGCTGTAGTCGTGCGGCCGGTGGACGTAGGAGAGGGTGAAGTCGCCCGTGGCGTGCACGTTCGGGCCGATGCCGTCGGAGGGGGAGGCGTCGAGCTCCCAGGTGTACGCGCCGGGGGTCCAGGCGCCGTCCTCGGCGGAGTCGAGGTTCCCGTACCAGATGATCTTGAGGGTTTCGAGCCCCCACGTGCCCCGGAAGACCTTCTTCTGACCGCTCGCCCTGTTCGTGAGCGTCACGGCATAGCCGAAGTGCGGATGCGAGAACGTCCAGGTGAACTGGGGGCCGTCCTCCAGAGGGTCGATCACGACGGAGGGGCCGAACCCGGTCTTGGTGAGGTTGAGGGTCGTCGACGTGCCGTCGCCGTACGCCGGTCGGGCCGACGGGACACCGTCCGGCCCGAGCGTGAGCCGGTAGAGCCCCTCGCCCTGTTCCACGCTCCCGCCCTGCACGTACAGTGCGCCGTCGGCCCCGGTCACGGGAGCGCTCGTCACGCGGTCGAGGAGCTTGATCCGCGTCCCGTCCTTCAGGGACCGCCCGGTGAGCGGCAGGAGCGGGTCCGTGGCGGAGCCCGTCCCCGGTTCGTTGTAGGTGCCGTAGAGGACCCAGTCCCCGAGCGGAGCCGACAGGGTGTTCCTCCTCGGCTGGTCGGGGAAGTCGAAGCGCTGGGTCTCCTTCGTCGCGCGGTCGGCGACGACGAGGGCGGAGGTGGTGGCGGTGTGCTCCCACCAGGAGACCCGCGTGGCGGAGAAGGAGGGCTTGTCATACGCGTTCTGGCCGGTCGGCCGGGTGTACGACTCGGTCACGGCCGCGGTCCGGGTGTCCACCAGGGCCAGCCCGCTCCCGGCGTCGGACGTGTACGAGACGAGCGCGACGCCGTTCCTCTCGGCCGTCTCCACGCGGAAGGCGGTCAGTCCCGTCGGCAGGCCGGTGAGGGTTCGGGCGGTCTGGGTGCCGTCGGTCCTGCTCACGAGGAGGGGCGTCTGCGTCCCGCCGGTGTCGTAGCGTCGCGCGATGACCGTGGAACCGACGGTGGTCTCGTGAACGACGGTCCCCGGCAGGGCCGCCAGGTCGATCACGACAGGGGCCGTGTCCGCGGGCGCGGCCATGTCGCGCAGCCGGATCAGCTGGCTGTCGTGGTTCCGGTACGTCGGGACGATGTCGGACGGGGCGGCCGTCGCGAGCACGCCGTCCCTGCTCCACGCCGCCGCGAGGAGGACCGATGTGCCGTCGGAGTACCGGTGCCACCGCATTTCGCTCGACGAGACATCCTCCCCTTCGGGGACGTGCTTCGTAGCCGTCAGGTATCCGCTGCCGCCCAGTTGCCGCACCTCGGCGCCCGGGTCGATGGCGATCGGCGCGTCCGCATCCGGAACGGCAGCGGCGGTGACAGCGGCGGCGGTCTGCGGTGCGGCGGCGACGGCCGGCGCCGTCACCGCCGTGCCCGCCGTGACGGCGAGGACGGTGGTGACGGCGGCGGCGACCCACCGGGGACGGGGGTTCAGCATGGAATCGGCTCCGGTGGGTCGTGGGGACGGGTCAGGAGACGTGGTTGTAGGCCGTGCCGCCGTTCAGGAGGACGTCGGTGGCGGTGCGCGCCGCGAAGGGTGCGCTCCAGGCGCCCGTGCCGGCGTAGACGTACGAGGTGTTGTTCGGGCCGTACGCGTACAGGTCGCCCCGGCCGTCGCCGTTCGCGTCGCCGACTCCGACGAGCTGGCTGTACTGGTTCCAGCCGGCGCCGATCTTCACGCGGGACGCGAACGTGCCGTCGCCTTTGCCGAGGTAGAGCCAGAGGACACCGGCGGAGTCACGCGCGACGAGGTCTCCGGCGGGACCGCCCGCGATGTTGCCCGTGGCGGTCAGCTGGTTGTAGATGCCCCAGCCGTAACCGATCTTCTTGCGGGCCGCGTACGGGGCGGTGAGGGAGCCCGTGGCCTTGTAGAGCCACAGGTCGCCGGCCTTGTCGGTGGCGACGAGGTCAGGACGGCCGTCGCCGGTCAGGTCGGAGCCGCCGGCCAGCTTGTTGTAGATGCCCCAGTTCGTTCCGATCCGCACGCCGGGATTGGTCGTGTCGCCGCGCATGTTCGAGTAGAGCCAGAACTCGCCGTTCCTGTCGACTGCGACGACATCGGCGTTTCCGTTGCCCGCCACGTTGCCCACGGACTCGATCTGCGTGAACGCGTTCCAGGTGGAGCCGATCTTGACGGGCTTGCCGGAGGCGCGGCCCTTCAGGGTGTCGGCGCGGAACAGCTCGCCCGCCGCGTTCCGCGCGAGCAGGTCCGGGGTGCCGTTGTCGCTGTAGTCGTGGAGCTTGGGGGAGCGGGCGATCTTGAAGCTGCCCGTCTGCTCGACGACCGGCCCGATGCCGTTCTGCGGGGTGGCGCGGATCGACCAGGTGTAGTCGCCGTTGGGGGCGGCCTTGCCCGGCTGCGTGCCGTCGAAGTCCTCCAGGACGCCGTTCCAGGAGAGCCCGAAGGTGTGGTCGTCGTAGGTGTACTGACCTGCCGACTCGCGGCTCAGGCGCATCAGGCGGGTGAAGGTCTGCCCGGTCTTCTGGTTCGTCAGCTTCAGGAAGACATCGGCGTTGACGCGGCTCATGCGCCACTTCAGGTCGACCGTCTGCGAGCGCGCGAAGTCGATGACGTCCGGCACCTCGTCGCCCAGGTACGTGAGCGCGGTCGGCTCCCCGGTCGTGGCGACCAGCTCGGCCGTCGGGGTGCCGTCGGCGCCGGCGGCGATGCGGTAGAGGCCCTCGCCCTTGTCCAGGGTGCCGCCGCGCGCGAGCAGCGTGCCGTCGGCGGCGGGCCGCACGGACGTGGCGTACGCGAGGAGTTCGACCGGCTGGTCGCCGGCGGCCGTGCGGGAGACCGCCCGCAGGGGGCCGAGGGGCGCCTTCCAGCCGTCGGTGAGCGCGGTCGGCTCCCCGTAGACCAGCCAGTCGCCGACCAGGCCGGTGAGGGTCTCCTCGGGCTTGCCCAGCGTGAAGGTCTTCCTGGCGCCGGTCGTGCGGTCGACGGTGACGACGGTGCGCTCGCCGCCGATCTCGGTCCCCTCCTCCCAGCCCACCTGGGTCGCGGAGAGGAGGAGCGGGTTGCTGAGGTAGCCGGACGCCGCGGAGGTGTACTTCTCCTTGACCTCGCCGGACAGCAGGTCGATGACGGCGCGGCCGCCGAAGGCCGCCTCGGGGATCGTGGAGAGGGTCGATCCGTAGCCGACGAGGACCTTGCCGTCGATGACGGGCGCGGAGGTGAAGAAGTCGCCCGCGTTGACGGGGAGTCCGCTGATCGGGCGCTCCGAGACGCGGCCCGCCTCGGAGACGACGAGGTGCAGCTCCTGGCTGCCGTCGGCCTTGCGGACCTGGACGAGCGCGGAGTCGGCGCTGACGGCCTTCACGTACGTGGCGACCTGCTGCGGGAAGACGGAGCCGAGGTCGAAGTGGACGGACTGGGCGTCCGGGTGGCCCATGTCCCGGAGCGTGAACGTCCGGAACTGGTTCGGGAAGCGCGAGTCCCCGATGGCGAGGACGTCGGTGCCGGTGACGTCGATGCCGCCGCCCTGGGCGTAGGTCACCTCGGTCGACGTGCCGTCCGCGTAGCGGGTCCAGCGCAGCTCCTGCGCGCTGTCGGTGGAGCGGGTCAGGAAGCCGGTGGCCCCGGCGCCCGCGATCTTCGCGTCGCCCGGGTACGGGACCGGCGCGGCCGCCGTGGTCGACGCGGCGGCCGCGGCGTGCGCGGCGGCCGGGGCGGCGGCGAGGGCGGCGGGGCCTGCGGCCAGCGTGCCGGCGGTGACCGCGAGGACGGCGGTGACGGCGGCGGCGAGACGACGGGCCGAAGGATTGTGCTTCACGTTGGGTTCTCCCCCCAGAGACCAGGTGCGGCGCCGTGATCGGCGCCACACCTGGTTCGACTCAAGATCGGCACGGATGGTTGTACGCGATCTTGAAGGGGTTCCTCAGGAGAGGAGGTCGTACCGCAGCTCGGTGGACGACAGGTACCAGCGGACCGCGCTGCGCGGGCCGAACGGCGCCTTCCAGGAGCCCGTGCCCTTGTAGAGCATGGCCTCGGTGCTGTTGTTCACCTTGGCGTACAGGTCGGGGCGGCCGTCCCGGTTCGCGTCGCCGATGCCGAGCAGCTGGTCGTACGTGCCCCAGCCGGCGCCGATCCTCACGCGGGGCGCGAAGGTGCCGTCGCCGTTGCCGAGGTAGAGCCAGAGGACTCCGGCCTTGTCGCGGGCGACGAGGTCTCCGGCGGGGCCTCCGGCGAGGTTGCCGGTGGCGGTCAGCTGGTTGTAGACGCCCCAGCCGTAGCCGATCTTCTTGCGGGCCGCGTACGGGGCGGTGAGGGAGCCCGTGCTCTTGTAGAGCCACAGGTCGCCGGCCTTGTCGGTGGCGACCAGGTCGGCGCGGCCGTCGCCGGTCAGGTCGGAGCCGCCGGTGAGCTGGGTGTACGTGTTCCAGCCGGCGCCGATGCGGACACGGGCGGCCAGCGGGGTCTTGGCGAGTCCCGTGCCCTGGTACAGCCAGAGGACCCCGGACCTGTCCCGGGCGACGACGTCGCTCACGGCGGAGCCGGCGATGTTGCCGGCGGCCTCGATCCGGTCGTAGATGCCCCAGCCGGAACCCACGAGCAGGCCGGGGTTCTGGTCCAGCTGGTCGAGGTAGGGCTTCTGCGTCAGCGGGTCCAGTTCGGGGTACGGGAAGGTGTCGTGGATCCACAGCCGGCCCGAGGTGTCCCGCATGAGCACGTCCGGGGAGCCGTCGGCGTCGTAGTCGTGCGCGCCGGGCTTCCGGGTCACCGTGAACGAACCGGAGGCCTTCAGCTCCGGTCCGATGCCGTTCAGCGGCTTGGCGGTGATGTCCCAGGTGTAGGGCCCGCTCTGCGCGCCGGTCCACAGGTCGGGGGTGTTGTTCCAGCGGAGCTGACCGTTCCAGGCGTACGGCGCCCTGTGCGGGTCGTACTCGTAGACGTTGAGCGGGTAGACCCCGTCGGTCAGGGTCTCGCCCGTCCGGGTGTTGCGGATCCTGACCGCCATCTCCACTTCGGACCGGCTGAGCTGCCACGCCATCTTGACGGGGAAGCCGGTCCTGTCCAGGTCCAGGACCGCCGGGATGTCGTGCGAGAGCAGCGTGACCTTGGTGGAGAGGCCGGAGGAGGCGACCTGGGTGGCGGCCGGGGTGCCGTCCGCGCCGGGGGCGATCCGGTACAGGCCCTCGCCGCCCGCGACGGTGCCGCCCTGGACGTACAGGGTCCCGTCGGGCGCGACGGCCGAGCCGGCCATGTCGTCCATGAGCTTCCGGGTCGTGCCGTTCCCCAGGTAGCGGGCAGTGACGGCGTACGCCGGGGACGGGTTCCGCTCCTCGTACCCGCCGGCCTGCGCGTACGTCAGCCAGCTGCCGACCAGGCCGATGTGGGTGGTCGCGCCGGGCACCGGGATCCGCTGGGTGCCGGTGGCGGGGCCCCGCTCGGTGACGACCACGGTCGACCCGGCCGAGGTGCCGCGCTCCAGCCAGGCGACGTGCTTGCCGGTGAGCGCGACCGCGGGCTGCTGCTGCGCGCCGCCCGCGATGGCCGCGCTCTCCGTGACGGCGGCGGCGGCGAGGTCCACAGTGGCCCAGTGGCTGCCCGTGCCGGTGGTGTAGGTGAGCAGGGCGGTGTCGGCGGTGGCGGCCAGGACCAGCGGGTTCTTGGCGTCTCCGGGCAGCTTGGTCACGAGGCGGGCGGCCGGCTGGCCGTCGTCGCCCCGTGCGACCAGGCGCACGTCCTGTCCGCCCTGGGCGTTGGACGACTTGAGGAGCACGGTCCGGCCGACGGCCCCGATGTACTGCCCGTCGCGGCCCGCGATGGTGGCCGAGACCGACAGGACGTCCTCGTCCGTCGTCATGTCCCGGAGCGTGATGGAGCCGTTGGGCTGGACGCGTGCGACCACGTCGGAGGCGCGCGAGCCGGTGATCAGGTCGTTGGTGCCCGGCCACGGCTCCTTCGTGGCGCCGTCGGCGTACCGGGTCCAGACGGTGCGCTGGTCGTCCCAGGTCCAGGTCAGGAACCCGGTCGCACCGGCGCCGGCGATGTCCGTCCGGCTCTGCGGATAGGGCAGGACCGCCGACGTGCCGGCCGGGGCCGCGACGGCGGCAGGAGCGGCGGCCGTGGCGGGCACGGCCGCCGTCAGACCGCCCGCGGTGACGGCGAGCACGGCCGCGACGGCCGCACCGAGCCGCACACGGGCGGTGCGAGAGTGCATCAAGGTGTTTCTCTCCCCCAGGGATGCGGGTGTGGCGCGACTCGCCACGCCCGCAGGACTCCCGAGGAGGTCGAATGGTTGTACGGGAGGTCAGAGAACCGCGTTGAACTTGGTTCCCTCACCCGCGTACAGGTTCGTCGTCAGCCGGACGAACGGGGCCGTGGAGGAGCCCGTGGAGCCGTACACGTACGTGCCGCCCGCCCCGTACGCGATCAGGTCCGGCCGGCCGTCGCCGGTGACGTCGCCGCCGCCGACGAGCTGGGAGAAGGCGCCCCAGCCCGCACCGATCCTGATCCGGCTCTCGAAGCCGGCGCCGCCCGTGCCCCGGAAGAGCCACAGGACGCCGGCGGTGTCGCGGGCGACCATGTCGCCGGCGCCGAGGTCGGTGACCGGCGAGTTCGCGATGTTGCCGACCATGGTGATCTGGTTGTACGTGTTCCAGCCGGAGCTGACCCGGAGTCGCGGCGCGAACGGCTTCGCGTAGTTGCCGGTGCCCTTGTAGAAGAACAGGTAGCCGGCGCTGTCCGTGGCGACCAGGTCGGGGCGGCCGTCGCCGTCGAGGTCCGAGCCGCCGGTGATCTTGTTGTAGATCTGCCAGCCGGTGCCGACCTTGACGCGCGGGGCGAAGGTGCCGTCGCCCTTGCCGAGGTACAGCCACTGCACGCCCGAGCCGTCGACGGCGATCAGGTCGCCGTGGGCGGCGCCGCCGACGCTGCCGACGGCCTCGACCTGCTTGTAGACGCCCCAGCCGGGGCCGATCTTCGTCCGCTTCGCCACCTTGTACTGGCCGTTGACCGGCCCGTCGAAGAGGTCGTCGCGCCACAGCTCGCCCGCGGAGTTCCGCGCGAGGACGTCGGTGGAGCCGTTGTCGTTGTAGTCGTGCGGGTTGTTCAGGCGCTTGACCTGGAAGGTGCCCGAGGCGGTCGCCGAGCCGCCGACGCCGTCGGTCGGGGTGGCGGTGAGCTGCCAGGTGTAGGCGCCGTTCGGGGCGCTGATGCCTTCCAGGACGCCGTTCCAGGCATAGCTGAAGACGCTGCTGGTGAGCGGCTGCGTCGGCTTGTACGTGAACTTCTTGCCGGTGGCCGTGTGCGTGAGGGTCAGCTGCACGTAGGCGCTGTCACGGGACAGGGACCACTGCATGGGGACCGTCGAGCCCGGCTTCTCCAGGTCCGCGACGGCGGGAACCTTCGACTCGACCACCTGGAGGCCGAGGGACCGGCCGGTGTCCGCCTTGAGCTCGGCGTCCGGGCGGGCGCCGCCGACGCCGCCCGAGATCCGGAACAGACCGTCGGACGCGGTCGTGGCGCCGCGCACGGTCAGCGAGCCGTCCTGGGCGTGGGCCACGCTGGAGAAGTGTTCGAGGAACTTGTACGGGGCGGCCGTCGGGTCCTTGATGCTGCGCGCGTACAGGGGGCTCAGCGAGTCGCTGCCGGCCGTGCCCGGGACGCCGTACAGGACGACGTCGCCGACGATTCCGGCCACGACGCCGCCGGTCAGCGCGCCGGTCATCGGGATGCTCAGGGTGCCGGAGTCCACGGACAGGACGGGGGCGTTCTCGAACTGGCCCTTGACGACGACGGCCCGGTGGGTGGCCGTGAGGGCGCCGGTGGACGTCGGGTACCACTCGGCGGTGCCGGAGGAGCCGCCCCAGTCGATGACCTGGTTGGCGGTGGAGGTCGTGGTGGCGGTCCACCAGCGGGGCGCCATGCCGGACGTGGACTGGTACATCTCCGTGCCCAGGACGACCAGGTTGGTGCCGTCGGAGGAGACGACCTTGTAGTCCACGTTGCGCTCGCGGGACGACAGCTTCACCTTCTGGAAGACGCCGTTCACCTTGGCGAGCTTCCACAGCTCGCGGTAGTTCTCGGTGCCGCTCGGGACGCTCGCGAAGAGGTTGTCGCCGACGACGCCGACGAGCTGGGCGCCGGGCTTGAGCTGGGAGTAGAGGTCGAAGAACGTGGTGGACCAGTTCGTACCGGCCTTCATGTCCCGTACCTGGACCGAGGCGCCGCCGTTGCTCATCACGGCGAAGTCGGAGTAGCTGTCGTGGCCCTGGAGACCGGAACCGACCTGGACGACCGACCCGTCGGCGTACGCGTGCCACTCCAGGACCGGCTCGCCCAGCTCGTTCTTGCGGGACGTGAGGAAGCCGGTGGTGCCGGCGCCGGCGATCTCGGCGTCCAGCGGCAGGTTCGCCTCGGCGGCCGCCTGCGCTCCGGCGGCGACGGCCGGGACGGCCGCGACGGCGGGAACGGTGAGGAGCGTCCCCGTGACGGCCGTGACCGTGGACAGGGTGAGCAGCGCGGCGGCGAGGCGGCGCCCGGACATGCGGTACTGCAAGGAAACCCCCAGTGAATGCGGGCACTTGACGTGCCGTACCTCATTCAGACTCTTGATCGAATCGGGGGGTTGTATCGCTCTTCGGAAGAATTTTCGAGGGGTGGGCGGTCAGCTCCGGCGCTCCACCACGCCCCGCACGTACGCCGCTTGACCCGCGTGCTGGAGGTCGTCCGCGATCACCGACACCAGGCGGACGCCGAGGGTGACCGGCGGGTCCCAGGAGGTGTCGACGACCCGGTCCAGGTCGGCGTTGGTGACCGTGCGGATCAGTTCCCCGGTGCGGGCGTGCACGGCGTCGTGGTAGTCGAGCAGCAGCTCCGCGGGGGCGCGGACCGCGTCGACCTGCGCCCGCGTCTGCCCGTACCCGGTGGCGCGCTTCGAGAACGGCAGGCCGAAGCGGTCGGCCCAGCCGTCCGAGGTCCACAGCTGGTCCGTGCCGAACGCGTCCGCGAGGTGATCGTCCTGGATGCGGGTGAGGTGCCAGACGAGCCAGGCGACCGAGTTGGCGTCGGGATCGATCCGTACGGCGAGTTCCTCCTCCGTCAGCCCTTCCACGGCTTCGTGGACGGCCTCACGGATCCGGCCGAACGAGTCGAGCAGCAGACCGGCGCTGTTCATGGGGGCTCCTCGGGGTCGGGGACCTGCGATTCGGTTAGGGACGCTCCGCCTTCCAGCGCTCCACCACGGCCTCCACGTCGAAGGGCCGCAGGTTCAGCGGGGGCCCGGCCGGCGGGCGGGCGAGGGCTTCGGCGATCCGGGTGTTGATCTCCCCGAGGATGCGGCGGACCTGGCGCTCCGAGACGGCCGCGGCGACCGCCGCCTCCGCGTCCTCGGCCGCCTTGCGCAGGGCGAGGGTGGGCGGCAGGACGGACGCGCCCTCGCGGTGCATCTTCCCCTTGATCCACCACAGCTCGTCGTACGGGGCCGAGTCGTCGGGGAGGGGCTTGCCGAAGCCGGACAGGGTCCGGAACTCGCCGCGCTCCGCGGCCTCGCGGATCTGTCTGTCGACGAACGACTCGAAGCTGACTCCGGGCGGCTTGCGTTCGGTCATGTGTCCAGACTACGTAACCGCCGCGGTACGGGTGTGGTTCCCGCGGGCTACTGCGACCCGTGATCTTCCGGCACTCTGAGGTCCGCTCAACGCGCGTCGACCCCTGTCCCCTCGCCCTCACCGGAGGACGTATGCGTGCACGGATCACCCCCCTCGGCACCCTCCTCGCGCTCGTCGCGGGCCTGCTCACCGCGCTCGTCACCGCCGGCCCCGCCCAGGCCGCGCCGCTCTTCAAGGCGCCGTTCCCCTGCGGGCAGACCTGGACCTACAGCCATCACTCGGCCGAGGTCCGCCAGGCGCTCGACTTCGTCCGTGCCGACGGCGGCACCACCGCCGGCACCCCGGTCCTCGCCTCGGCGTCCGGGACCGCCTACCGCTACGACCAGCCCACCGGCGCCGGCCAGTACATCGTGATCGACCACGGCGGCGGCTGGAAGACGTACTACTTCCACCTGGCCGCCTACTCCGTCGCCGACGGCGCCCAGGTCTCCCAGGGCCGGCAGATCGGCACCACCGGATCCACGGGCAACAGCTCCGGCGCCCACATCCACTACGAGCAGCTGTACAACGGCGTAGGGCAGACCATCGTGATCAACGGCGTCTCCCTCGCCCCCTACCCCTCCTCCTACGGCTCCAAGTCCCTGACCAGCGACAACGGCTGCTCGGGCGGGGGAGGCGGAAAGTACTGGGTCGACACCTTCGCCAACGCCACCGGCTACGCGCAGCCGAACACGAACGACCCGCAGGGCGTCCTGAACGCGGGCACGAACTACGTGTACTGCAAGGTCTGGGGCGCGGAGGTCCGCGACGGCGCCGGGAACTACAACCACTGGTGGCTGCGGACCGACCTCGACACCGTGTACGCCGGGAAGAACGGCTACGGGGCGTACGTGTCCGCGTACTACCTGTCCCGCTGGGGCAACGACGAGGCCCGGGACAACAACGGGACCGTGATCCCCACCTGCTGAAAAAGGGCAGGAGCCCCGCTCGTGCCACGAGGCACGGAGCGGGGCTCCTTGGGTACTGCTCTAGTCGTGCGCAACCGCCGACCCGGGCAACTTAGGCCGGGGTGACGTTCTCCGCCTGCGGGCCCTTCGGGCCCTGCGTGACGTCGAAGGTCACGAGCTGGTTCTCCTCGAGCGAGCGGAAGCCGTTCGCGTTGATCGCGGAGTAGTGGACGAAGACATCCGGGCCGCCGCCGTCCTGGGCGATGAAGCCGAAGCCCTTTTCAGCGTTGAACCACTTCACGGTTCCGGTAGCCATGAGCCCTCCTATGGGCCAAAGGGTCGCCCTGCTCCAGAACCTGCAAACAAGTCTGAAAACTACAAAAGCCTGCGGGTCACATGCTCCGCAGGCTCTGTACTGCAAGGGAAACCAAACTGCAACTTGCGTTGAGCCTAGCACGCAGGACGCTCGTGGCGGTAGAGGGAAAGATCACGTCACCCGCATGTTTGATTCCGTTCCGTGGGCTGACGCGCGTGCCCCGCCGATGCCCACACTGCGAGACGGGTCTAGCCTCGCGATGTGGACAAAGCAACCGACGACCAGCAGCGCAGCCGGCCCCGCGTCGGGCACATCCAGTTCCTGAACTGCCTCCCCCTCTACTGGGGCCTCGCCAGGACCGGGACGCTCCTCGATCTCGAGCTCACGAAGGACACCCCGGAGAAGCTCAGCGAGCGCCTCGTCCGGGGCGATCTCGACGTCGGGCCCATCACCCTCGTCGAATACCTCCGCAACGCCGACGACCTGGTCGCGCTCCCCGACATCGCCGTCGGCTGCGACGGGCCCGTCATGTCCTGCGTGATCGTCTCCCAGCGGCCCCTGGCGGAGCTCGACCGCGCGCGCGTGGCCCTCGGCTCCACCTCCCGCACCTCCGTACGCCTCGCCCAGCTCATCCTGGCCGAGCAGTACGGGGTCAGCCCCGACTACTACACCTGCCCGCCCGACCTGGGCCTGATGATGCAGGAGGCCGAGGCCGCCGTCCTGATCGGCGACGCCGCGCTCCGGGCCTCCCTGCACGACGCGCCCCGGCTCGGGCTCCAGGTCCACGACCTGGGGCTGATGTGGAAGGAGTGGACGGGCCTGCCGTTCGTCTTCGCCGTGTGGGCGGCCCGCAAGGACTTCCTGGCGCGCGAGCCGGAGACCGTCCACGAGGTCCACCAGGCCTTCCTCGCCTCGCGCGACCTGTCCCTGGAGGAGGTCGCCAAGGTCGCCGAGCAGGCCGCCCGCTGGGAGACCTTCGACGCCGAACTCCTGGAGCGCTACTTCCGCACGCTCGACTTCCGATTCGGCCCCGAGCAGCTCGCCGGCGTACGGGAGTTCGCCCGCCGCACCGGCCCCACGACCGGCTTCCCGGCGGACGTCGCGGTGGAACTCCTGCCGCCTCCCGTGCGATAAGCGGCGGAGCCGCGGGGAATGGAGCGGGAAAGAAATACCGGTGGGCCCTCCCGAGCGCCGGGCGGGCCTTTCCCGGCGCCACCGGGAATGCGGCCGCTCTCCCCGCGGCGCCGGTAAATGGACCACGCCCGTGGGGCATCCGTAACGGCGCCCGCGGGGCACCCGTAACCGCGCCCGTGGGGCACCGGCAATTCACCGAATATTCGCCGGATTCCCGCGCGCGCCTCACCCGCCGCACCCCCTCCCCGGACTCCGGTCGCCGCCGGCCCACACCCTGCGGAAGTCGCCAAGGGCCCTGGCGTAGGCTGGTTCGGTCGATCAGAACCCCTCCGAAAGGGACGCACCCGGTGACCGAGAAGGCCGAACTCCAGTCTGTTCTCGACCGCGCCGCCGCGGGTGGCCGGATCACCCCCGAGGAGGCGCTCGACCTCTACCGCTCGGCGCCCCTGCACGCGCTGGGCGCCGCCGCCGACGCCGTGCGCCGCCGCCGGTACGCGGGGACCGAGCACATCGCGACGTACATCATCGAGCGGAACATCAACTACACGAACGTCTGCGTGACGGCGTGCAAGTTCTGCGCGTTCTACGCCGCCCCGAAGGACACCAAGAAGGGCTGGACCCGGGACCTCGACGACATCCTGCGCCGCTGCGCGGAGACCGTGGAGCTCGGCGGCACCCAGATCATGTTCCAGGGCGGCCACCACCCGGACTACGGCGTCGAGTACTACGAGAAGCACTTCGCCGCCATCAAGAAGGACTTCCCGCAGCTGGTCATCCACTCCCTCGGCGCCTCCGAGGTCGAGCACATGGCCCGCATCTCCGGCGTCTCCGTCGAGGAGGCGATCACCCGCATCCACGCCGCCGGTCTCGACTCCTTCGCAGGCGCCGGCGCCGAGCTGCTGCCCGAGCGGCCGCGCAAGGCGATCGCCCCGCTCAAGGAGAGCGGCGAGCGCTGGCTGGAGATCATGGAGATCGCCCACAAGCTGGGCGTCGAGTCCACCTCCACCATGCTGATGGGCACCGGCGAGACCAACGCCGAGCGGATCGAGCACCTGCGGATGATCCGTGACGTGCAGGACCGGACGGGCGGCTTCCGGGCCTTCATCCCGTACACGTACCAGCCGGAGAACAACCACCTCAAGGGCCAGACGCAGGCCACGCTCTTCGAGTACCTGCGGATGATCGCGGTCAGCCGGCTCTTCCTCGACAACGTCGCGCACATCCAGGGCTCGTGGCTCACCACGGGCAAGGAGATCGGCCAGCTGACGCTGCACTACGGCGCCGACGACCTCGGCTCGATCATGCTGGAGGAGAACGTCGTCTCCTCGGCGGGCGCCAAGCACCGCTCCAACCTGCGCGAGATGATCGACATGATCCGCACCGCGGACCGCGTCCCCGCGCAGCGCACCACGACGTACGAGCACATCGTGGTCCACGACGACCCGGCGAACGACCCGGTCGACGAGCGCGTCGCCTCGCACATCTCGTCGACCGCGATCGAGGGCGGCACCGCCCACCCCGAGCTGAAGCTGCTCGACGCGAACTGATGCTCACCCTCCACGTCGCCGAGGCGACGCCCGGGAGCGCCGTCCTGGTCGACGGCGCCCTCGTCGCCGCCGTCGGCCCGTACGAGGACCTCGCCGAGCAGCACCAGAACGCCCGGCTGCGGCGGTGGCCCGGCATCCTCACGCCCGGACTCCTCAACCCGTACGGGCCGGAGCTCCTGGAGGAGACGTACCACCCGGACCCGCGGGAGGCCGCGGAGTTCGGCACCGAGCCGATCACGGGGGAGCGGGCGCGGGAGATCTTCCGGGCCGACCCCGCCCGGCGCGGCGCCTCCGCGCGCCGCGGTGTGCAGCGGCTCCTCGCCCACGGGACGGTCGCCATCGCCGGTGAACTGCGCGGCCGGGCCGCCGTGGACGCCGTGCGCCGGGCCGGACTGGCCGTCGGCCGCCGCCCGGACCGGCTCCCCGGTCCGCCGTCGCTCTCCCCGGCGCCGCTGGTGCCGGGCGGCCCCGCCCGCTTCGCCGTCTTCGACGTCCCGGACCGGGCGGCGCTCGTCCGCCTCGGCGCGTCGACCTGTGTCGCGACCGTCGTCGAAGGCCGACTGGTGTTCCGCCGGCGCTAGCGGTACGGGCCTTTCCGGTTCAGCCGCCGCGGACCGGGCTGTCCTTCTTCTGCACCGGGTACTCGTCCGCGTACTTCAGCAGATCGGTGAAGCGCGCGTCGCGTACGACCGCCAGCAGCTGGTCCGGTGTGACGGGTGCCGAGGCGGTGTCCGAGGGGCTGACGGAGAGCAGCACGCTGCTCCCGCCGTACCGGGTGACGACCATGGAGCCGAGGGTCTCGGGCTTGTTCACGGCCATCGCGTACACCTGCGCGGTCCGGCCCCCGTCGAGATCGGCCTTCTCGCACGTCGTCCTCTTCGACGGGATGTTCCGGCACTCCTGGAGGCGTTCGCCCTCGGCGGGACGGATGGACAGCGTCACGGGGAACGTCTTGCCGCCCGCGGTGATGCGGTAGCCGGAGACCTCGTCCGCGACCGGCCGGATGTCCGTGACGGACGCCGGAAGGAGTTCGTCGAGGAGGGCCGACACCTGCTGCTGGAACTGGGCGCGGCGGGCGCTCTCGGCGTCGGAGAGCTTCTCGGGCGGTGTCTGTCCCGGGGTCGGCTGTGCCTGCACGGGCGTGTGGTACGCGGAGGGGAAGGCGGCCGGCGGGGCGGCGGGCATCGCGACGCCGGGGTCGGTGGTGGAGAACAGGGAGAGTCCCAGGGCGGCCGCGGTCACGGTCCCGAAGACGCCGCCGGCGACGGTGAGCCGGGCACGTGCGCGGCGCCTGCGGCCCAGGCGGATCGCGGTGGGAGCGAGGTCGGGAAGGGGCGGGAGGTCTTGTGCCGTCCGGTCCATGGCACGGCGGAGCATCGTTTCGTCGTCCACTCGGGGCCTCAGCTTCCGATGGTGTGGTGAAGGTGGTGGGGATCGGCGGTGTAGAGGTCTGCCTCGCCGAGGTGGTCCCGGAGCCTGGCCAGTGAGCGCGAGCACTGGCTTTTGACCGTCGCCTCGCTGCAGCGCAGGAGCGAGGCGACGGTCTCCACACTCAGGTCCTCCCAGTACCTCAGGACGACCATGGCGCGGGCTCTGGGCGGGAGCTCGGCGAGCGCGGCGAGCAGCGTGACCCGGAGGTCCGGCTGTTCGGTGGCCCGCGCCGGGCCGAGCCCGCCGGTCTTGGTGAAGGCGAGCAGATCGCGCAGTCTGCGTCGCCGTTCGGCGAGGAACGTGCGGGTGAGCACGGTCTTGGCGTAGGCATGCGGATGCTCCGCCGATCCGGCCCGCCGCCAGTGCTGGAAGAGCTTGGCGAGGGTGGTCTGTGTGAGGTCGCGGGCGGTCTCCGCGTCCCCGCACAGGAGATATGCGGTGCGGTACAGCCGCGTCTGCGCGGATCGGGCGAACTCCTCGAACCCGACGTCCGAGCCAAGCGGTGACGGCATCTCGCTCCCTTCGTCAGCACTGTCACCCTTCCTTGAGCGCGCTCGCCGGGAAAAGGTTGAAGGCGATTTCCGGGAATCTTCCGGGGGGCCGGGCCCGGTCCCCGCCCGCCCGGGGGGTGGCTGCCACAATGGCCGGGTGAGCCGAGCATCCCTGGACAAGCAGCCGCACGAAGTCGCCTCGATGTTCGACGACGTGGCGGCGAACTACGACCTCACCAACGACGTGCTGTCCCTGGGGCAGGACAGGCGCTGGCGCAAGGAGGTCGCGAAGGCGGTCGACGCCCGTCCCGCGCAGAAGGTCCTGGACCTGGCCGCCGGCACCGCCACCTCCTCGCAGCCGTTCGTGCGGGCGGGGGCGTACGTCGTGCCGTGCGACTTCTCCCTCGGGATGCTGCAGGTCGGCAAGAAGCGGCATCCGTGGATGCCGTTCACGGCGGGCGACGGCACGAAGCTGCCGTTCCGCGACGACGTGTTCGACGCGGTCACCATCTCCTTCGGGCTGCGGAACATCCAGGACACGGAGCAGGCGCTGCGCGAGCTGTACCGGGTGACGAAGCCCGGCGGCCGGGTCGTCATCTGCGAGTTCTCGCACGCGACCTGGGCGCCGTTCCGGAAGGTGTACGAGGAGTACCTGATGCGCGCGCTGCCGCCGGTGGCCCGCGCGGTGTCGTCCAACCCCGACGCGTACGTGTACCTGGCGGAGTCCATCCAGTCCTGGCCGGACCAGCCGGCGCTCGCGGGCCTGCTGCAGAAGGCCGGCTGGTCGAAGGTGGCCTACCGGAACCTGTCGGGCGGCATCGTCGCGCTGCACCGCGGCTTCAAGGCGTAACCCCGCCCGGCCCCGCCGCCATAAAATTCCCCCATCCTTCCCTCGACCCCTTCGGGAGTTCCGCCGTGACCGAGCAGCCCCTCTCCGAGCACAGCGCTGATGTGATCGTCGTCGGGGCAGGCCCGGCCGGTTCCACCACCGCGTACTACCTGGCCAAGGCCGGACTCGACGTCCTGCTCCTGGAGAAGACGGCGTTCCCGCGCGAGAAGGTCTGCGGCGACGGCCTCACCCCGCGCGCCACCAAGCAGCTGGTCTCCATGGGCATCGACATCTCCGAAGAGGCCGGCTGGCTGCGGAACAAGGGGCTGCGGATCATCGGCGGCGGTGTCCGGCTCGAACTGGACTGGCCCGAGCTCGCCTCGTACCCGGACTACGGACTCGTCCGCAAGCGCGACGACTTCGACGAGCAGCTCGCCCGCCAGGCGCAGAAGGCCGGCGCCCGGCTGTACGAGCGCTGCAACGTGGGCGCGCCGGTCATCGACGACCGTACGGGCCGGATCACCGGTGTCCACGCGAAGCTGGGCGAGGAGAAGCGCGAGGTCACCTTCCACGCGCCGCTCGTCGTGGCCGCCGACGGCAACTCCACCCGCCTCTCGGTGGCCATGGGCCTGCACCGGCGCGAGGACCGGCCGATGGGCGTCGCGGTGCGCACGTACTTCCAGAGCCCCCGCCACGAGGACGACTACCTGGAGTCCTGGCTGGAGCTGTGGGACCGGCGCGGCCCGCAGGACCGGCTGCTGCCCGGCTACGGCTGGATCTTCCCCATGGGCGACGGCACGTCCAACGTGGGCCTCGGCATCCTCGACTCCTCCTCCGCGTTCAAGGAGCTGGACTGGCGCGAGGTCCTCAAGGCCTGGTGCGCGTCCATGCCGGAGGACTGGGGCTACACCCCGGAGAACATGACGCAGCCGATCCGCGGCGCCGCCCTGCCGATGGCCTTCAACCGCCAGCCGCACTACACGAAGGGCCTGCTGCTCGTCGGCGACGCGGGCGGCCTGGTCAACCCGTTCAACGGCGAGGGCATCGCGTACGCCATGGAGTCGGGCCAGATCGCGGCCGACGTCATCGTGCAGGCGCACGCGCGCGCGACCCCCGCCCAGCGTGAGCTGGCGCTGCGGAACTACCCGCAGATCCTCAAGGACACCTACGGCGGGTACTACACGCTGGGCCGCGCCTTCGTGAAGCTCATCGGAAACCCGAAGATCATGAAGATCGCGACCCAGCGTGGTCTGACGCACCCGCTCCTGATGAAGTTCACGCTGAAGATGCTGGCCAACCTCACCGACCCGACGGGCGGCGACGCCATGGACCGCATCATCAACGGTCTGTCGAAGGTGGCGCCGAAGGCGTGAGCGCCGTCAGGCGCAGTGCCTGAGCCCGGCGAACCGCCGGGTCATCGGGCCCCGGGGCACGAGGGCGCGCAGCTCCGTGCCGCGGCAGGGGCAGTCCTGGCGACAGAGACGGCCCGGCCAGACCGCCTCCGCCAGCAGGGCGAGGAGATGGAGCTGGGCGCGCGAGAGGCCGCCCAGCTTCTCCCGCATGTTGGTGACGTGGAACTTGACGGTGCGCTCGGTGATCCCGAGGAATTCGGCGAGGTCCGTGTTGGACTCGCCGCCGGGCATCGCGGACAGGACCTCGATCTCGCGGTCCGTCAGGGTGTCCAGGTGGCGTAAGGCGGTGGTGACCGGGTTGATGCGGGCGGCCCTGGATCTGTCGACCTCGGACGGCGCGGAACCGCAGTACTGGCACTGACGAAGCATGTGTCTCCCCCCTGAGACGGCATTCGCTGGACGCTGTGCGACGGGACCTATGGGCTGGCTCCCGGAGAACCGACGAGCTGGTTCCCCATGGGAACGGTAGACCCGATCGTGTCGCGAATCATGGCCCTTACGGGTGTCCCGGGACGTCCCAGGGGCCTGAAATCGCCGCCCTGTCCCGCTGCGCCCCGCGCGGGACCCCCCTCCGGCGGGGTCAGCCGGCCAGCGTGGCCGCCAGCTTCAACCGCTCGTTGAGCTCGGTCTTCGCCTGGTTGAGGGTCTCGGCGTTCTGCTCGATGCTCCGCTTCTGGTAGGCGCTCTCGACGGTGAACCAGATCCCGACGAGGTTGGCCCTTTCCTTACAGGCGACGTCCTGCTTGGCGGCGGCGATCGCCCGGGGGCTGCCGTAGGTGTTCGGGTCGAGTCCCAGGTCGCTCTGCGGGCTGACGGGCTCGTCGACCTTGTAGCCCTTCTCGGCCATGCAGGCGGACCAGGCCTTCACGGCGGCGACGACGCGGGAGTCCTCGCGGGAGCGGGAGTTGGCGTCCATCCCCACGTTGGTGACGAACATGGCGTCCACCGCGCCCTTCTTCGGCGCGTAGATCGTGAGGAAGCTCTCCCGGATGCAGCCGCCGATGGGCACCTTCTGCCCGTTGAGGGTCTTGCCGCTGTCCTTGCCCTTGGCCTCTTCCAGGCTGGCCGGCTGGGGGCCCTTGTAGTCGGAGGGGCCGTTGAGCGCGAGCTTGCCGTTCGCGCTGAGGGTCTGGGCGGCGGGCTTCGTCGGCGGCTCGGCGCCCCGGTTGGGGATGTAGCCGTAGCGGGCCGCGATCGCCGGGTCGGTGAGGCCGTAGCGGCGGGACTCGCCGGAGCGGGCGGCCGGGGCGGGCGAGAGGGGCAGCTCGTACGTGAAGCCGAAGCGGGCCATGCAGTCGCCGACGACCCGCGACTGGGCCCGCTCCAGCGTGCGCCGCTGGTCCTCGGTGGTCGCGTAGCCGTCCAGGGGGAAGGAGAGGCTCGTCGTCGACAGCATCCGGGGAATCGTGCCGATCTCCGGTTCCCGTGCGGAACCGCCGTCACCGCTCTCGGACTCGGAGGAACAGGCGGTGAGGAGCGCGGCGCTCAGGAGGAGAACGGTCGCGCGGGCGGCGAGTGGACGCATGGGGCTGCTCCAGAGACGTGTGCGTGTCTACCATGGGAGCAGCCGTTGCTCTGCCCGCCTCATTCGGGCGGAGCAACGGCTGCCGCGTTCGTGCGTGTGCAGGTGCCGGCGTCTGGAAGCTACTCCGGCGGTTCAGCTGGTGGTGCCGACCTCAGGATCAACGGGCCTTGTAGTAGTAGGCCGAGGAGATCTGGTTCTTGAAGGTCGCGGACGCGTTGCCGGAGTAACCCACCGGCAGGCTGCCCTCGACGCCACCGGCGTACGCGTCGGTGTAGACCCACCAGGTGTTCGAGTCCGCGTTGTAGTACGAGGCGGTGTTGTCGTTCACCTTCTGGCCGGCGCCGCTGCCCGGACCCGGGAACCAGTCGTTGTCGAAGTTGTCGTCCGAGACGAAGAGGTCGAAGACCGCGCCGCCCTGGTACGAGTTGTAGTACAGGCCGAACTCGCCGCTCTCCAGGTAGCCGTTCTTGCCGGTGGCCGCGGAGGCCGAGCCGGCCGTGGCGAGCGCGCCGGCGCCGAGGGCGGCGAGCGCGATGGCCGTGGCGGCGACGCGACGGAGTGCAGTGCGCTGCATGTCGTTGCCTTTCACGTAGCTGGGGTGGATGTGTCTGCTGTGGCCCGGAGCGGGCCGGTGTCCATACGAACACCGCCAACTCGACTGCGTCCACTGTCCGTTGAGACAGTTACCGGCCGGGCTACCCGCGGCTATGCTCGATCGTGTCGAGGCGCCCGCGGGCGCCGGAGACCTATCGCGCAGGGGCCTTGTACGTGGCGGAGCGCACCGCCGCGTCGGCCCCCTCCTGCGCGTTCCCATGACGCCCCGTAGACGGGGAGACCCCCGTCGGAAGGACCGTTTCTGATGAGACGCCTCATGGCTGTTCCCGTACTGATACTCGCCCTCGGGCTCGGGGGGTGTTCGAGCGACGGGGACGGCGCGACCCGGTCGGAGCCGAGCACCGGAAGCTCTTCCGCCTCCGCCGCCCCCTCCTCCGGGGCCTCGCAGGGCTCCGCCGACTGGGCCGCCTACTACGACTGCCTGGACGCCCAGGGGCTCAAGCTCCAGGACACGGGCGGGGAGAAGCGCGTCGACAAGGACGCCAACAAGCCCGAGGCGATCGCGGCGGCGGAGAAGGCGTGCGCGGGGAAGCAGCCCGGAAAGGGCCAGGTGGACCCGGCGCGGCTGGAGGCGGCGAAGAAGCTCTCCGCCTGCATGCGCAAGGAAGGCATCGCCGACTACCCGGACCCCGACCCGGCGACCGGTGAGGTGGCGCTCGACGGCGACCTGGGCGCGCGGATGAAGGGCGACCCCAAGGTGGTCGAGGCGCTGAAGGCCTGCGGTCCCAAGGCCGCGGGCGGCGACGGCGGGACGGTCGTCGGTGGCTGACGACACCACGGACGGCACGAGCGCGCCCGGCGGGGAACCGCCGGGCGGGGTCGCGGACGTCTCCAGGACCCCCGGCGGCGACGCCGGGGGCGCCCGGATGAACCGGCGCCGCTTCTGGGTCGCCGCCCTCGTCGCGGGGGCGGTGGCCCTGACCGGCGCCGGCGTCGCGGCGACCTCCCTGATCCGCTCGCCCGCACAGGTCGCCGCGGACGCCGAGCCCCCGCCGCAGGACGTGCTGATCGCCCGGGTCGAGAACCGGGTCCTCGCGGAGACGGTCGTCCTGCGCGGCACCGTCGCGGCGGGCCAGAGCATCCAGGTCGCGCCCGTCTCGGCGGGCGGCGAGGGCGGCACCGCCCCGGTGATCACCAAGGTGTCCGTGAAGAGCGGGGACGCCGTGCGCTCCGGGAAGGTGCTCCTGGAGGTCTCCGGCCGGCCCGTCTTCGTGCTGCGCGGCGGCCTGCCCGTCTACCGGGACCTCAAGCCGGGTGCCACCGGTGACGACGTGAAGCAGCTCCAGGACGCGCTCGCCGAGCTCGGCCACGGCCGCGGCGGCGACGCGAGGGGCACCTTCGGGCCCGGGACGAAGGACGCGGTCGAGGAGTTCTACTCCTCCATCGGCTACGACCCGAAGCCGGCCGTGGACGACGACGGTGCCGCCGTCGACGGGGCCAGGGCCGCCGTGACCGGTGCCGAGCGGGCGGTCGTCGACGCCCGCGACGCGCTCGCGGCCAACAAGGACGCCACCCAGACGAAGAACCTGAGGAAGACGCGCGACCGTGCCGTCGAGGACCTGGCCGCCGCGCGCGAGACCCTCGCGAAGGCGCAGGCGGCCGCCGGGCCGATGGTCCCGGCGGCCGAGGTCGTGTTCGTTCGGGCCTTCTCCGCGCGGGTCGCCACGGTCACGGCCCGGCCGGGAGCGCAGGTCTCCGGCACCGCCCTGACCCTGTCCTCCGGAAAGCTGATGGCGCAGGGCTACCTCCAGGACCACCAGAAGGGGATGGTCCGCGCCGGGCAGAAGGTACGGATCCTCGCCGAGGCGACCGGGCAGGAGACGACCGGCAAGGTGGTCTCGGTGGCCGACACCCCGTCCCAGCAGCAGGACCAGCAGTCCGGTTCGCAGGGGACGGGCTCCGGCGGGAACGGCGGCAACGGCGGGGGAGGGGACGGCTCCCAGGGCAGCGGCGCCGTCGGCTATCTCTTCACCGTCGACCCCAGCCGCGAGCTGCCGTCCGGTCTCGCGGGGCAGGAGGTGCGGCTCACCATCGAGGCCGCCTCCACCGACGGCAAGGCCCTCGTCGTCCCGGTCACCGCCGTCTCGGCGGGCGTGGACGGCAAGACCGTCGTCACCACCGTCGACGGCACCGGCCGGCAGGAGCGGATCGAGGTACGGACCGGCACCACCGGCGACGGCTACGTGGAGGTCGTCCCTCTCACCGCCGGCGCGCTCAAGGAGGGCGACGAGGTGGTCACCGGGGTCAACCCGGGCGCCGCGTCGGGCAGCACCGAGGGGTCGCCGTGAGCGAGGACGACGTCCCGGTCATCGAGTTCCGCGCGGTGGCCCTGACCTACCCCGGACCGCCGCCCGTCGCCGCCCTGAGGCCTTGCGAACTCACCGTACGCAAAGGCGAGTTCATCACCGTCGTCGGTCCGTCCGGCTCGGGCAAGTCGACCTTCCTGAACGTCGCGGGACTGCTCGACGCGCCCACCGCCGGCACGTACCTCCTGGACGGCATCGACACGGCGGCGCTCCGCGACGGCGAGCGGACGGCCCTGCGCGGGCGGCGGATCGGCTTCGTCTTCCAGTCCTTCCACCTCCTCCCGCACCGCAGCGCCACGGAGAACGTCATGCTCTCGATGGTGTACTCGGCGGTGCCCCGCGCCGAGCGCCGCACCCGGGCCCGTACCGCACTCGAGCGGGTGGGACTCGGCCACCGGGCCGAGGCGCTGCCCGGCCGGCTGTCCGGCGGCGAACGCCAGCGGGTGGCCATCGCCCGCGCCCTCGCCGGCCGCCCGTCCCTGCTCCTCTGCGACGAACCGACCGGCAACCTCGACTCGGACAACGCCGCGTCCGTCCTCGACCTCCTGGGCGAACTGCACGCCTCCGGGATGACGATCGTCGTCATCACCCACGACGCGGAGGTCGCCGAGCGCGGCGAGCGCACGGTGACCATCCGCGACGGGGTGCTGAGCGAGCCGGCGCGGGGGAGGCGAGCGTGAGACGCACCGCGAAACGGCCACGACTGGTCGAACCCTCCCGGCTCGCCGCCCGTGACGTCCTCGCCGAGGCCGTCGCCGGCATGCTCCAGCGCCCCGGCCGCTCGGTCCTCACCGCGCTCGGCACCGTCCTCGGCGTCGGCACGTTCGTCGCGATCCTCGGCCTGACCGCGACCACGTCCTCGCAGATCGACTCCCGCTTCAACCTGCTCACTGCCACCGAGGTGACCGTCGAGGACGTCGCCCGCGACCAGAACGAGTTCGCCGACCCCGCCTTCCCGGCCGACGCCGACGCCCGGATCGGACGCCTCGGCGGCGTCGAGGACGCCGGCGTCTACTGGTCCGTCCGCCTGGCACCCGGCACCGCCGTCCGCTCCGCGCCGGTCGGCGACGCCACGGGCAGCGAGCGCATCGACGTCGTCGCCGCGTCCCCCGGGGCGCTGCGGGCGGCGGCGCCGACCCTCCGGCAGGGCCGCCTGTACGACGAGTTCACCTCCCGGTCCGGGCAGTCGGTCGCGGTGCTCGGCAAGTCGGTCGCGGACCGGCTCGGCATCACGACCCTGGAGACCCGGCCGGCGGTGTTCATCGGCGACGAGCCCTTCACGGTCGCCGGGATCATCGACGACGTGAAGCGCAGGGCCGACGTCCTGATGTCGGTCACCGTGCCCCGGACGACCGCCGAGAAGCTCTGGGGCCCGCCGCAGCAGGGCGACGCGAAGATGCTCATCACGACGGCGACGGGCGCGGCCCGGCAGATCGCGCGGGAGGCGCCGGTCGCGCTGCGCCCCGACCATCCGGAGTACCTCAGGGCGATTCCCCCGCCGGACCCCAGGACCCTGCGCGCGGGCGTGACCCACGACCTGGACCAGCTCTTCCTGCTCCTGGCCGGGGTCTCCCTGGTGATCGGTGCGGTCGGCATCGCCAACACCACCCTCGTCGCGGTCCTGGAGCGGACCGGCGAGATCGGCCTGAGACGTGCCCTCGGGGCCCGGGGACGGCACATCACCGTCCAGTTCCTCACGGAATCGGGTGCTCTGGGCGCGATGGGCGGGCTCGTCGGTACGGCGCTCGGGGTGTCCACGGTGATCGTGGTGGCGCTGGTACGGGACTGGACGCCGGTGATGCACACGGCGACGGTCGTCGCGGCCCCGGCCGTCGGCCTGGTGACGGGCGTCGTCGCCGGTCTCTACCCCGCCTGGCGGGCCTCCCGGATCGAGCCGGCCGAGGCGCTGCGCCGCTGAGACGGTACGGCGAAGGGCCGTCTCTCCCCCGAGGAGTGACGGCCCTTCGTCGTACGGGCGGGGTGGATCAGAGGATGCGGACCGCGCCCGAGGGGGTGTCCCAGTCCATCGTGTGCTCGACGACGCCGCTGGACGGGTTCTGCGCGCCGACGTACTTGCCGCCGCCGACGTAGATGGCGACGTGGTACGAGCCGCTGCGGCTGCCCCAGTACAGGATGTCGCCCGGCTGGAGGTTGCTCAGGGAGACCTCGGTGCCCATGCTCGACTGCTCGTACGAGATGCGGGGCAGGTCGATGCCGGCCGCGCGGTAGGCGGCCTGGACGAGGCCGGAGCAGTCCCAGGAGTTGGGGCCGGTGCCGCCGGAGACGTAGGCGTCGCCGATCTGCGCGCGGGCGAAGGCCACGATCGCGGCGGCGGAGCCGGTGGGGGCCTGCGTCCGGCTGCCGCTGTCCGAGGCGGTGGAGCCGCTGTCGTTGGACGCGCTCGTGCTGGAGAGCTGGGTGCGCGCGCTGTCGCGGGAGGCGCGCTCCGCGGCCTCCTTGCGCTCCTGCTCGGCCTTGAGGCGGGCCTTCTCGGCGCGCTCGGCCGCGGCCTTGCGGTCGGCCTCGGCCTTGGCCTTCTTGGCCTCCTGGGCGGCCTTCTGCAGCGCCGCGTCCTCCTGCGTCTGCAGGTTCTGGTCGAGGGCCTCCTGCTGGGAGGCCTCGGCGGAGGCGGCGACGGCACTGGCGAGGCCCGTGCCGGCGTCGAGGGAGCCCAGGGTGGGCATTTCGATGGTCTCGGTCACCGGCTCGGCATTCGCCGGCCCGGCAGCACCGGCCACCGCGATGGTGCCGAGGACGCCACCGGCAACTCCGGCGCGGAGCGCGAGCTTCGAGGCGCTGCGGCGGGGCTTCCGGTGGCTGGGTATGTGAGCGGTGTGGGACATGGGTACAACCGCTATCAGGGCTTCACGGTTCCCTTCAAGAAACGTGGGTTGCGCCACAGTTGCGTTTGGAATCTGTGAATCCGCCTCCGTGCCAGCCTTATTGACGCCGTAACGGGCAAATCGGGCAGGGCTCATCGGGGCCTTGATCACGGGTTTTCAATGAAACGTCCGAATTGCCCGACGCTTACCACCTCTTGACGCCGATGGCCAAGCCCTCTTCTTTTCGGGGCTCCCCGGACGTGACGCAGGTCACACCCGGGTCCGATGTGCGCTCGTGAACGCGTGCACGCGTCCACCTCCGTACGTCCGGCCCCCCGACCGGGCGACGGCCGGTTCCTTTATCACCCGGACGCGTCCATCGCCAATTTGCCTGTACGAGCCATCACTTGATAGTGCGACACCCCTTCCGAGCAGCGATTTCCGGTACGGATGTCACATCTGGTGATCACCTGGGCGCTTCGCGCAACAAGATCACCGCTCATCCGACTTCATGATCCTTCGTCAGGTGGTGGAGATCACAAAGTCGTTGCTGTACCCCGTGTCGCAGATCACAGAGGGGCGGGCATAAGATGCGGGGCAGCCGGGCTTGTGAACTGCCTCACATGGGGGCGATCTTTCACGGCGGCCGGCGGTGCGGTCCAACGGTCAAGGACGACTGGAAGGAGCGAGGAGCGTGAATGCGTACGCGCCCGTCCTCGTGCTCGGTGCCCTGGGTGCGGGGTTTGCGATCTTCTCCGTGGTCATGGCCACGCTTATCGGGCCAAAGCGGTACAACAGGGCGAAACTAGAGGCATACGAGTGCGGCATCGAGCCGACGCCCACTCCCGCCGGAGGCGGCCGCTTCCCGATCAAGTACTACCTGACGGCGATGCTCTTCATCGTCTTCGACATCGAGATCGTCTTCCTCTACCCCTGGGCCGTCACCTTCGACGCCCTGGGGCTTTTCGGGCTCGTGGAGATGCTGCTCTTCGTGCTCACCGTCTTCGTCGCCTACGCGTACGTGTGGCGGCGGGGCGGCCTGGAATGGGACTGAGGGGCTGAGGGGCACCAAATGGGACTCGAAGAGAAACTCCCGAGCGGCTTTCTGCTGACGACGGTCGAACAGGCCGCGGGCTGGGTGCGCAAGGCGTCCGTGTTCCCCGCGACCTTCGGCCTCGCCTGCTGCGCCATCGAGATGATGACCACCGGAGCCGGCCGGTACGACCTGGCCCGCTTCGGCATGGAGGTCTTCCGCGGCTCGCCGCGCCAGGCCGACCTGATGATCGTCGCCGGCCGGGTCAGCCAGAAGATGGCGCCGGTCCTGAGGCAGGTCTACGACCAGATGCCCAACCCGAAGTGGGTCATCTCGATGGGCGTCTGCGCCTCCTCGGGCGGCATGTTCAACAACTACGCGATCGTCCAGGGCGTCGACCACATCGTGCCGGTCGACATCTACCTGCCCGGTTGCCCGCCGCGTCCGGAGATGCTCCTGGACGCGATCCTCAAGCTCCACCAGAAGATCCAGACCTCCAAGCTCGGCGTGAACGCCGAGGAGGCGGCCCGCGAGGCGGAGGAGGCGGCGCTCAAGGCGCGGCCGACGATCGAACTGAAGGGTCTGCTGAGGTGACCGACGCACGCGCGGCCGCCGGGCCGCAGACGAAGACGATGGCCGCACCTCTGCGCCGCGTGGGCGGAGAAGGGAACGGGGCTGCACAGTGAGCGACGAGACACCCAACCCCGAGAAGGACCTCAGCGAGCAGAACCTGCCGGGTCAGCGTGGGGACCACGGTGAGGAGGTCCGCGTCCAGCGCGGCATGTTCGGCGCCAACAACGGCGGCGACACCTCCGGCTACGGCGGCCTGGTCCGCTCCGTCCGGCTCCCCGGCCCCGCCGTCCGCCCGTACGGCGGCTGGTTCGACGAGGTCGCCGACGAGCTGGAGGGCGCCCTGGAGGAGCAGGGCCTCCTGCCCGAGAACGCGATCGAGAAGACGGTCGTCGACCGCGGCGAGCTCACCTTCCACATCGAGCGCGAGCACCTCGTCCGCGTGGCCCGCACCCTGCGCGACGACCCGGCGCTCCGCTTCGAGCTCTGCACCGGCGTCTCCGGCGTCCACTACCCCGGGGACAAGGGCCGCGAGCTGCACGCCGTCTACCACCTGCGCTCGATCACCCACGGCCGGCTGATCCGCCTGGAGGTCTCGGCCCCCGACGCCGAGCCGCGCATCCCGTCGCTCGTCGCCGTCTACCCGACGAACGACTGGCACGAGCGCGAGACGTACGACTTCTTCGGCATCGTCTTCGACGGCCACCCCGCCCTCACCCGGATCATGATGCCGGACGACTGGCAGGGCCACCCGCAGCGCAAGGACTACCCCCTCGGCGGCATCGCCGTCGAGTACAAGGGCGCCCAGATCCCGGCTCCGGACCAGCGGAGGTCGTACAGCTGATGTCCACCGAACACGCGTCTCCGCGGGAGACGACAGAAGGCGCCGTCTACACGGTGACCGGCGGCGACTGGGAAGAGGTCGTCCAGTCCGCCGCGAAGGCCGACGACGAGCGCATCATCGTCAACATGGGGCCCCAGCACCCGTCCACCCATGGCGTGCTCCGCCTGATCCTGGAGATCGACGGCGAGACCGTCACCGAGGCACGCTGCGGCATCGGCTACCTCCACACCGGCATCGAGAAGAACCTCGAGTACCGGACCTGGACGCAGGGCACCACCTTCGTCACGCGCATGGACTACCTCACCTCGTTCTACAACGAGACGGCGTACTGCCTGGGCGTGGAGAAGCTCCTCGGCATCACCGAGCAGATCCCGGACCGCGCCAGCGTCATCCGCGTCCTGCTGATGGAGCTCAACCGGCTCTCCTCGCACCTGGTGTGCATCGCCACCGGCGGCATGGAGCTCGGCGCCACCACGATCATGATCTACGGCTTCCGGGACCGCGAGATGATCCTGGACCTGTACGAGCTGATCACCGGCCTGCGCATGAACCACGCGTTCATCCGCCCCGGCGGCCTCGCCCAGGACCTGCCGCCCGGCGCCGTCGACGCCGTGCGCGAGTTCGTGAAGACCATGAAGAGGAACCTGCCGGAGTACGACAAGCTCGCCACCGGCAACCCGATCTTCAAGGCCCGCATGCAGGACGTCGGCTACCTCGACCTCACCGGCTGCATGGCCCTCGGCGCCACCGGACCGATCCTCCGCTCGGCGGGCCTCCCGCACGACCTGCGGAAGACCGACCCGTACTGCGGCTACGAGAACTACGACTTCGACATCCCGACCGCCGACACCTGCGACTCCTACGGACGCTTCCTCGTCCGCCTGGAGGAGATGCGGCAGTCCCTGCGGATCGTCGAGCAGTGCCTCGACCGCCTGGAGCCCGGCCCCGTCATGGTCGGCGACAAGAAGATCGCCTGGCCGGCGCAGCTCGCGCTCGGCGCGGACGGCCTCGGCAACTCCACCGACCACATCGCCAAGATCATGGGCACCTCCATGGAGGCCCTGATCCACCACTTCAAGCTGGTCACCGAGGGCTTCCGGGTCCCCGCCGGGCAGGCCTACGCGGCCGTCGAGTCGCCCAAGGGCGAGCTCGGCGTCCACGTCGTCTCCGACGGCGGCACCCGCCCCTACCGGGTCCACTTCCGCGACCCGTCCTTCACCAACCTGCAGGCGATGGCCGCGATGTGCGAGGGCGGCCAGGTCGCCGACGTCATCGTCGCCGTCGCCTCCATCGACCCCGTGATGGGAGGCGTCGACCGATGACGGACAACGTCAGTCTGGGGATGCCCCAGCTCCCCGCGCCCCCGTACGCGGCGGACGTCCACGCCCGGCTCACCGAGGACGCCCGGGCGATCATCGACCGCTACCCGGACTCCCGCTCCGCGCTCCTGCCGCTGCTGCACCTCGTGCAGTCGGAGGAGGGCCACGTGACCCGTACCGGCATGGCCTTCTGCGCCGAGACCCTCGGCCTGACCACCGCCGAGGTCACCGCCGTCGCCACCTTCTACACGATGTACCGGCGCAAGCCCTCCGGCGACTACCAGGTCGGCGTCTGTACGAACACGCTCTGCGCGGTCATGGGCGGCGACGCCATCTTCGAGGAGCTCAAGGCACACCTCGGCGTCGGCAACGACCAGACGACCGAGGACGGCAAGATCACGCTCGAGCACATCGAGTGCAACGCGGCCTGCGACTTCGCGCCCGTCGTGATGGTCAACTGGGAGTTCTTCGACAACCAGACGCCCGAGTCCGCCAAGAAGATGGTCGACGACCTGCGGGCCGGCCGCACCGTCGAACCCACCCGCGGCGCCCCGCTCTGCACCTTCAAGGAGACCGCCCGCATCCTCGCCGGCTTCCCCGACGAGCGCCCCGGCGCCGTCGAGGCCACCGGCGGAGCCGGACCCGCCTCCCTCGTCGGGCTGCGCCTGGCCAAGGGCGAGAAGCCGCACCACCGAATCGTCCACCCGCGTGGTGAGACCTCCGGACAGGAGGGGGAGGAATGACCTTGGCCGCCGAGATCAACAACAGCAGTCCCGAGAAGCTGCTCGCACCCGTCCTGTCGGCCTTCTGGGACCAGCCCAACTCCTGGACCCTGGAGACCTACGAGCGCCACGAGGGCTACCAGGGCCTCAAGCGGGCCCTCGCGATGAGCCCCGACGACCTCATCGCGTACGTCAAGGAATCCGGCCTCCGCGGACGCGGCGGCGCCGGCTTCCCCACCGGTATGAAGTGGCAGTTCATCCCGCAGGGCGACGGCAAGCCGCACTACCTCGTCGTCAACGCCGACGAGTCCGAGCCCGGCACCTGCAAGGACATCCCCCTCCTCTTCGCCAACCCGCACTCCCTCATCGAGGGCATCGTGATCGCCTGCTACGCGATCCGCTCGAACCACGCCTTCATCTATCTGCGCGGCGAGGTCGTCCCCGTCCTGCGCCGCCTCCACGAGGCCGTCCGCGAGGCCTACGCCGCCGGCTACCTCGGCACGAACATCCTCGGCAGCGGACTCGACCTCGAACTCACCGTGCACGCCGGCGCCGGCGCGTACATCTGCGGTGAGGAGACCGCGCTCCTCGACTCGCTCGAAGGACGCCGCGGCCAGCCCCGGCTGCGGCCCCCCTTCCCCGCGGTCGCCGGTCTGTACGCCTGCCCCACTGTGGTGAACAACGTCGAATCCATCGCCTCGGTTCCCGCGATCCTGAACAAGGGCAAGGACTGGTTCACGTCGATGGGCAGCGAGAAGTCCCCGGGCTTCACGCTGTACTCGCTCAGCGGGCACGTCGCCTCGCCCGGCCAGTACGAGGCCCCCCTCGGGATCACCCTGCGCCAGCTCCTCGACATGAGCGGCGGCATGCGGCCCGGGCACCGGCTCAAGTTCTGGACCCCGGGCGGCTCCTCGACCCCGATGTTCACCGACGAGCACCTCGACGTGCCCCTCGACTACGAGGGCGTCGGCGCCGCCGGCTCCATGCTCGGTACCAAGGCGCTCCAGTGCTTCGACGAGACCACCTGCGTCGTCCGGGCCGTCACCCGCTGGACCGAGTTCTACGCCCACGAGTCCTGCGGCAAGTGCACGCCCTGCCGCGAGGGCACGTACTGGCTCGTCCAGCTGCTCCGCGACATCGAGGCTGGCAAGGGCCGGATGTCCGACCTCGACAAGCTCAACGACATCGCCGACAACATCAACGGCAAGTCGTTCTGCGCCCTCGGCGACGGCGCCGCCTCGCCGATCTTCTCCTCGCTCAAGTACTTCCGCGCGGAGTACGAGCAGCACATCACGGGCAAGGGCTGCCCCTTCGACCCGGCCAAGTCGACCGCCTGGGCGGACAACCACAAGGAGGTGACCGCATGACCGTCATCGCGTCCACGCCCAGCGGCGGCGGCAACGCGCCGGTACCGCCCGAGGACCTCGTGACGCTGACCATCGACGGCGCCGAGATCTCCGTCCCCAAGGGGACGCTGGTCATCCGCGCCGCCGAACAGCTCGGCATCGAGATCCCGCGCTTCTGCGACCACCCGCTCCTCGACCCCGCCGGCGCCTGCCGCCAGTGCATCGTCGAGGTCGAGGGCCAGCGCAAGCCCATGGCCTCCTGCACCATCACCTGCACCGACGGCATGGTGGTGAAGTCGCAGCTCACCAGCCCCGTCGCCGAGAAGGCCCAGCACGGTGTGATGGAGCTGCTGCTCGTCAACCACCCGCTGGACTGCCCGGTCTGCGACAAGGGCGGCGAGTGCCCCCTGCAGAACCAGGCCATGTCCCACGGACAGGCCGAGTCCCGCTTCGAGGGCGTCAAGCGGACCTACGAGAAGCCGATCCCGATCTCCACCCAGGTGCTGCTCGACCGCGAGCGGTGCGTCCTGTGCGCCCGCTGCACCCGCTTCTCCAACCAGATCGCCGGCGACCCGATGATCGAGCTCATCGAGCGCGGCGCGCTGCAGCAGGTCGGCACCGGCGAGGGCGACCCCTTCGAGTCGTACTTCTCCGGCAACACCATCCAGATCTGCCCGGTCGGCGCCCTCACCTCGGCCGCCTACCGCTTCCGCTCCCGCCCCTTCGACCTGGTCTCCTCGCCGTCCGTCTGCGAGCACTGCGCCGGCGGCTGCGCCACCCGCACCGACCACCGGCGCGGCAAGGTCATGCGGCGGCTCGCCGCCGAGGACCCTGAGGTCAACGAGGAGTGGATCTGCGACAAGGGCCGCTTCGGCTTCCGGTACGCCCAGCAGCGCGACCGGCTCACCACGCCGCTCGTCCGGAACGCCGCCACCGGTGAGCTGGAGCCCGCGTCCTGGCCCGAGGCCCTGGAGGCCGCCGCCCGCGGACTCGTCCGCGGCCGGACCGGTGTCCTGACCGGCGGTCGCCTGACCGTCGAGGACTCCTACGCGTACGCCAAGTTCGCCCGGGTCGCCCTCGACACCAACGACATCGACTTCCGGGCCCGGATCCACTCCGGCGAGGAGGCCGACTTCCTGGCCTCCGCCGTCGCCGGACGCGGCCGGGACCTGGACGGGTCGGGTGTCACGTACACCTCGCTCGAAGCCGCCCCGGCCGTGCTCCTCGCCGGCCTGGAGTCCGAGGAGGAGGCCCCCGGCGTCTTCCTGCGGCTCCGCAAGGCCTGGCGCAAGCACGGGCAGAAGACGTACGCGATCGCCCCGTTCGCGACCCGCGGCCTGGAGAAGACCGGCGGCACCCTGCTGCCCGCCGCCCCCGGCACCGAGACCGAGTGGCTCGACGCCCTCACCTCCCGGGTCGGCCTCTCCGAGGACGGCGCCGCCGCGGCCGAGGCCCTCCGCCAGGAGGGCGCCGTCCTCGTCGTCGGCGAGCGGCTCGCGGGCGTGCCCGGCGCGCTCACCGCCGCCCTGCGCGTCGCCGCCGCCACCGGCGCCCGCCTCGTGTGGATCCCGCGCCGCGCCGGCGAGCGCGGTGCCGTCGAGGCCGGTGCGCTCCCGGCGCTGCTGCCGGGCGGCCGGCCCGCGACCGATCCCCGCGCGCGTGAGGAGGTCGCCGCCGCCTGGGGCGTCCGCGAACTCCCGCACCGCTACGGCCGCGACACCGGCCAGATCGTGGAGGCCGCCGCCGGCGGTGAACTCGCCGCGCTGCTCGTCGCCGGTGTCGAGGTCGCCGACCTGCCGGACCCGGCACGCGCGCGCGAGGCCCTCGACGCGGCCTTCGTGGTCTCCCTGGAGCTGCGGCCCGGCGAGGTCACCGAGCGCGCCGACGTGATCCTGCCGGTCGCGGCCGTCGCCGAGAAGCCCGGCACCTTCCTCAACTGGGAGGGAAGGGCCCGGCTCTTCGAGGCCGCGCTCAAGCCCGAGCAGATGACCCGGCCGCTCGCGCCGAGCGACGCCCGCGTGCTCCACATGCTCGCCGACGCCCTCGACGTCCACCTCGGTCTGCCCGACCTGCGGTCGGCGCGCCGGGAGCTGGACCGGCTCGGCGGCTGGACCGAGGAGCGGGCGACCGAGCCCAGCTCGGCGGGTCAGCCGGCGCCCCGGCCCGGCGACGGCGAGGCCGTCCTCGCCGGACACCGGCTCCTCCTCGACCTCGGCAGGCTCCAGGAGGGCGACACCGCCCTGGCCGGCACCCGGCACGCCGCGGTCGCCCGGCTCTCCGCCGCCACCGCCGCGGACACCGGCGTCAAGGACGGCGACGTCCTGGAGGTGACCGGCCCCGCGGGCTCCGTCACCTTCCCGCTGCAGGTCACCGAGATGCCCGACCGGGTCGTCTGGCTCCCGCTGAACTCGGCGGGCCGCGGTGTCCTCTCCGACACCGGCGCCCACCCCGGCGACCTGGTCCGCATCGGCCCGGCGACCTCCCAGGAGGTGCAGGCATGACCCCGAACGTCCTGGCGGCCGAAGACCTGTCCATGTTCGGCACGGACCCCTGGTGGCTCGTGCTGATCAAGGCCGTCTTCTGCTTCGCCTTCCTGATGGTCACCGTGCTCTTCTCCATCGTGTGGGAGCGCAAGGTCGTCGCCTGGATGCAGCTGCGCATCGGGCCCAACCGGCACGGCCCCTGGGGTCTCCTCCAGTCCCTCGCGGACGGCATCAAGCTGATGCTCAAGGAGGACGTGGTCGTCAGGAAGGCCGACAAGGTCGTCTACATCCTGGCTCCGATCGTCGCAGCGATCCCCGCGTTCATGGCGATCGCCGTGATCCCGTTCGGACCGGCCGGCAACGAGGTCTCGATCTTCGGTCAGCGGACCGCGATGCAGCTGACCGACCTGCCGATCGCGATGCTGTACGTCCTCGCGGTCGCCTCCGTCGGCATCTACGGCATCGTCCTCGCCGGCTGGTCCTCGGGCTCCACGTACCCGCTGCTCGGCGGTCTGCGGTCCTGCGCGCAGATGATCTCGTACGAGATCGCCATGGGCGCGGCCTTCGCCTCGGTCTTCCTCTACTCCGGCTCGATGTCGACCTCGAAGATCGTCGAGGCGCAGGCGGACCGCTGGTTCGTGATCCTGCTGCCGGTGTCGTTCATCATCTACATCGTCACGATGGTCGGCGAGACCAACCGCGCCCCGTTCGACATGCCGGAGTCCGAGGGCGACCTCGTCGGCGGCTTCAACACCGAGTACTCGTCCATCAAATTCGCGATGTTCATGCTCGCCGAGTACGTGAACATGGTGACGGTCTCGGCCGTGTCGGTGACCCTCTTCCTGGGCGGCTGGCGGGCCCCGTACCCGGTCTCCACCTTCTGGGAGGGCGCGAACCACGGCTGGTGGCCGATGCTCTGGTTCGTCATCAAGGTGCAGCTGCTGCTGTTCTTCTTCATCTGGCTCCGCGGCACCCTGCCCCGCGTCCGCTACGACCAGCTGATGAAGCTGGGCTGGAAGGTCCTCATCCCGGTCGCCGTGGTCTGGCTGATGCTGGTGGCCACCGTCCGCGCCCTGCGGAACGAGAACATCGC
Organism: Streptomyces sp. NPDC002825; assembly: GCF_040295385.1. NCBI lineage: Bacteria > Bacillati > Actinomycetota > Actinomycetes > Kitasatosporales > Streptomycetaceae > Streptomyces > Streptomyces sp. NPDC002825. Next base: position 175,003 of record NZ_JBEOVH010000012.1, read on the forward strand.
CTTCTCCAACATCGTGCTGTACGTGGCCGGTGCCGTCCTCGCCCTGCTCCTCCTCTCCTTCCTCTACGACGCGTTCCGCGACCGGAAGGCGAAGGAGGCCGCGGCCGGGCCCGCCGCGGAGCCGGCCTTCGACCCGATGGCCGGCGGCTTCCCCGTACCGCCCAAGCCCGGACAGTCCCTGCCGCCCGTGCCGCGGCGCAGGCCCCGGCGCGAGGGGGACCTCGTTGTCAGTGGTGGCCCGGATACTGCTACAGAGAGTGACGAAAGGGGGACGGACGGTGTCTGATTTCCAGAATCCGGTGGCCGGCTTCGGCGTGACCTTCAAGGCCATGTTCAAGAAGCGGCTGACCGAGCAGTACCCGGAGCAGCAGAAGACGACGGCGCCCCGCTTCCACGGCCGGCACCAGCTCAACCGTCACCCCGACGGTCTGGAGAAGTGCGTCGGCTGCGAGCTGTGCGCCTGGGCCTGTCCCGCCGACGCCATCTACGTCGAGGGCGCGGACAACACCGACGAGGAGCGCTACTCGCCGGGCGAGCGGTACGGCCGCGTCTACCAGATCAACTACGCCCGCTGCATCCTCTGCGGACTGTGCATCGAGGCGTGCCCCACGCGCGCGCTGACGATGACCAACGAGTTCGAGCTGGCGGACTCCTCCCGCGAGGCCCTGATCTACACGAAGGAGCAGCTCCTCGCGGGCCTGGAGGAGGAGATGGTCGACACCCCGCACGCGATCTTCCCCGGCATGACCGAGCAGGACTACTACCGGGGCCTGGTCACCGGGGCCGCGCCCGGCACCGTCCGTCAGGTCGCGGTGTCCCAGGGGGAGAAGGGCGAGCCGGAGGGGGCGGACGCATGAGCGCGAACCTCGCGGCCTACACGACCTCTTCCGGTGAGGCCTTCCAGTTCTGGGTCCTCGGCACCGTCGCCGTCGTCGGCGCGCTGTCCACGATCCTGATGAAGAAGGCCGTGCACTCGGCGCTCTCCCTCGCCGGGACGATGATCGTCCTGGCGGTCTTCTACCTCGCCAACGGCGCGTACTTCCTGGGCGTCGTCCAGATCGTCGTCTACACCGGCGCGATCATGATGCTCTTCCTCTTCGTCGTCATGCTGGTCGGTGTCACCGCGGCGGACTCGCTGAAGGAGACCATCAAGGGGCAGCGCTGGTGGGCCGTCGCCTGCGGCCTCGGCTTCGGCATCCTGCTCGCCGCCGGCATCGGCCACGCCTCCCTGACGGAGTTCGCCGGACTCGGCACGGCCAACAGCGCGCACGGCGGGAACGTCGAGGGCCTCGCCGCCCTCATCTTCACCAAGTACGTCTTCGCCTTCGAGATCACCGGCGCGCTCCTGATCACGGCGGCCGTCGGCGCGATGGTGCTCACCCACCGCGAGCGCACCGAGCGGGCCCGCACCCAGCGGGAGCTCTCGGAGCAGCGCGTCCGCGAGGGCAAGCACGTGCCGCCGCTGCCCGCGCCCGGTGTGTACGCCCGGCACAACGCCGTCGACATCGCCGGTCTGCTGCCCGACGGCACGCCGTCGGAGCTCACCGTCAACCAGACCCTGCGCAAGCGGGGCCAGATCCGGGACGTGTCCACCGAGGCGCTCTCGGAGCTCAAGGCCCTGGAGCAGCGGTCGGCGGAGCGCCTGGGCCGCGAAGAGGAGGCTTCTCGGTGAATCCCGTCAACTACCTGTACCTGGCCGCCCTGTTGTTCACCATCGGTGCGGCCGGCGTACTGATCCGGCGCAACGCGATCGTCGTGTTCATGTGCGTCGAGCTCATGCTCAACGCCTGCAACCTCGCGTTCGTCACCTTCTCCCGCATGCACGGCAACCTCGACGGACAGATCATCGCCTTCTTCACGATGGTCGTCGCCGCCGCGGAGGTCGTCGTCGGGCTCGCGATCATCGTGTCCGTCTTCCGTGCCCGCCACTCGGCCTCGGTCGACGACGCCAGCCTGATGAAGCTGTGAGGGGCTGACCGTGGAAAATCTCATTGCGCTGCTCATCGGGGCGCCCCTGCTCGGGGCGGCGGTGCTGCTCTGCGGCGGCCGGCGGCTCGACAAGTCCGGGCACTGGCTCGGCACGCTCCTCGCGGCCGTGTCCTTCGTGATCGGACTGGCGCTCTTCGCCGACATGCTCGGCAAGAGTGCCGACGACCGGGCCCTGCACCAGACGCTCTACACCTGGATCCCCGTCGAGGGCTTCCAGGCGGACATGGCCTTCCAGCTGGACCAGCTGTCGATGACCTTCGTCCTGCTGATCACCGGGGTCGGCACGCTCATCCACGTGTACTCCATCGGATACATGGAGCACGACGAGCGCCGCCGCCGGTTCTTCGGCTACCTCAACCTGTTCGTCGCGGCGATGCTGCTGCTCGTCCTCGCGGACAACTACCTGCTCCTGTACTTCGGCTGGGAGGGCGTCGGTCTCGCCTCGTACCTCCTGATCGGCTTCTGGCAGCACAAGCCCACCGCGGCCACCGCCGCGAAGAAGGCCTTCCTGGTGAACCGGGTCGGCGACATGGGCCTCTCGATCGCCATCATGATCATGTTCACCACCTTCGGGACCTTCGCCTTCGGGCCGGTATTGGAGGCGAGCGGGCAGGCCTCCGAGGGCAAGCTGACCGCGATCGGCCTGATGCTGCTCCTCGCGGCCTGCGGCAAGTCGGCCCAGGTGCCGCTGCAGTCCTGGCTCGGGGACGCGATGGAGGGCCCGACCCCGGTCTCGGCCCTCATCCACGCGGCCACGATGGTGACCGCCGGTGTGTACCTGATCGTCCGCTCCGCCGACATCTTCAACGCCGCGCCGGACGCCCAGCTCGTCGTCACCGTCGTCGGCGCCGTCACGCTCCTCTTCGGTGCGATCGTCGGTTGCGCGAAGGACGACATCAAGAAGGCGCTCGCCGGTTCGACGATGTCGCAGATCGGCTACATGATCCTGGCGGCCGGTCTCGGCCCCATCGGCTACGTCTTCGCGATCATGCACCTGGTGACGCACGGCTTCTTCAAGGCCGGGCTGTTCCTCGGCGCCGGTTCCGTCATGCACGGCATGAACGACGAGGTCGACATGCGGAAGTACGGCGGCCTGCGGAAGTACATGCCGGTCACCTTCGTCACCTTCGGCCTCGGCTACCTCGCGATCATCGGCTTCCCCGGCCTGTCCGGCTTCTTCTCCAAGGACAAGATCATCGAGGCGGCCTTCGCCAAGGGCGGCACCGAGGGCTGGATCCTCGGCGCGGTGACCCTGCTCGGCGCGGCCATCACCGCGTACTACATGACCCGCGTGATGCTGATGACCTTCTTCGGCGAGAAGCGCTGGCAGCCGGCGCCGGACCCGGACAAGGCGCCGAGCGTCGAGCCCGGTGCCGAGGCGGCCCCCGGCGAGATGCCCCACCCGCACGAGTCGCCCAAGTCCATGGTCATCCCGATGATCCTGCTGGCCGTCGGCTCGGTCGCCGCAGGCGCGGTCTTCGAGTTCGCCGGGTTCGTCGAGTGGCTGGAGCCGGTCACCGGCTTCGAGCACGGCCATTCGCCGGTCAGTGCCGCCGCCGTCACCGCCGCCACCGTCGCCGTCATGGTGATCGGCGTCGGCCTCGCGTACCTCCAGTACGGCCGCCGGCCCGTCCCGGTGGTCGCCCCGCGCGGCTCGCTCCTCACCCGGGCCGCCCGCCGCGACCTGCTCCAGGACGACTTCAACCACGCCGTCTTCGTCACCGGCGGCACGCATCTGACGCGCTCGCTCGTGTACGTCGACCACAGCCTGGTCGACGGCGTCGTCAACGGCACCGCGGCCGCCGTCGGCGGACTCTCCGGCCGGCTGCGCAAGCTCCAGAACGGCTACGCCCGCTCGTACGCGGTCTCCATGTTCGGAGGTACGGCGGTGCTGATCGCCGCGACCCTGCTGATGAGGGCGGTGTGACTCCCATGTCCCCAGTGGTCAACGCGGGTTTCCCGCTCCTGACGGCGACGGCGGCGGTGCCCGCGGTGGGCGCCGTGCTCACCGCGGCCGTGCCCGCCGCCCGCCGCACCGCCGCCAAGTGGTTCGCGCTGCTCGTCTCGCTCGTGACGCTCGTGCTCGCCGCAATTGTCTGGGCACGGTTCGAGCCCGGCGGCGACCGCTACCAGCTCGTCGAGTCGTACTCCTGGATCAGGGACTTCGGCGTCCGGTACGAACTGGGCGTCGACGGCATCGGGGTGGCGCTCATCGGGCTCACCGCGCTGCTGATCCCGTTCATCGTCCTGGCCGGCTGGCACGACGCCGACCCCCTGGAGACCTCCTCGAAGAGGTGGCGGCCGACGCAGGGCTTCTTCGCCCTGATCCTCATGGTCGAGGCGATGGTGATCCTCTCCTTCGAGGCCACCGACGTCTTCCTCTTCTACATCCTGTTCGAAGCCATGCTCATCCCGATGTACTTCCTCATCGGGGGCTTCGGCGACCGCGCCCACACGGGCTCCGACGAGAACGCGGCGGCCCAGCGCTCCTACGCGGCCGTCAAGTTCCTGCTCTACAACCTCGTCGGCGGCCTGATCATGCTGGCCGCCGTCATCGGGCTCTACGTGGTCGCGGGCAACTTCTCGCTCACCGAGATCGCCGCCGCCCGGGCCGACGGCTCCCTGCAGATGGCGAGCAGCACCGAGCGGTGGCTGTTCCTCGGCTTCTTCTTCGCCTTCGCGGTGAAGGCGCCGCTCTGGCCGCTGCACACCTGGCTGCCGAACGCGATGGGGGAGGCCACCGCTCCGGTCGCCGTCCTCATCACCGCCGTCGTCGACAAGGTCGGCACCTTCGCGATGCTCCGCTTCTGCCTCGGCCTCTTCCCCGAGGCGAGCAAGTGGGCCACCCCCGCGATCGTCGTCCTCGCGCTCATCAGCATCGTCTACGGCGCGCTGCTCGCGGTCGGCCAGCGGGACATCAAGCGCCTGGTCGCCTACGCGTCGATCTCGCACTTCGGCTTCATCATCCTGGGCATCTTCGCGATGACCAGCCAGGGCCAGTCGGGTGCCACGCTCTACATGGTCAACCACGGCATCTCGACCGCCGCGCTGATGCTCGTCGCCGGGTTCCTGATCTCCCGGCGCGGCTCGCGGCTCATCGCCGACTACGGCGGTGTGCAGAAGGTCGCCCCGGTGCTCGCCGGCACGTTCCTGATCGGCGGCCTCGCGACCCTGTCGCTGCCCGGACTCGCCCCGTTCGTCAGCGAGTTCCTCGTCCTGGTCGGCGCCTTCGAGCGCTACCCGGTGGCCGGCATCATCGCCACCACCGGCATCGTCCTCGCCGCGCTCTACACCCTCGTCCTGTACCAGCGGACGATGACCGGGCCGGTGAAGGAGGAGGTGCGGGCGCTGCCCGACCTGCGGGCGCGCGAGCTGGCCGTGGTCGTCCCGCTGATCGCCGTCCTGATCTTCCTCGGCGTCTTCCCGAAGCCGCTGACGGACGTCGTCAACCCGGCCGTGCAGCACACCATGTCCGACGTCCAGCAGAAGGACCCCCAGCCCCAGATTCAGAACGTGGAGGCGGCCAAGTGAGTTCCATGGCTGTCCACAGCTTGTGGACGACAGCGGCCGAGCCGCTGGACAAGATCCCGGCGCCCCACATCGAGTACACACAGCTCTCGCCCGTGCTGATCGTGCTCGGCGCCGCGGTCGTCAGCGTCCTCGTCGAGGCCTTCGTGCCCCGCAAGGCCCGCTACCACAGCCAGGTGTTCCTCTCCGTCGCCGCGCTCGCCGCCGCCTTCGCCGCCGTCGTCGGCCTGGCGGCGGGCGGCTACGGCTCCACCAAGGCCCACATCGCGGCCATGGGCGCCATCGCCGTCGACGGACCCGCCCTCTTCCTCCAGGGCACCATTCTCCTCGCCTCCGTCGTGGCGGTCTTCACCTTCGCCGAGCGCAGGCTCGACCCGGCCGACCACGGCCACAAGGTCGACTCCTTCGCCGCCGAGGCCGCGGCCGTCCCCGGCAGCGAGCACGAGAGGGCGGCCGTCAAGGCCGGGTTCACCACCACCGAGGTGTTCCCGCTCGCGCTGTTCGCGGTCTCCGGGATGCTGGTCTTCCCGGCGGCCAACGACCTCCTGACGCTCTTCGTCGCCCTGGAGGTCTTCTCCCTCCCGCTGTACCTGCTCTGCGCCGTCGCCCGCCGCAAGCGACTGATGTCGCAGGAGGCGGCCGTCAAGTACTTCCTGCTCGGCGCCTTCTCCTCGGCCTTCCTGCTCTTCGGGATCGCCCTGCTCTACGGCTACGCGGGCTCCGTCTCGTACGCCACCATCGCCCGCGTCGTCGACGGCTCGATCGGCTCCGTCGACCCGGCGCTCGCCGACACCATGGGCAACGACGCGCTGCTGCTCATCGGCTTCGCGATGGTCCTCATGGGGCTCCTCTTCAAGGTCGGCGCCGTCCCGTTCCACATGTGGACCCCGGACGTCTACCAGGGCGCCCCGACGCCGGTCACCGGCTTCATGGCCGCCGCCACCAAGGTCGCCGCCTTCGGCGCGCTGCTGCGCCTGCTGTACGTGGTGCTGCCCGGTCTCACCTGGGACTGGCGGCCGGTCATGTGGGGCGTCGCCATCGTCACCATGCTGGGCGGTGCGATCGTCGCCATCACCCAGACCGACATCAAGCGGCTCCTGGCGTACTCGTCGATCGCGCACGCGGGCTTCCTGCTCGCGGGTGTCATCGCGGCGACCCCGAGCGGCATCTCGTCCGTCCTCTTCTACCTGGGCGCGTACTCCTTCGTGACGATCGGCGCCTTCGCCGTCGTCACCCTGGTCAGGGACGCGGGCGGCGAGGCCACCCACCTGTCCAAGTGGGCCGGGCTCGGCCGCCGTTCGCCGCTCGTCGCGGCGGTCTTCGCGGTCTTCCTGCTCGCCTTCGCCGGCATTCCGCTGACCTCCGGCTTCTCCGGGAAGTTCGCGGTCTTCAAGGCGGCGGCGGACGGCGGCGCGGGAGCGCTCGTCGTGGTCGGTGTGATCTCCTCGGCGATCGCCGCGTTCTTCTACATCCGGGTCATCGTGCTCATGTTCTTCAGCGAGCCGAAGGCGGACGGCCCCACGGTCGCCGTGCCCTCGGCCCTGACGAGCATCACGATCACGGCGGGCGTCGCGGTCACCCTGGTCCTCGGTCTCGCCCCGCAGTACTTCCTGGACCTGGCGAACCAGGCGAGCGTGTTCGTCCGGTAGACCGGGCGGTACGTGCGAAGGGCCCGGCTCGGGGGCGAGCCGGGCCCTTCGGCGTACGCGGCGTGCGGTCAGGCCATCCAGAAGAAGACGGCGGTCATCCGCTTGTCGTCCAGGGTGGTGCCCCAGTAGCCGGTCGCGCTGTGCATCAGGTTCGCGGAGTAGAGCAGCAGCCGGTTGTAGCGGTGGGGGACGCGGACGTCCTCGGTGAAGGAGTCCGGGGGGACGAAGCGGGTGCCCAGGGCGTCGACCAGGTTGTCGTGCGGGGCCAGGACCTGGTTGCCGCCGAGCCGGCCGCCCGGGAGGTTCTGGCGGTAGAAGCTGGTGCCGCAGTCCTTGGGGGTGTCCGGGCTGAGGTAGAGCACGGCGGCGTAGCGGCAGAGGCTGCGGGAGTCCGTGTGCGGGCGGGGCTCGCACTCGTCCTCGCCGACGGCCTGGACGCAGTTGTGGTTGAAGGTGCCGGCGCGGTCCGGGTCCACGGCCCAGATCCGCGGGGCGCCGGTGGCCTTGCGCACCAGCCGCTCCACACGGGCGAGTTCGTCCGGCTCCAGGCCCGGCATGGCCCGCTGGCCCGGCCAGGGCTCGGGGTTCACCGGGGCGCCCTGGACCCAGTCCTCCTTCGCGAGGCAGCGGGCGCGGACGGCGTCGACGTTCGGCAGCACGTCGTCCAGGACCCAGTAGTCGCGGCCCCGCGTCGGCTTCCGGTACGGCAGGACCGGCAGTCCGGCGGGTCGGGCGGGGGGACGGAGAGGGGGACGGATGGGGGGATGTGGGGGGTTGATGGACATGCCGGGAACGCTAGTTCGGTCCTGGCGCGGGGGCTCCAAAGCCCTGCCCAAGGCTCCGACAAGAGATGGTGTGCGCTCGCCCATGGAAAGGAAAGGGCGCCCCCGCCCGGGGACGCCCTCGACCTCGTCGGTACGGATCAGGCGGAGGGGACGATCCGGCCCCGGACCTCGCCGAGGGCCACCCGGGTGCCGTCCGTGCCCGGCGCCCAGGCCGTGAGCACGACCTCGTCGCCGTCCTCCAGGAACGTCCGCTTGCCGCCCGGCAGTTCGATGGCGTCACGGCCGTTCCAGGTGAGCTCCAGGAGCGAGCCGCGCTGGTTCGCCTCGGGCCCGGAGACCGTGCCGGAGCCGTACAGGTCACCCGTACGGAGCGAGGCGCCGTTCACCGTCATGTGGGCGAGCTGCTGGGCCGCCGTCCAGTACATCGAGGAGAACGGCGGCTCGGCCACCACCTCACCGTTGATCTCCACCGAGATCCGCACGTCGAAGCCGCCAGGCTCCTCCTCCGCCGCGTCGTCCAGGTACGGAAGCAGCGGGAAGTCGCGCGCCGGCGGAGCCGTCCGGGCCGCGTCCAGGGCCTCCAGGGGCGTCACCCACGCCGAGACCGAGGTCTGGAACGACTTGCCGAGGAACGGGCCCAGCGGCACGTACTCCCAGGCCTGCACGTCCCGCGCCGACCAGTCGTTGAGCAGCGTCAGGCCGAAGACGTGCTCCCGGAAGTCGGCCAGCGGCACCGGCTTCCCGAGCTCGGACGGGGTGCCGACGAGGAAGCCGACCTCCGCCTCGATGTCCAGCTTGACCGACGGGCCGAAGACCGGAGCCGGGTCCGAGGGGGCCTTGCGCTGCCCGGAGGGGCGTACGACGTCGGTGCCGGAGACCACGACCGTGCCCGCGCGACCGTGGTAACCGATCGGCAGGTGCTTCCAGTTGGGGGTGAGCGGGTCGCCGTCCGGGCGGAAGATCTTCCCCACGTTCGTCGCGTGGTGCTCGCTCGCGTAGAAGTCGACGTAGTCCGCGACCTCGTACGGCAGGTGCAGCGTCACCGCGTCCAGCGGGTGGAGCAGCGGCTCGATGTCCGCCCGGTGCGCGGGCACCGTCACCCAGGCCGTCAGCGCCCGGCGGACGTCGCGCCAGGCGGTCCGCCCGGCCGCGAGCAGCGGGTTGAGGCTGGGCTGCGCGAGCAGCGCCGCGTACGGCGAGCCGAGCGCGTGCGCCGCGGCACCCGCGTCCAGGACGTACCCGCCGATCCGGACGCCGAGCCGGCGCCGCCCGGGCTCGTCGGCGGTGGAGAAGACGCCGTACGGAAGGTTGTGCGGGCCGAAGGGGTCGCCCTCGGCCAAGTCGAGCGGGCTGTGCTCGGACATCGGTGCGTGCCTCGCTTTCCACGTGTGTGGGGGACACGTTACGGGGCGGGCCGCCGGGCGCTGATGACATGGATCACACAGAAACTGCGGCCTCCGTGGGCAACTGCGCGCATTCATGCGGTTTGTGTGGTGAGCGGGCGTCGAACGCCCCTGCGAGCTGCGGAAAGAGGACTCCCGCGGGAACCCCTCCGGGCCTACGATCATGCTGGTGTCGCGCCGCGTGAGGTAGCCGCGGGCGCGCGCCCACCACCATTCTTCGCAGTCTTTCTCTCTGACCAGGAAAAGGTCCGCAACGTGAAGATCCGCCGCATTCTGGCGACCGCCGTGGCCGCCGCCGTGACCACCCCGGTCGTGTTCCTCTCGGCCGCGCCGGCGTTCGCCGACACCAAGCCGTCGTCCGCCCCGTCGCAGAAGCCCGCGACGCACGAGGACGACCCCGAGGACGACATGCCCTCGCTGGAGGAGCTGAAGGCCGCCGTCGCCGAGGCGCAGAAGGCGTACGACGAGGCCGTCGCCGACGTCGCCAAGGCCAGGGCCGACATCGAGGCTCTCGAGAAGGCCGACCACCCCCTGAAGGCCGCCGCCGACGCGGCGAAGAAGGCCGCCGACGCGGCCGCGGTCGCCAAGACCGCCGCCGACGAGGCGCTCGCCAAGGCGGAGCAGGCCGTGAAGGACCTGCCCGTCGACGCCACCGAGGAGCAGAAGACGGCCGCCGCCGCTGCCGTCACCGCGGCGAAGACGGCCGCCGACGAGGCCGCCGCCGCGAAGACCGCCGCCGACACGAAGGCCAAGGAGGCCTCCAAGGCCCTGGCCGACGCCAACGTCGCGGCGTTCAAGGTGCTCGGCCTCGCCCAGAAGGTCGAGAAGGCCGCCAAGGAGAAGCTCGACGAGGCCAAGGAGGAGCTCGCCTTCTACGAGGAGATCGGGGAGGAGTGCACCGAGGGCTCCGACCTGAAGGTCGCGCTGAGCGGTCCGAAGACGGTCACCGCCGGTGAGCCCGCCATCTTCTCGCTGCGCGTCACCAACACGTCCGACCGCACCCTGGACCTCGTCAACGCCTTCGCGAACGCCGTGCGGCTCCCCGCGGACGGCGACGAGATCGACGAGGACACGGACTTCGAGAAGTTCGTCCTGCCCCTCGAGTGGTCCTCCCCCGACGTCCTGGAGTGGACGTCGATCACCGAGAAGTACGACACCATCGAGGTCGGCAAGCTCGCCAAGGGCGCCACGTACGACGTGAAGCTGCGCCTCACGGTCGACGCCAAGGCCGCCGCCGGCAAGGGCGAGATCTTCGGCTTCGGCGAGTACGAGAACAACGACGGCTCCTGCGGCATCGGCGAGGACTACGCCGACGTGACCTTCAGCATCCTGGCCGCCAAGGGCGACAAGCCGCAGCCGAAGCCCTCGGAGACGACGCCGACCCCGGCGCCGAGCGCCACCACCGGTGGCAACACGAACACCACCCAGCAGGGCGGTTCCTCCCACACGCCCGTGAACGGCTCCCTCGCCGCCACCGGTGCGAACAACACCCTGCCGCTCGGCCTCGCCGCCGCCGGCGCGGTCGCCCTGGGCGCCGGCGCGCTGGTCGTCGCCCGCCGCCGCAAGGCCGGCGCGAACGCGTAACCAGGCCTGAGATCCCCCGTACGCGCGCGCTGTCAGCCCGCCGTGCGGGGGATCCGCTTCTCCCAGGTGCGGTGGAAGACGACCTCGCCGCCCTCCCTGCACACCACCTCGTTCTCGGTGCGGAAGGTGTCCGCGTCGCAGGAGATCTCGGAGCGGGTGTCGATGGTGACGTCCCAGGCCAGTTCGGGCCGGTGCAGCCGGATCGTCCATTCGGACCGGGTCCGGGCGGACAGCGGGCCGCTCTCCTCGATCGTGTAGGCCTCCACGGCGTCCTCGGTGTACTCCAGGCCGTCCGGGTACACGCGCGTGCCCCCGTACTTGGGGTCGACCTCCAGCCGCCACTCGCCCTTCGCCACGTCCCTGACCACCACCCGCTCGGGGCGCGGCTCCTCCAGGGTGACCGGGTAGGCGACGCCGAGCGGCGCGGACTGCTCGGGCTCCTCCCATTCGACGGCGTCCTCGGTGTGCGCGCGGACCGGGAGGGTGAGGGACGAGCCGGCCGGGTCGAGGGTGAAGCCGGCGGCGTCGGGCTGGGGCCAGATCCACGGCCAGTACGTGGAGGAGACCGCGAGCCGGACCCGGTGGCCGGGCGGGAAGGTGTGCCCGATGCCGTTCAGTTCGAAGACGAAGCTCTCCCACTCGCCGATCTGGGCCTCCACGGCCCGGTCGCGGCCGTAGCGGGCGGAGAAGTTCAGGGCGCCCCGGGTCACGAGGGTGGAGGAGCCGTCCGGGGCGATGTCGCAGAGCCGGGCGATCACCTGCCCGGTGGGTGCGGGCGTCCGCAGGTGGAGGCTCACGGAGGGCCGGCCCAGGATCTGGATGGGGCCGCCGTCCTCGGGGACGGGGAAGTCGAAGCAGGCCGAGTGGGCGTCCTCGTCGCGCTGGTCGGGCGGCAGGTCGGCGTCGTTGCCGAAGGGGAAGAAGCGGCCCGCGTCGATGCCGGTCTGCTGCGGCGAGTCGACGACGACCGGCGCGCCCTGGAAGCCGTACGTGACGGGGGTGACGTGCGGGGAGGGCCAGGAGGGGTCGGCGACCCAGCGGCCCGGGAGCTCCTCGTAGACGGTGGCCGGCGGGTGCGAGTCGCTGATCCAGGAGCGCAGCAGCGGCTCGGCCATCACGTCGTTGTCGGCGCCCCTGAGGTGGTGGTCCCACCAGCGCAGGGTCTCCTGGAGGAAGCCGATCGCGGGTCCTGGCGGCAGGCCGCGGTCGGGGTACTGGTGGGACCAGGGGCCGATGATGCCGCGCACCCGGTCCTGGGGGAGGTGCCGGGCGAGCCGCAGGACGGTGTCGCGGTACGGGTCGTGCCAGCCGCCGACGGCGAGGACGGCGGCGCGGATGGCCCCGTAGTCCTCGCAGACGCTGCCGTGCCGCCAGTAGTCGTCGCGGGTCTGGTGGGCGAGCCAGGTGTGGATGAGCGGCTCGACGGCCTCCAGGCGCCTCAGCCACAGCTCGCGCCACTCCTCGCCCGCGTACTGGGGGTCCGGGGGGCGGGCGACGAAGGCGAGCATGGTGGCGGCCCAGGCGTGCATGTCGACGCCGAGGACGGAGCCGCCCATGTAGTGCACGTCGTTGTCGTAGCGGTCGTCGGTGGAGCAGACGGTGACGACGGCCTTGAGGGGTTCGGGGGCGAGGGCGGCGATCTGGAGCGAGTTGCAGCCGCCCCAGGAGATGCCGAACACGCCGACCTTGCCGGTGCACCAGGGCTGCTCGGCGAGCCAGTTCACGACGGCGACGCCGTCGGCGAGCTCGACGGGGTCGTACTCGTCGCCGGGGAGGCCCTCGCTGTTGCCGTGGCCGCGGACGTCGACGCGTACGGAGGCGTAGCCGTGGCCCGCGTACCAGGGGTGGCGCTGCCAGTCGCGGGGTGCGGTCCAGTCGGTGAGGCGGTACGGGAGGTACTCCAGGAGGGCCGGTACGGGTTCGTCGGTGAGCGGGCGCCACACGCGCGCGTACAGACGGGTGCCGTCCGGCAGCGGGATGCGGATGTCCTCGTGGCGGGTCTCGTACGGGAAGTCGGTGCGGATCTTCATTGCGGCTCCTGCGGCTCCTGCGCCTCCCAGTCGACGGCGACTGTTCGAGACAAAATGCATAATCCTGGTCGTATCGGCTGATCACGAACATACCGGGGGTGACGGGAAGGCGCCCACGGTGATCGAAAGGTGACCGGATACGCTGGCTTGAGTGAATCGAGCGACACATCGACAATCCGTGTGACCGCACCGAAGCCATGTGATCGTCAGTAGACGTCAGCAGACAGGAGACCCCCTCGTGACCGTCGTCGGGCCGTTCGGTCTTAGCGTGCGGGACCAGGCTCTTGAGGCCGATGTCCAGACCGGTTTGGCGGCTGTGGAGGCGGGCCTCCTGGACGCCACCAAGAGCGATGTCCCCTTCATCACGGAGGCCGCGCAGCACCTCGTCCTGGCCGGGGGGAAGCGGTTCCGCCCCCTGCTCGTGATGCTCGCCGCCCAGTTCGGCGACCCCTACGCGCCGGGCGTCGTGCCCTCCGCCGTGGTCGTCGAGCTCACCCACCTGGCCACGCTCTACCACGACGACGTCATGGACGAGGCCGACGTCCGGCGCGGCGTCGACAGCGCCAACACCCGCTGGGGCAACTCGATCGCCGTCCTCACGGGTGACTTCCTCTTCGCCCGCGCCTCGCACACGCTCGCGGACCTCGGTCCCGAGGCCGTACGCATCCAGTCCGAGGCGTTCGAACGGCTCGTCACCGGTCAGATCCTGGAGACCGCCGGCCCCATGGACGGCCGCGACCCCGTCGAGCACTACCTCGACGTCCTCGGCGGCAAGACCGGCTCCCTCGTCGCCGTCTCCTGCCGCTTCGGCGCCATGATGTCCGGCGCCGACGAGAGCGTCGTCGACATCCTCACCCAGTACGGCGAGCGGCTCGGCGTCGCCTTCCAGCTCGCCGACGACGTCCTCGACATCGCCTCCGACTCCCACGAGTCCGGCAAGACCCCCGGCACCGACCTCCGCGAGGGCATCCCCACCCTCCCCGTCCTCCATCTGCGCGCCGCCGCGGCCGCCCACGGACGCCCGGAGGACCTGGAGCTCGTCGCCCTCATCGACGGCGACCTCAGCGACGACGAGCGGCACGCCGAGGCCCTGCGCCGGCTGCGCGCCCACCCCGCCCTGGAGCAGGCCCGCCGCGACACCGTGCGGTACGCCGAGGAGGCCCGCTCGATGCTCGCACCGCTGCCCGACGGCTACGCGAAGGCCGCGCTCGCGGAGATGTGCGACGCCGTGGTCCACCGCGCGGGCTAGCCCTTCTCAGGGTCGGGTCATCCCGAAGCAGTACGTGAGGTTGATCCCGGGGTCTGACGATTTCCCGCCGCCGCCTTGGTGAGATGGAGTCATCATCCACAGGGGCAGCACGGTACGGAGGTAGCGGAGACCATGGCAGAGACCCGTAAGGCGAGCCGGTTCATCGTCCCGGTGGCGGTGGCCGGAGTGGCCGCGGCGACCATCGGGCTCGTCCCGGCGCTGGCGGCGTCCGGCGACCCGGACCTGCCGGAGATCACGGCCCAGCAGCTCATCGAGAAGATCGCCGCCTCGGACACCCAGACCCTGTCCGGCACCTTCAAGATCTCCACCGACCTGGGTCTGCCGGCCCTCGACGGCCTGGCGTCCGGCCTCGGGGGCCTGGACGGCGGCGACGGCGGCTCCGCCTCGGCCGACCCCTCCGAGAAGCTCACCGAGCTCTTCTCGGGCAGCCACACCCTGCGGGTGGCGGCGGACGGCCCCGAGCGCCAGAAGCTCACCCTGCTCGACGGCTCCGACGAGTACAGCCTCGTCCACAACGGCGACGACGTCTGGGCCTACGACAGCCGGTCGAACGAGGCCTTCCACGAGAAGGGCGCCTCGTCCGGCGCGCCGGAGAAGGACGAGAAGCTCCCCGGCACGCCCAAGGAGCTCGCCGACGAGGTCCTGAAGGCCGCGGGCGACACGACGTCGATCACGGTCGACGGCACGGCGAAGGTGGCCGGCCGGGACGCGTACCAGCTGGTGATCAAGCCGAAGCAGGCCGGTTCCATGGTCGAGTCGGTGAAGATCGCGGTGGACGCGGCGAACGGCACCCCGCTGAAGTTCACCCTCTCCTCGGTCGAGGGCGGCAAGCCGGTCGTCGACGCGGGCTTCACGAAGGTCGACTTCGGCAAGCCGGCCGCCTCGGAGTTCACCTTCACCCCGCCGAAGGGCGCGAAGGTGACCGAGGGCGGGGCGGAGAAGGGCGACGAGGCCCCGGAGAAGGTGCCCGGCGGTCTGCCGGAGGGCTTCGAGGACTTCGGTAAGGACTTCCCCGGCCTGGGCGGCCTCGGCGGCTTCGGCGACGAGGGCGGCGAGGGCGGCGACATGAACGTCATCGGCGAGGGCTGGACGACGATCGCGCGCATCGACTCGGGGGCGCCGGCGCCCAAGACCGGCGAGGCGCCCAAGGAGGTCCAGGGCTTCCTGGACTCCTTCGGCGACAAGGTCTCCGGGAAGTTCGGCTCGGGCACCGTCTTCAAGACGAAGCTGGTGAACGCGCTCCTCACCGACGACGGCAAGGTCTACGTCGGCGCGGTGACGAAGGACGCGCTGGTGGACGCGGCGAACGCCGGCAAGTAGCACGGGAGTTGGGACCCCGGGCGGGTCGGGGGCGATGTCACCGACCCGCCCGGGAGCTTTTCGGCCTTACGGGAAGGTCAGCTTGAAGCCGCTGATGTAACCCGTGTCGATCGAGGCCTTGTCCTGGACGCGGAGCTTCCAGGCGCCGTTGGCGACCTCCGAGGAGGCGTTCACGGTGTAGGTGGTGTTGATGTTGTCGGCGCTGCCGCCGGCCCGGTTGGACAGGTTGTAGACCGAGCCGTCGGGGGCGACGAGGTCGACGACGAGGTCACCGATGTAGGTGTGGACGATGTCCACGCCGACCTTGAGGGTGCTCGGCGCGTTCCCCGTGATGCCCGTGACGTTCACGGTGGAGGTCACCGCCGCGCCGTTGTCCGGGATGGAGACGTCCGCGGTGTTCTCGAAGACCGTGCCGGTCGGCGGGGTCGTCGTCCCGGACGACAGGTTCCAGATCGCGTACGCGATGGCGTCCGAGTTCCGGTCGAGAGCCGTGTCGTTGATGTTCGCCGAGGTGTCGCAGGACGAGTGGTAGCAGCGGTCGAAGGCCTGGCCGGCCGTGCCGCCCCACTTCTGCGCCTGCGCCGAGGTCTTGGTGTAGTCGGCGCCGGAGAAGAGCCCGCCGACCGGGATGCCCACGTTCTTGAAGGGGGCGTGGTCGGAGCGGCCGTCGCCCTCGGTCTCGATCTCGGTGGGGATGCCGAGCCCGGCGTAGTAGTCCTTGAAGGTCTGCTCGATCGTCGGGTCGTCGTCGTAGACGAAGTAGCCCGGGTTCGGCGAGCCGATCATGTCGAAGTTCAGATAGCCGCTGATCTTCGAACGCTCGGTGCTGGGCAGGTTGTTGACGTAGTACTTCGAGCCGACGAGCCCGAGCTCCTCGGCGCCCCACCAGCCGAAGCGCAGGTGCTTCGTGGGCTGGAGCTGGGCGCGGGAGACGGCGAGCGCGGTCTCCAGGATCGCGGCGGACCCGGAGCCGTTGTCGTTGATGCCGGGACCCGAGGTGACCGAGTCCAGGTGCGAGCCGGACATGAGCACCTGGTTCGGGTCGCCGCCCGGCCAGTCGGCTATCAGGTTGTAGCCGGTGGCGCCGTTGTAGCTGAACTGCTGGAGCGTGGTGGTGTAGCCGGCGGCGTCCAGCTTCGCCTTCACGAAGTCGATCGAGGCCTTGTAGCCGGTACGGCCGTGGGCGCGGTTGCCGCCGTTGGCGGTGGCGATCGACTGCAGGTCCGCCAAGTGCTGCTTGACGTTGGCGAGCGGGATGTCGGGCGCGGCGACGGCCGCGGCCGGGTCGGCGGAGGCGCTGGTGCCGGTGAGCCCGGCGAGGGCGAGCGCCGCGAGGGCGGCGACCGCGGTGACGCGTCTGGGCACGGAGAGGTTCATGTGGGGGCTCCGGATTCCGAACGGGGATGGGACGGAACGTGCGAGACGCCCCGGGCGTGGGTGCCACGAGGCGCTGGAGCTGTGCGGATGCGCGACTGTTCAGTTGTGCGGTCGTTCGGTCGTGCGTGCTGAATGTTCAGTGAGAGTTTGACTCCGCGTCAAGAGCGGAAACCGGTCAGGAGCGTTCGCTCACCGGACGAGGGCGTCCTCCACCGCCTCCCGCACGCGCGGATCGGCGTCGCGCCCCAACTCCCGCAGCAGGGCGTCCACTCCGGGGCCCGGAGCCCGCCTGCCCGCGCCCGGCTGGGCGGCGCCCACGCCCCCTGCGGGCCCGCGTCCGTGTGGGGCCCGCGCCGGGGCCGGGCGGTGCCCCGCTGCCCGTGTGGGCAATCGGCCCGCAGGGCGGGACGGGTGGGCACACGGGACGGCGCCCTCCAGCGGCGCCTCCGCGTTCCGCGCCTGGACCCGCACCCCGAGCGGCGGCGCACACGTGGTGCGGGTCAGGGCGCGTAAGCCTCTGGCGCCGGCAAGGGCGCCGTCCGTTGTGCCCACCCGTTCCGCCCTGGGGGCACCTCCCGGACGAAGTCTGGGGGAGGAACGCCTGCCCACAACGGGCGCGGCCCCGGGCGGCGGGACAGTTCGCGCAGCCACTGGTGGGTGAGGGTGTACGAGGGGAGGACGGGGAAGAGGAACACGCCGCGCCCCTCGCCGTGCCCGGCGGCACGGAGGCCGGACCGGCGGACGCGGGCCGCGTTGGCGCCGGGGGTGAGGTGGACGAAGGTCGCCATGGCGGGGTGGTCGCTCCTAGCGGGCGTCGCGGCGGATCAGGGGCGGGCGGTCGAGGATCTCGACGTACACGATCCGGCCGTGGACCACGTCGACGTTGAGCATCCCCGTGTCGGGGAGCAGCGGCAGGCAGCGGTGGCCCTCGCCGTACGGGGTGCCCGGCTCGCGGTCCGCGGTCGAGACGCTCTGGCAGAAGTCGTCGGAGCAGCCGCATTCCCCGTACAGCCGCACGTCCCGCATGACGAGGGACAGGTCGCGTTCGCCCTCCTCTTCGAGGAGACGGACGAGCTCGGCGACGAGTTCGGGGTACACCTCGCGAAGGAGCGGCGGTTCCGGAGGCGGGGGTGAGGCGTTCACCCGGGGGATTCTGGCGGTCGGGAGGAGCCGCGGCATCCCGTTTATCGGGCCGGTGGAGTGGCGCCTGGGACGCGCGGTGCCGCAGGCGCCAGGCGAGCGAGGCTGCGGTTGTGCACAGGGGTGAGGAGGAGCAGGGAGCAGATGGCACCGATGAGGGCGCAGAACATGTCCCACTGGGTGTCCCACACGTCGCCCTGCGTACCCAGGAACGCGTCGGCGGCGTGGCCACCGGTGACGGCAGCCAGCCACTCCAGCATCTCGAAGACGGCGCTGAAGGCGAGGCAGGCGCAGATGGTGAGCGGGGCCAGCCAGCGGTTGTCGCGCAGCGGTGAGGTCCGGACGAGGAGTTCGCGTACGAGTATGGCCGGCACGAAGCCCTGCATGAGGTGGCCGAAGCGGTCATAGGGGTTGCGCTCCAGGCTGAGCCAGTCGCGCACCCAGTCGCCGGCCGGTACCTCGGCGTAGGTGTAGTGCCCGCCCACGATGAGGACCAGACTGTGCGTGGCGAGGAGTCCGCACAGCATGGTGCTCAACGGGAATCGTCTGCGCAGCAGGACGACCAGCGGCAGGCCCAGCATCACCCACACCGTTTCCAGCAGCCAGGTGGTCGGGTCCTTGGCGCCGAACGCCGACGCCACGAGCGCCGTGGTGACGGCGAGAGCGAGAACGGCCGGCAGCCGGCGGCCTGTGGCCGGCCGCGCGGTGGTCGACGGGCTGGTCGAGTGGATGGCGGACATCGCCGGCTCCTCGTTTCGGGGTGTGCCCTGATCCTCGGTCCACCGTGACGTCCTGGCATGAGCGCGCGTACTCAACCGCCGTACCTGAGTACCAGGTTGGGGGCCGGTCTCGCGGCCGACGGATCCCAGGACTTCATGGACCCACCGGAACGACCAGGAGGTCCGTCCCCTTCCCTCTCGTCGCCCGCCGTGACATCGTCCGCACGTGACCGACACCGCCGCCGGAGCAACGGGCTCAGGACGACCCGACGACCGCACCGCGTCCGCCCTGCGGTTCGCCACGGAGCTCGTCGCGTGGGTGGCCACGCCCTGGGCCCTGGCCGGTTACTCGTGGCTGCTCGCCGTCCTTTCCGTGGTGGTCCTGATCGGTCTTCCGACCCTCTTCTCCACCCCGGGGGACAAGGCGCAGGTGATCGTCCCGGTGCCGGGGCGGGTCACGATCCTGCTGGTACTGCTCCAGCTGGCCGCCGCCGTGATCGCCTCCTGGTACGCCTGGCCCGCCTGGGCGGCCGTGCCCGTGACCGTACTGGCCGCCGCGACCGTCGTGACCGAGCGCCGGCGCTGGGCGTGGCTCCTCTCCATCTGCGCGTAGGCCCCCCGCGACCGTGCCCCGTCCTGGGCGGGGGCACGGTGCGGCATTCGGATTTGTGCGAGCGCGCGAGGTGCCGGGCGCATAGGGTCGGCCTCCCTGGCAGTCGTCCCCCTCCGAAGGAGCGCACGCACATGAAGATCGCCGTACTGGGAACGGGCGAGGTCGGGCGCAGGCTCGCCACGAAGCTGGTCTCCCTCGGGCACGAGGTGGCCATGGGGTCCCGTACCGCGGACAACGCCGACGCCGCCAAGTGGGCCGGGGAGCACGGCGGGACGCACGGGACCTTCGCCGACGCGACCGGCTCCGCCGAGCTCGTCGTCAACGCGACCGGTGGGCACGTCTCCCTCGCCGTCCTCCAGGCCGCGGGCGCCGGGAACCTGCGCGGCAAGGTCCTGATCGACGTGTCCAACGCGCTGGACTTCTCGGAGGGCTTCCCGCCCAAGGTCGGCCTGCCCGACGGCAGGAGCGTCGCCGAGCAGCTCCAGGAGGCCTTCCCCGAGGCGCGCGTCGTCAAGACGCTCAACACCATGACGAACACCGTCATGGTCGAGCCCGGCCGGGTCCCCGGTCACCACAACGTCTTCGTGAGCGGCGACGACGCGGACGCGAAGGCCGTGGTCGCGGAGCTGCTCGCCTCCTTCGGCTGGGCCGCCGACCGGATCATCGACCTCGGCGACCTGACGAGCGCCCGCGCCGCCGAGCAGCTCCTGCCGATGTGGCTGCGGCTCTACGGGATGCTCGGGACGGGGGACTTCAACTTCGGCATCGCGGGGGCCTGAGCCCGCAGGTGGTCGAGGAGGCCCTCCGGCTCCGGGTAGGGCTCCTCGCGCGGCAGGAGCCCGGCGGCCGCCTCCAGGTCGCCGGCCCGCACCAGGCCGTGGACCTCCCGCGCCAGCGCGGTCACGTCCGTGATCGAGACCGTCCACTCGTCCGCGTACCGGCGGGACGCCTCGCCCGAGAGACCGAGCTGGAGCGAGCGGTACGGGAGGGGCTGCAGCCGCAGATCGCGCTCCGGGTCCCACTGGACCCGGGCCGGCGCCTGCCGCAGCTCCCGCTTCCAGGACGCCTGGTCCGGGTGGAAACCGCGCTTGTAGTGCGAGAGGCAGGCGTTCCGCAGGGCCCACTCGAAGCCCTCGCGGCTGATCTCCACGGCGAGGACGGTCTCCTGGCCCTCCTTCGTCCCCCAGCCGCAGCGGTACATCATCCACAGGAACGACGGCTTGATCCACGTCATCCGGTCCCGCTTCCACACGTCGGGGAAACGGCCGTCGCGTGCGGCGGGCAGCCCGATCGCGGGCCGGTACGCCTGGTAGACGGTGACCGTGCGCTCGGTGTGGAGCGCGCGGATCCGGTACTTCGGTTCTTCCATGCGCCTCAGGGTGCGGGGAGCGGCCCCCGCAGGGCCACCGGATTTCCGGGGACCCGCCCAGGGAGGGCCCCGGATTTTCCGGGGACGGCCCCGGGGAGCGCCTCTGGCGGTTCCGGCCGCCGCGGCCGCCACCCCGGCGCTGCGAGCAACGTCACGGTCCTTACGCCCCGGTACGCCCCTAATCTTGAGAGATGAACGATTCGCCCGGCTGCCCGCTGACCGACGTGGTCGCCGCGTACATGCCCCGGCTCTCGGAGTTCTCCTTCGAGCCGGCGCTCGTCGCCGCCGTCGACCAGCACGCGGCGGCCGTGTGCGACGCCCTGGTCCCGGCCCCGCCGCGCGGGCCGGAGAAGCGGACCCTCCGCCGGGAGGAGCTCGCCGACTACGTCCTCGGGTTCACCGACCGGCTCTCCGAGGCCGAGTGGACCGAGCCCGTCGGCCACGACTTCGCGACCCTGCACCTCACGGCGGTCTGCTGGCTGGTCCGGGAGCACGACCTGCTGGACGCGTGACGTCCGTCAGGGGGCGGAGGGGGCCACGGGGGCCGCGGGAGCGGTCTCCGTACGGGACGCGACGGCCGCCGCCTCCATCTCCGCGCGGCTCTTCCGGGCCGTCCGCAGCGCGTCCCAGGTGAGGACCGTCAGGGCCAGCCAGACGAGGGAGAAGCCGGCCCAGCGCTCCGCCGGCATCTCCTCGTGGAAGTAGACGACCCCGAGCAGGAACTGGAAGGTCGGCGCGAGGTACTGCAGAAGGCCCAGCGTCGACAGGGGCACGCGGATCGCCGCCGCCCCGAAGCAGACCAGCGGCGCGGCCGTGACGATGCCGGTGGCGGCGAGCAGCGCCGTGTGGCCGGCCCCGTGGTGGCCGAAGGCCAGGCTGCCCTGCGACCCGAGCCAGACGAGATAGCCGAGGGCGGGCAGGAACTGCACGGCGGTCTCGGCGGCGAGCGACTCCAGGCCGCCGATGTTGACCTTCTTCTTCACCAGGCCGTAGAGGGCGAAGGAGAAGGCGAGGGTGAGCGAGATCCACGGCGGCCGCCCGTAGCCGATGGCCAGGACGAGCACGGCCGAGAGGCCGATGCCGACCGCCGCCCACTGCGCGGGGCGCAGCCGCTCCTTCAGGACGAGGACGCCGAGGGCGATGGTGACGAGCGGGTTGATGAAGTAGCCGAGGGAGGCCTCGACGACGTGGCCCGTGTTCACGGACCAGATGTAGAGGCCCCAGTTCACGGTGATGACGGCGGCGGCGAGGGTGATCAGGCCGAGCTTGCGCGGGCTGCGCGCGAGCTCCGGTATCCAGCCCCAGCGGCGCAGCGCGAGCAGCGCGATGCCGACGAAGGCCAGGGACCACACCATCCGGTGGGCGAGGATCTCGATCGCGCCGGCGGGCTTGAGGAGGGGCCAGAAGAGCGGGACCAGTCCCCACATGCCGTAGGCGCCGATCCCGTAGAGCAGTCCCGCTCGTCCCTCGTTCTTCTCCGTCTTCACCGGACCTCCCGCCCTGTACGCCGCGCCTGTCCTGTCGAAGGTAGCGCCGCACGGGACGGGTTGTCATGCCCGTATCGCCATACGGTCATGACAGGGTCACGAGGCGGCGAGCGCCTCCTTGATCGACTCGGCGATCGGGGTGGTCGGGCGGCCGATCAGCCGGGCCAGGTCGCCGGTGCGCAGGGCGAGCGCGCCGAGCGCGACGGCCCGGTCGACGTCGACGAGGATCTCGGCGAAGGGTCCCGGGAGCCCGGCGCCGGTGAGGATCTCCAGGTGGGTCGCGGCGGGGACGTCGCTGTACGTGATCTCCCGGCCGGTCTGGGCGCCGACCTCGGCCGCGTACTCGGCGAAGGACCAGGCGGTGTCGCCGCTCAGCTCGTAGGTCTTGTTCAGGTGCTCCTCGGCCGGGCCGGTCAGGACGGCGGCCGCGGCGGCGGCGTAGTCGGCGCGGGGGGCCGAGGCGATCCGGCCCTCGCCGGCGCTGGCGACGACGGCGCCGTGGGCCAGGACCGGGGCGAGGTTCGCGGTGTAGTTCTCGGAGTACCAGCCGTTGCGCAGGAAGGTGTACGGCAGGCCGGAGGCGAGGATCAGCTCCTCGGTCGCCTTGTGCTCGTCGGCGAGCGTGAAGTCGGCCTCCGGGCCGCCGAGGATGCCGGTGTACGCGAGCTGGGCCACGCCCGCCGCCTTGGCCGCGTCGATCACGGCGCGGTGCTGGGGGACCCGCTGCCCGACCTCGCTGCCCGAGACGAGGAGCACCCGGTCGCCCGCCTCGAAGGCCTCCGCCAGGGTCTCCGGGCGGCTGTAGTCGGCGACCCGCAGTTCGACGCCGCGCTCGGCGAGGTCGGCGGCCTTCGCCTTGTCGCGGACGACGGCGACGACGGACGAGGCGGGGACGGCGGACTCGCCGGAGAGGAGGGCGTCGACGACGAGACGGCCGAGCTGTCCGGTGGCTCCGGTGACGACGATGCTCATGGTGCTTCCTTCTTCCCGTGGGGTGCGGTGGGGCGATGGGCTCACCCGATGGGCTCACCGCCTGATGCACTCACCGTACGACGGGCGCTAACCATTCGTAAGTACCCACTTTGGAGTAAGGTACTGGTATGGGAGTAAGCAAGCCGCCGAACGTGAACCAGCCGATGTGCCCCTCGCGTCTCGTCCTGGAGCACGTCACCAGCCGCTGGGGCGTCCTCGTCCTCGCGGCCCTCCTGGAGCGCTCGCACCGCTTCAGCGAACTGCGCCGCGAGATCGGCGGCGTCAGCGAGAAGATGCTCGCCCAGACCCTCCAGACCCTGGAGCGCGACGGCTTCGTCCACCGCGACGCCAAGCCCGTCATCCCGCCCCGCGTCGACTACAGCCTCACCCCCCTCGGCGAGGGTGCCGCCCGCCAGGTCTGGGAGCTCGCCCGCTGGACAGAGCAGCAGGTGGGCGCGGTCGAGGCGGCGCGCGAGCGTTACGACACCATGCGTGCGGCGTCCCAATGACGTTGTAGCCCGGGCGAGTTGATCCACGGGGCCGTACGATCTGCTCACCGATCGGGGGAATCCGTGAAGACCGTGGGGGAGCTGTGGCGTACGGGGACCGAAGACTGCTGCGTGCCTGCTGTGCCGTGATGGTGGGCGGGCTGATCGCGACCGGGTGCAGTACCGGCGACGACGGGAGGAAACCCGACGGCAAGGGGGATACGAGCGCGACGGCGGCCCCGACCAAGGCCCCGACCGCGACCCCCACGCCGACCGCCTTCGACTTCACCCCCGACCCGAAGCGCGCGCCGAAGACCGAGGCCGAGGCCCGGCGCCTCGCCCTCGCCGTCGTCGCGGGACCCGACGCCTGGGGCCCCGAGTTCGTCAAGCGCACCCCGTACCTCAGCGACCCGGACTACTGGCCCGTGCTCGACGAGACCTGCTCCTGGGAGACCGGCAGCCGTCCCTCGACGGTGCTCTACAGCCTCACCGCCTACAGCGAGATCCCGGCCGCCGGCGGCAAGGGCAACCTTCGGGTCGCCTCCACCGTCACCGTGCACCGCACCGCGACCGACGCCGACTGGGAGATGGCGTCCACCCTCGAAGAGGCGCTGCGCTGCCCCGACCAGCGGCTGCGCGCCGGCGAGCGCATCTCCGGGCTCATCTCGATCGGCAACTCGTTCGGCAGGGACGGCATGTACACCGCCGAGGACTCCCTCGGCGAACGCGGCTTCTACGAGCGCGACGACATGAAGGGGAAGCAGCAGTACGGCTGGACCCAGTCCCGGATCGGCCAGGTCACCGTCGCCGTCGTGGTCAAGGGCGCCGCCGGCTACAGCGAGACGGCCACGGCCACGACCACGGGCACGGTCCAGCCCCAGGCCAACGCCCTCGTCACCATGCTGCATCGCGTCCAGGAGCAGTTGGAGGTCCAGTCGTGAGCACCGCTGCCCCGCAGCCGGGACCCCAGCCCGGCGACCTCCAGCCCCTCCTTCCTTCCGACCCCTCGACGATCGCCGGCTACCGGCTCCTCGGCCGGCTCGGCGCCGGCGGCATGGGCGTCGTCTACCTCGGCCGCACCGCCGCCGGTGAACTCGCCGCCGTCAAGGTCACCCACGCCGACCAGGCCGACCAGCCCGACTTCCGGGCCCGCTTCCGCCGCGAGGTCGAGGCCGCCCGCCGGGTCTCCAGCCCCTGGGCCGTGCCCGTCACCGGCGCCGACCCGGACGCCCCCGAACCGTGGATGGCCACCGCCTTCGTCGCGGGACCCTCCCTCGGCGAGGCCGTCGCCGCGCACGGTCCGCTGCCCGAGCGGTCCGTCCGCCTCCTCGGCTGGTCCGTCGCCCGCGCCCTCGCCGCCGTGCACGCGGCCGGGCTCGTCCACCGGGACGTCAAGCCCGGCAACGTCCTCCTCGCCGTCGACGGGCCCCGCCTCATCGACTTCGGCATCGCCCGCGCCACCGGCGAGACCGCCCTCACCGCCACCGACATGGTCGTCGGCACCCCCGGCTTCCTCGCCCCCGAGCAGGCCGAGGCCCGCACCGACGCGATCGGCCCGCCCGCCGACGTCTTCGCCCTCGGCTGCCTCCTCGCGTACGCGGCGACCGGCCGCCCGCCCTTCGGCACCGGCGCCGTGGACGCCCTCATGTACCGCACCGTCCACGACGAGCCCGACCTCACCGGCGTACCCGAAGGGCTGCTCGACCTCGTCCGGGCCTGCCTCGCCAAGGACCCGACCGCCCGGCCCACGGCGGCCGAGGTCGGTGTACAGCTCGTCGAGGACACCCCGCGTGACGGCGCCGAATGGCTGCCCGCCCCCGTCGTCCGGACCATCGCCGAACGCTCCGCCCGGATGCTCGCCCTCCCCGAGATCGACACCACCGAGCCGGGCACGGCCCCCGCCCCGCCCCCGAAGAGCCGGCGCGGCTTCCTGCTCGCCGCCGGCGGCGCCGTACTCGCGCTGGGCGGCGGCGGCGCCGTCTGGGCGGCGCTCGGGGACGACCGGGACACCCGGGGCGACGGCAAGAAGACCCCGCCGCCCCGCACCAGCTGGACGATCGGCGTCCTCGCCGACCTCTCCGGCCCCGCCAAGGTGATCGGGCAGGCCCAGGAACGCGGCGCACGGCTGGCCGTCGAGCAGTTCAACGCCCGCAAGGACAAGCCCTTCACGCTCGAACTGAAGGTGGTCGACGACCGGGGCGACGCGGCCCGGGCCGCGGAACGCGCCAAGAGCCTGATCACCGACCCGGGGGTCGTCGCCGTCCTCGGCGCCACCACCGACGCCGTCGGCCTGGCCGTCCGCATCGCCTTCGAGGCGGCCGGACTCCCGCTGATCACGGTCTCGGCCGGACACCACCTGCTCACCCTGCGACCCGACGGGGACCCGCTGAACCAGACGATCCTGCGGGCCATCCCCAGCCACATCTTCGCCGGCTCCCACCTCGCCTACGCCACCACGCTGCTGCCGAAGGTCACCCGCCCCGGCGTCCTGGAGGACCGCACCGAGGACGCGTACAGCTGGCAGGTCACCGGCGGTGTGCGCTTCGGCTACGGACAGGCCGGGATCACCCCGCACTACCGGGTCGTCCCGGCCCGGGCCACCGCGCGCGACTACCGCCGGGTCCTCGGCGAGATGATCGACGCCGGCATCGACGCCTACGTCCACTGCGGCATCACCGAGACCGCCGTCCTCGCGGCCCGCGCCCTCAACGAACTCCGCTTCACCGGACCGAGGTTCACCGGCCAGGCCGTCTTCGGTCCGGACTTCCTCCAGCAGGGCGGGGCGGACGCCGAGGGCTGGTTCGTGTGCGCGCCCGTCGCCGACCCCGCCACGCTGAAGTCGGCCGCAGCCTTCAGTGCCGCGCACCGCAAGCGGTACGGCACGGCCCCCGCGTACTACGCGGGCGAGTCGTACGACGTCGTCATGATGACGATCGGGCAGCTGGTGACCGACGCGAAGGCCGGTCGCAAGCCCGCCCGCAAGGGGCTGTGGGCCGCGCTGCGCAAGCAGAAGTACACCGGCGCCACGGGGTCCTTGATGTTCAACGAGACGGGGGAGCTGAGCCCCGGCGGCACGTACGTCTACGCGGTGCAGAACGGCGCGTACAAGCCCGTGGGCGCCGCACCGCTGGTGCCGAACAAGCCCGCGAAGAACAAGAAGAAGGCCTGAGCCCGTGCAGCCGCTTCGCAAGGCCGATCCGTCGGCCATCGCCGGCTACCGGCTCCTCGGCCGGCTCGGTGCCGGCGGCATGGGCGTGGTCTACCTCGCCCGTTCCGCCGGTGGCGCGCTCGCCGCGCTCAAGCTGATCCGCGCCGAGCACGCCACCGACCCCGGCTTCCGGGAACGGTTCCGCCGTGAGGCGCGGGCCGCCGAACGGATCACGGGCCGCTGGGTCGTCCGCGTCCTCGGCGCCGACCCGGAGGCCCGCGAGCCGTGGCTGGCGACCGAGTACGTGCCCGGACCCTCGCTGGCCGAGGCCGTGGGCCTGCACGGCGCCCTGCCCGAGCCGACCGTACGGGCCCTGGGCGCCCGGCTCGCCGACGCCCTCGCCGACATGCACGAGGCGGGGCTCGTCCACCGGGACGTCAAGCCCGGCAACGTCCTCCTCGCCCTCGACGGGCCCCGGCTCATCGACTTCGGCATCGCCAGGACCGCCGGAGCGACCGCGCTCACGGCCACCGACGCGATGATCGGCACCCCCGGCTACCTCGCCCCCGAACAGGCCCGAGTGGCCGGCTCGGGGGAGGTCGGACCGGCGGCCGACGTCTTCTCGCTCGGCTGCGTCCTCGCGTACGCGCTCACCGGTGAACGCCCCTTCGGTACGGGCGCGGTCGCCGCCGTCGTCTACCGCACGGTCCACGAGGAGCCCGCGCTCGACGAGGTCCCGGACACGCTCCTGCCCCTGGTCAGGGCCTGTCTCGCGAAGGACCCGGACGACCGGCCTTCGGCCGCCGAGGTCCGCGAGGCCCTGGGGTCGGCGGACGGCCCGGCGGGGGACTGGCTGCCGGACGGCCTGCCCGCCCTGATCGCCCAGCGGTCCTCCCGGGTCCTCGACCTGCCGGTGCCGGAGCCCACGATGCTCGTGGACGACGAGCCGGCGCGGGGCCCTTCGCGTCGCCGGTTCCTGATCGGCGGCTCGGCGGCGGCCGTCGCGGGCGCCGGAGGCCTGACCGCCTACCTGTTGAGCCGTACGCCCTCCGGAGGCGCGGGCAGCGGCGGCAGCACGGGCGCCCGGCTCGCCACGTACACGATCGGCGTCGTCACCGATCTGAGCGGGGCCACGAAGGCCGACGGGCGGGCGCAGGAGCGCGGGGCGCGGCTCGCCGTCGAGACGCTCAACGCCCGCGCCGACCGCACCTTCGAGCTGGCCCTGAAGGTCCTCGACGACGGGGGAGACCCGAAGCGCGCCAAGGCGGCCGCCCGTACCCTGGCCGGCGTCGGGAGCCTGGTCGCCGTGCTCGGCCCGACGGTCACCGGGACCGACATCGCCGCCCACGACGAACTCTTCGACCAGAAGGTCCCGTTGGTGACGGTGGTCGCCTCGGCTCCGGCATCGGACCTCGCCGGACAGGGCAATGACCTGGCCTACTTCGAGGCCAGGGCCTCGCCCGACACGATGGTCGTGGCCTTCGCCCGGTGGCTGGACGAGCACGACCGCCGCAGGACCGCCGTCATCGAGGACCGGGCGGGCGGACGGGCGAGCTGGTTCGCCGCCAGAATGATGAAGGACAACCCCCCTTCGGGCCATACCGGCGGTGTCTCCACCGTCCATCCGGTGGAGGCGGACAGCGAGGACTTCGAGTCCGCCGTGCGGCAGGCCCTCGCGACCGGCCCCGACAGCCTGTACTACGCGGGGACGTCGCCCCGGCGGGCCGCGCTGTGCGCCAGGGCCCTGGTCCGGCAGGGCTTCAAGGGCCCGCGCGGCACCGGGGAGCAGGTGCTCCAGCCCGAGTTCCTGAGCCTGGCGGGCCCGGCGGCAGAGGGCTGGTACTTCGGCACCAGCTACGTCGACCCCGACCGCATGCCGGCCGGGAAGCAGTTCGCCGCCGCGTACCGCGCACGCTGGAAGCTGCCCGCGACGGCCTCCGTCGAGCGGTACGCGACGGAGGCGTACGACGTCGTCCACTGGCTCGCGCAGGCGCTGCGCACGGCGCTCGCGAACAAGGCGGAGGACGTGGCCATCGCGGTCGCGAACGCTCTGCAGCAGGCCCCTTACCAGGGGATCGCGAAGGCGTACCGGCCCGACCTGAGGAACAGCAAGGACGCGATGCTGAACGCGGTCTTCCTCTGGCAGGTGCGGGGCGGGGTCCCCACCTACCGGGGCCCGTTCGCGACCGCCGCGAAGGAGGACTGACGAGGGCCCGGCCCGCGGTGCGGACCGGGCCCTCGGGCGCAGGTGCTAACCGACGACCGTCCAGGTGTCGTTACCGGTCAGGAGCTGCCCCAGGTCGCCCTTCCCGTACCGCTCCACCGCCGTCTCCAGCTGGTCCGCCATCAGCGTGTCGTACACCGGACGGTCCACGGAGCGGAAGACGCCGATCGGCGTCTGGTGCAGGGTGTCCGGGTCGGCCAGGCGGGAGAGGGCGAACGCCGTCGTCGGGGTCGCCGCGTGGGCGTCGTGGACCAGGATCCGCGCCTCGTTCTCCGGGGTGACCGTGACGACCTGGAGGTCGCCGGTGGCCGGGTCGCGGACGACGCCCTTCTCGTTCTCGGCGCCGAAGCGGATCGGCTGCCCGTGTTCGAGGCGGATGACGGCCTCCTTGGCCTGCTCGTTGTCCTTGAGGACCTCGAAGGCGCCGTCGTTGAAGATGTTGCAGTTCTGGTAGATCTCCACCAGGGCCGTGCCGTTGTGCTCGGAGGCCTGGCGGAGCACCTCGGTGAGGTGCTTGCGGTCGGAGTCGACCGTGCGGGCCACGAAGCTCGCCTCGGCGCCGAGCGCGAGGGACACCGGGTTGAACGGTGCGTCGAGCGAGCCCATCGGGGTCGACTTGGTGATCTTGCCGAGCTCGGAGGTGGGGGAGTACTGGCCCTTGGTGAGGCCGTAGATCCTGTTGTTGAAGAGCAGGATCTTGAGGTTCACGTTCCGGCGCAGGGCGTGGATGAGGTGGTTTCCGCCGATGGACAGCGCGTCGCCGTCGCCGGTGACGACCCACACCGACAGGTCGCGGCGTGAGGTGGCCAGACCGGTCGCGATGGCCGGGGCGCGGCCGTGGATGGAGTGCATCCCGTAGGTGTTCATGTA